>JAJQDV010000054.1 GCA_021202015.1 Clostridiales bacterium | reverse complement strand
GTCGGGTTTCATGATCCATTGGTGCCTTTCGCAGAAAGGCGGATTATAACTATGAAAACGAAGATTTATTACTGTAAGTGGGATCGGGCTGTTGCGTCGCATGAACTGCTGCGGCAGGCGGTATCCCGTTATCTGGGAAGGGAGCCGGAAGCATTTACCGTCTGTCAGCGGAAGGAACACGGAAAGCCTTTTGTGAAGGAGCTTCCGGAGGTGCATTTTTCCATCTCTCACAGCGGCGGATTCTGGGTGTGCGCGCTCAGCGATACGGAAGTCGGGCTGGATCTGCAGATCTGTTATCAGGGCGACAGTGAAAAACTTGCGCACAGATTTTTCCATCCGTCCGAGGTTGCATGGCTGGAGGAGCATGGATTTAAAGAGTTCAGCTGGATGTGGGCCTGCAAGGAGAGCTACGTGAAATATACCGGAGTCGGTCTGCGGGAAGGGCTGGACGGATTTTCCGTTGTGAACGGTCTGCAGGCGGTGCAGAAGGAGATTCCGTTTCGGGATGGATTCCGGATGGTGCTGACCGGTGAGAGGGATATGGAAGTCGAGCTGAAAATGTTATGATGATGGATCAAAAAGAAGTTCTGGAATTGCTTCGGGCAGTTGCGGCGGGAAAACTGGATGCGGAACAGGCGTTGCTGCGGCTGAAGACGGCTCCTTTTGAGGATATGGGCTTTGCAAAGCCGGATTATCATCGGGCGCTGCGAAAAGGAACGGCCGAAGTGATCTACGGAGCCGGGAAAACGCCGGAGCAGATACGGGTGATTATTGCCGCCCTGCGTGAGCACGGACAGCGGGTCATCCTGATCACCCGTATGAGCGCGGATGCCGCGGAGCTTGTGAGGAGGGATTTTCCTCTGCAGTATGATGAACTGAGCCGTATCGGGGTGGTCGGCGAGATCCCGGAGCCGGACGGTATCGGAAAAATTGTGGTGGCGACCGGCGGTACCAGCGATATGCCGGTGGCGGAGGAGGCGGCCCGCACGGCGGAGGCTCTGGGGAACCAGGTCGTCCGTCTGTATGACGTCGGTGTGGCGGGACTGCACCGTCTGCTCGCTTATCAGGAAGAGATCATGTCCGCCAGGGTGATTATTGCCATTGCGGGAATGGAGGGTGCGCTGGCTTCCGTGATCGGAGGACTGGCGGACTGTCCGGTTATCGCGGTTCCCACCAGCGTCGGATACGGAGCCAGCTTCGGCGGATTGTCCGCGCTTTTATCCATGCTGAATTCCTGCGCCAGCGGGGTCAGTGTGGTCAATATCGATAATGGATACGGTGCGGGATATCTGGCCGGCATGATCAATCATATGTGATGATACCGGGAGATTATGCTACAAATTCAATGACAAAATGAACTTTTTCCTTTACAATGTTCTTATGTGGCGAGAACGAGCGGTTCAGGAGAGCAGAGAGGAGGAAAAGGCGTGGATGGATGGATCTGTCCGGAGATCGATAAGAAGGCTACCGGGAAGAGAATACGCAGAAGGATGAAGGTCATGGGAATCTCAGTGAAGGATATTCAGAGCTATCTGGGATTGTCCTGCGTACAGAGCGTCTATCACTGGCTGGAGGGGATGAGTATGCCGACGGTTGACAATATGTACGCGTTGAGCGAACTGCTTCAGGTTTCGGTCGACACCCTGCTGGTCGGGAACCGGAGCCTGCGGGAGGATGAGATTTATGGCGGGCGGATGACGCCCTATTATATTCTGACACAGGGGGAACTGAGGCCGGTGAGAGGCCTGGAACTGGCAGCTTCATTTACAGGGGAGGTTTCCGGGTCCCGGCAGACGGTATATTAAAGTAAAGGAGGAAGAGATGAACATTTTAGCGATTTCGGGAAGCCCGAGAAAGGGCGGCAACACAGATATTATGGTGGAGACATTTGCGCAGGCAGCCGAACAGAACGGTCATGTCTGTCAGATCGTCTATCTGAGTGAGACGCATCCGCGTCCCTGCCTTGCGTGCAATGCCTGCCGGAACCATCCCGACGGACGGTGCGTGCAGCAGGATGACATGCAGGGGATTTATGAGAAGATGCAGCAGTCGGACATGATCGTCCTGGCATCCCCGCTCTATTACTTTACGGTATCCGCGCAGCTGAAAGCGCTGATCGACCGGTTTTACGCGCCGGGCAGCAGAGGGAAGAGCATCAAAGCGGCGGCGCTTTTCATGGATTCCGGTTCGCCGGGGTATGACGGGGCGCTGTATATGTATCACCGCAGCATCGATTTCCTCGGTTGGAAGGACATGGGGACGGTGCTGATCCCCGGGATGAGCGGGAAGGGTGCGATGGCACGGAGTCCGCAGCTGCAGGAGGTTGTGGAGTTCGCGAAAAAGCTTTCATAAATTTTACAGATTGTGACTGAAATTTTACTTTTTTTGTCGAAAATACTGTACATCCTTTGCAGAATGGTTTATACTATATCTTGTGGTCAGACACGAATATTAAGTGGAGATATTGTGGTGGTATGAATCAATCCTCGGCAGCAGAAGAAAAGGGCAGGTATTGCCGTTTCGTACAGACGGCGGACGGGAACTACAGACTGGAACCGGTGAAGGTGCCGGCGCATGTGAAAGCGGCACGCGAAGAGCGGATACACAGGAGAGAGGTTCAGAGTCATGCGCGGCAGAACAGAGAGAGAGCGCAGGCGATCAATGGTCACTCTGTCGCCTTTCTGGCACTGGCGCTCGGTTTTTTCGCTGTCGTGTGCTGTACATATCTGGCCATGCAGTCGCAGGCTTACAGTCATTCCGACCATATTGCTTCTCTGCAGGCACAGGTTTCAGAACTGGCGGAGGAGAATGACACGGTGGAGAAGCGGCTGTCTGTTTCGGAGAACCTTCTTGAGATTGAGGAGGCTGCAGAACAGGAACTGGGGATGCAGTACGTAGATGAGAGTCAGATTGAATACTATACGATGGATGATTCCACAGATTATATGATTCAATACGGAGATGTGGAGTGAACTGCTGTACCTGACATGTGTTTAGAACTGATCAGGGCCTTTTGTTCACGGTATCATCAAATAATTCAGGGAAAAAGAACTGCTGTCTACGAAGGGAGACAGCAGTTCTTTTTGTTAAGTAAATGAATTATTCTGCTTCTATTGCACCAACCGGACATCCGTCTGCGCAGGCACCGCAGCTCAGGCACTCATCTGCATTGATCTCGAAATGAGCATCGCCCTCTGAGATTGCGCCAACCGGACATGTTCCCTCGCATGCTCCGCAGGAGATGCAGCTGTCACTGATTACATATGCCATGTTAGAACCCTCCTTTAAAAAATCTTTACTAAGCACCGAATGCTCCGTTTCATAATAATACAAATGATATAAGATTGCAAGAACTTTAAAAAAACATCTTTTGGAAGGAGCAATGAATATGAAAACAATTGCAATCAATACCCGGGAAACTCTCAGCAGGGCCGCGAAGACTGACGCGGCACCGCATGGCACGAAACAGCGAATGTCCGTTTTCTTCGTATGGCTCACAGCTGCCTGGTCGGCCATAGCCGCGCACAGCGTCATTC
The DNA here is from genome assembly GCA_021202015.1 of Clostridiales bacterium. Lineage (GTDB taxonomy): Bacteria > Bacillota > Clostridia > Lachnospirales > Lachnospiraceae > Eubacterium_I. Next base: position 85,286 of record JAJQDV010000054.1, on the reverse strand, counting down.
ATGCCGGCGGGGCGCGGCTAACGGGCAGAGATATAGACGCATTTCTCTCAGATCTGAAAGGGAAAGGGCGTACCGTCTCCACCGTCAGTCAATATGCCCGTCATCTGTTGAAGCTGCAGTCGTGGCTCGACGACCGCCCGGTCACGCCGCAGCGTCTGATCGAGTGGAGGACCGAGCTGTCAGCTTCCTATGCCGTGACCAGTGTCAACAACTTTCTCTCCGCGGTCAACAGCTTCATCGCTTTTAAACAAAGCGGGAGCGGCTATGCTCCGGCCTGGAAATCGATCGGCCGTATTCCTCACCTGAGTGTGCAGACGAAGATCTTCTGTGACAAAAGCAGGGTACTGGAGAAGAGCGTTTATGAGAAGCTCGTTCAAACGGCTTACGAACTGGGCGAGAAAAAGATCGGGACGATCATGGAAACGATCTGCTCGCTGGGCATCCGTGTTTCAGAACTGCAGTTCATTACGGTGGATGCGATTCAGGACAGGACGGTTAAGATTTCGATGAAAGGGAAGTTCCGTGAGATCAGGATCCCGGATAACCTGGCGGAAAAGCTCCTTGAATATGCGCAGAAGAACGCGGTCAAATCCGGGACGGTCTTCATCACGCGTAAGGGTAATCCGGTTTCAAGGGAATGGATCTGGAAAAAAATGAAAGAAATGGCGGCAGCCGCTGAAGTAGAGCCGGAAAAAGTATATCCTCACAACCTGCGGCATCTCTTCGCACGGTGCTACTATGAGGCATATCAAGATCTCAAAAAACTGGCTGATATTCTCGGCCACACATCGCTGAATACAACACGTATCTATCTGATGGAGAGCGCAGATAAAATAGCCCGGGAAATAGAAGAACTGGGTCTTGTAGCATAGCAGTACAGGGAGGTTGGCTCAATCGCGATGAAACCGGCTGAAAAACAGAAAGATGAAGGTTTGGATGCCGGGTGGACATAACATAATATATGATTATGAGGTTCTGCTTTAGCAGGTTCTCATAATATATGATTATGAGGTTCTGCTTTAGCAGGTTCTCATAATACACATTATGTTCATCCTGAACTCTCTGCCTGCATAATCATTGCATGATTTTTGCGGCAAAATTGAGCAAATACAATTTTATTATACATTTTTTTCTGTGTTCTCACAACTTTTTGTTTATGCATTATTCAGATATCTAATTGCAATATTTGCATAGATGTTTTTTGACTGCAAAAAAGCATGAAAATAAGACGTAGCAGGACTATTTTACATTACATGCTGCTCCGTGGTAATATTTATGTTGCCGCCGGAAGGTTCTTGGCTTTGCTGCGTATTGTGTTTTCCGGTTCCGGCCTTCCTGTCAGGCACTTATTCTGCTTTCCGTAAAAGACATAATGTGTATTATGAGAACCTGCTAAAGCAGAACCTCATAATCATGTATTATGAGAACCATCTTAGGTGTCAGAACCCAGTAAATTTTTATAAACTTTTAAGTGGTGAGAATTTTTAAAACTTATAGAAATTCTATACTTATTTTCCGGGGTTAGACCCCACTGACCCGGAGATCAGCAAAGAAAAAGATAAACGGATCCCTGCAGATGTCGATGCCGGAACCGTTTGAGAGAAAGGAGAGGATGAGTCATGTTCTGTACCCTGACAACTGAATAGAATGCATATAAAGAAAATAAAACCCGCCCCCTGATGGGTGGAATAAGTAGAAAGGATATTGGAAGTATGAGAACAAAAATTAAGTCCCTGTTGGCCTCGCTGCTTGCTGTGGCCATGGTCCTGTCCCTGCTGCCCGCGGCAGCGTTTGCCGGCGACGGGGAGGACGGTTTTCTGTCGTTAAATTCTTCTGACGATGTGGAATACAGCGTCACCATGACGACCAGCTACTCCTATTATAATGAGGAGGAGGACTATACCTATTATTATGTATTCGACACCGATGATCTGATCCTGTCTGTGGAGCAGTCCGGGGACAGCGATGACCTGCCGGACGGGTACACGGTGGAGTATTTTCTGTGTGAGGAAGAAAATTACAACTATGTCACCCTGACCGACAATGGTGACAACACCGCTACCCTCAGCGTTGACCTCAGCGAGGATCTGGCGGACGAAGGCTACACCAACGGCTATTCGGTCGGCGTGTACGCTGTCGTTTCGTATGAGGGTAATGAAATCGTCTCGTACCATGATTTGTGGATAGAGGTGCTGGTGGCCTATGATTACTACTACACATTCGGAGATTGCACAATACTCTTGGGGGGAATACTCTTGGGGGACGACGCTGGGGTCAGCAACACCTTTGAACGTGAATACCGCAATATGGATAATGTCTACGGCGCATACGACGAGATTGCTGTCAGCGACATGGAGGTGACGGCCAGCTATGTCTGGGATGACGATGCCGGAGAGTATGTGGAGACGGAAGATACAATTATCTGGCTCGGCGGCAGCTACGATGACGGCGGCTGGTACTTTGGCACCGGCTCGTACTTTGGCACCGCCAACATCGGCTATGCTACCGTGACCGCCCGGTATACCGACGCGGACGGCGGGGAGCAGAGCTTTGAGTTCAATGTATACGTCGTCAGTTCGCTGAGCTTGATTGACAACTACGGCTGGACAGACGGGGTGGACACGGACAATATTCTGGTCGGCGCTCAGCGGGAGCTTTCGATGGCCTATGTGTTCAGATCCCTGATTTGGGACGACGACGAAAACGATTGGGTGGAGGGCACCAGTAACGTAATAAATTACTCCCTGGCGGAGCTGCCGGATGGGTATTCCGTGTCGCTAGTGCCTGAAAACGAGAACATCTCCGCTGAGGTGACGGAGGACGGCGCCATTCTGGTCACCGCCAATAGCGCCGGCGGCGCGTGGCTGTACGTCTATGTGCTGGACGGAGATGGGTCCGTTGTGGCTGAATCCAGCCAGTGGGTCGGAACCTGCGACAGCTACTACATGATCACCGGCGACCTGGGCGACGTGCTCCCGGGAGATACCCTGGATCTGAGCGCCGCGGACTTCATCCTGACCTGTTATTACATAGATGAGAACGGCAGCGCCAACACGAAGGAAGTGGAGCTGGACGGCGAGAGTTATTACGCCCGCCTGAACACCGACAGCGTTGACTGGGATGCCTGGGCTTACGCAGACGGCAGCTCCGAAGAGGATGCCCTGCCCGCCCTGGTGCGCATCGGCAACGGGTGGACCAGTATGCAGATCGAAGTTTATGACAGCGACGGGAACTGGCTGTGCGACTGCTGGCCCTATGTGGAATATGTGAGGTACAGCGTCAACATGACAGCCAGCTATTACTACGAGGAGGACAGCTACTACTATGTGTTTGACACCGACGATTTGATCCTGTCTGTGGAGCAGTCCGAGGACAGCAATGACCTGCCGGACGGGTACACGGTGGAGTATTATCTGACTGATAAAGAGAGCAGCAACTATGTCACCCTGACCGACAATGGCGACAACACCGCCACCCTCAGTGTTGACCTCAGCGAGGATCTGGTGAACGAAGGCTATACCAGCGGCTACTTCTTCGGCGTGAACGCACGTGTTTCTTATGAAGGTAACAGGTTCACATCGTGCGTCTTGAATGATCTGGAGGTGCTGGTGGCCGAGGAAAACTACCACACGTTCGGGGATTACACGATGGTTCTGGGCGAGGGCGAGTGGTTTGACAACCTGGGCTATTATGTGCGCGACATGAACCACGTTTGGGGCGAAGACGGCGAGGCTGATATCACCGATGTCCAGGTGACGGAAAGCTATCCCGACGACGGAGAGAGCGAAGTCGTCTCCCTCGACGGAAGCTCCGACGAGGGTTGGAACATCAACCCGATCAGCACCGGCAGCGCTGTTGTGACCGCCTGGTACAGTGACCTGGACGGCGAAGAACAGAGCTTCACTTTCATCGTAAACGTCGTCGGAGAGCGGTATTGGGTTGACGTCTGGTATGGGGACGATTTGAATACGGATCAGCTGCTGGTGGGCGCCTCCCGCGAGGCGGCGATGAATTTTGCCGTCCGGGCTACCTGCTGGGACGACGATGGATACTACAGGGTGGAAGATAGCTGCTATTCTCTGTCGGAGATGGAGAGCCTTGGATATTCCATGACCTGGGACTATGACGGGGACGGCCGGATTTCTGTGGAGAGAGACGGTGATTCCCTCGTCGTCACCGGCGATGCGGAAGGCTACGTTACGCTGCACCTGTACGCTCAGGACGAGGACGGCAATACCGTGGCCGGCAGCGATATCGGCTTCAATGTCACTACCAGCCCTTACTACACCATCACCGGCAGCCTGGGCGACGTGCCCGTGGGGGACACCCTGGACCTGAGCGCTGTGGACTACACCCTGACCTATTATTATATAGATGAGGACGGCAACCCCTGCACGGAGGAAGTGGAGCTGGACGGCGAGAACTATTACGCCCGTCTGAACACCGACAACATCGACTGGAACGCCTGGATTTACGCAGACGGCAGCTCCGAAGAGGATGCCCTGCCCGCCCTGGTGCGCATCGGCAACTGGTGGACCAGTATGCAGATCGAGGTCTACGACAGCGACGGGAACTGGCTGTGCGACTACTGGCCCTATGTGGAAGAAATAGGGTACGGCGCTTATATTGAGGAGAGTTACGACGGGGAGAACTACATCTTTGAGATGATCGAATGGCCGGGCAACGACTATGACTTCCCGGAGGGGTATACGGTCGGCTGGAATGTCTATGTGGATACTGAAGACGGCTGGCAGGACGCCTCGGATTACGGTGTCACCTACTCCGTGGAGGACAACATCCTGACCATTACGGAGTGGGGACATACGGATATCATAATCCAGTCGTATGCCTGCTACCAGAGCGAAAACAATTTCTGCTGGGTGGGCGAGTATTATTGCACTCTCCACACCTTTGAGTTAAACAGAACCAAAGAAGCCACCTGCACCGAGGAGGGATACAACTATTATGTCTGCACGGAATGCGGGGACAGCTGGACTGAGACAATCCCTGCCGGCCACAGCTATGCGGGTATGACGGAAACCATCGAGGAGGCCACCTGTACCGAGGACGGCGCCGTCCGAATCACCGTGGCCTGCACGGTATGTGGTGACGTGGTGTATACCAACACCGTCACCATGCCCGCCACCGGCCACACCTGGGACGATGGGACTGTGACTACAGAGGCGACCTGCACAGAGGTCGGCGTTAAAACCTATACCTGCAGCGTCTGCGGCGAGACGTATACGGAATCAATCCCGGCAGCCGGTCACAGCTATGAGGAGACCGTGATCGCGCCTACGTGCACGGAGGGAGGAAAGACTGAGCATAAGTGCAGCGTCTGCGGGAACATCTACTACACAGAACTGACATCTGCGACCGGCCATACCTATGTAGAGGATACCGCAAAGCGCGTGGAGCCGACGTGTACGGAGGACGGAAGCGCGACCTATACCTGCAGCATCTGCGGGGACAGCTATACGGAGACGCTGTCAGCGACGGGCCACAGCTGGGATGCCGGCGTGGTGACGAAAACCGCCACGGCGACCGAAGAGGGCGAGATCACCTACACCTGTACCGTCTGCGGCGAGACGTATACGGAGGTCGTCGAAGCGATTGCTACGGTGGGCGACACCGTGGTGCTCCGCAGCGGCAACACGTTCAGCTTCTGGTACACGCTCGAGAGTGACGGCCCGGATCTGGTGCTGGATTACGGCCTTGCCGGCGATGAAGTGCTCATCGGCGACTGGGACGGCGACGGCATCGACACGATCTGCGTGCGGCGCGGGAACACCTTCTATTTTAAAAATGATTTCTCCTCCGGCGACGCGGACTTCTTCATTACCTACGGCAAAGAGGGCGACGAAGTGCTGGTCGGCGACTGGAACAGCGACGGGATGGACACGCTGGCGGTGCGCCGGGACGGGAACAGGTACTATTTTAAGTATTCGATTGACGGCGGAGCGGCGGATGAAGTGATCACCTACGGCAGGAGTATGGATGTGATGCTGGTCGGCGACTGGAACGGCGACGGCAAGGATACGCTCTGTGCCCGACGAGAGAATGTGTATTACTTCAAAAATGCCATTGAGAGCGGCGACGCGGATCTGATGTATGTCTATGGAGATACAACGGACGAATCCTATGCCGGAAGATGGAGATAATAAAACCGAAAGGAGCGATAAAACAGGAGCTGTTCTGAAATAACGGGGGGATCGTCGTATAACGCGGCGATCCCCCCGCTGACAGAGTCGATTTCATCCGCACGAGTGGAAATAAATGTTCCCGTTTATTGCTGCCGGTAGGTTTTCATGAAATCCGCCAGACTGTCCATGGCCTCCTCCAGCACTTCGACACGCGGCAGATAGACGACCCGGAAATGATCCGGCTGTTTCCAGTTAAACCCGGTTCCCTGTACGACCAGGACATGCTTTTGTTTCAGAAAATCCAGGGCGAACTGTTCGTCATCTGTGATATTGAACTTTTTGATATCTATTTTCGGGAAAATGTAAAATCCTGCCTTCGGTTTTACCGCGCTGATACCCGGGATGTCGTTCAGCGCTTTGTAAACAAAATCCCGCTGTTCATAAACTCTGCCGCCGGGAACGATGTAGTTTTTCACGCTCTGATATCCGCCCAGGGCGGTCTGTACGATGGACTGGGCCGGAACATTGGAGCACAGGCGCATATTGGAAAGCATATTCAGTCCTTCGATATAATCCGCGGCGGGAGCCTTGTTTCCGCTCAGGATCATCCAGCCGATACGGAAGCCCGCGATCATGTGGGATTTTGACAATCCGCTGAAGGTGACGCAGAACAGATCCGGCGCAAGGGATGCGATGGAGACATGTTCCTCCCCGTCCATGACCAGACGGTCATAGATCTCATCGGAAAAAATGATCAGCTGATGCCGCCGCGCGAGATCGGCGATTTTTATCAGAACATCTTTCGGATAGAGCGCACCGGTCGGATTGTTCGGATTGATGATGACGATGGCCTTTGTGCGGTCTGTGATCTTTTTCTCCATATCTTCCAGATCCGGGTTCCAGTCGGACTTTTCATCGCAGATATAGTGAACGGCTTTTCCGCCCGCCAGAGTAGCGCTGGCTGTCCAGAGCGGATAGTCGGGGGAGGGGATCAGGATCTCATCGCCATCGTCCAGGAGCGCCTGCATACAGATCGTGATCAGCTCGCTGACGCCGTTTCCTGTATAAATGTCATTGATTTCAACATTGGGGATATTTTTGAGCTGCGCATACTGCATGATGGCTTTCCGTGTGGTAAACAGCCCTCTGGAGTCTGAGTAGCCTTCACAGTTGACAGACTGCTGGCGAAAGTCATAGATGACCTCCTCCGGAGCCCGGAATCCGAAAGGCGCCGGGTTACCGATGTTCAGCTTCAATATGTGTATGCCGGATTCGCTCATGCGGTTTGCCTCGTCCACGACAGGACCGCGCACATCGTATAACACATCGTTCAGTTTGTATGACTTTTTGAATTCTCTCATGATAGGTCCTCCTGTCTGATTCGGATCCGCCGGTCCGGAAGCCGTTTCTGTCTCTCGCGGAACATCCTCGCCCTGCAGCCAGAGCGGGTTTACATTCAGGGCATCTGCGAGAATACGCAGAATATCCGCCCGCGGTATCGTTTTTCCGCTGCAATACTGGCTCATGTGGCTTTTTCCGATATGGATGCCGGAGGCTTCTCCGGACTGATTTGCCAGAAGAATCACATCAGCCTGCCGGTAATGTTTTTCTTCCATCACAGCATTTAAGCGCTCTGAAAATAAATTCATGTTCGCCGCCTCCTTCTCTTTCTGCTTTCGTACTTCTGCGAAAAAAGAGCTTTGAAATATAAATTGAACCCATGGTTCAAATTTGTGGTTCATATTATATAAAAAGTTCAAATAAATGTCAACGGAAAATTTCAAGATATAAAAAATTGAACTTTCAGTATTCTTTCGCCCGGCGAACCGTAAAATCGAGACAGCCGTTCTTCGAAAAGATTTGAAATACCCCACGCTTTATGTTATATATCTATAGTGAGGGTGTATGAGGCAGATGCCTCCTGCCCGATTTGGGAGGAATACATGGGAGACAGGACAAGAAACAATCTGCATGTGGTTCAGACAGACTGGGATGAGATAGAACAGAAAATCCGGGCGCACCGCGTCCGGCGGCTGCGTCGGACGGCGCTTATTGTCGCGATCTGTGTAGCCGCATTTATTGTATATTATGTTGCGATGCTGCGTATGACATACGATGAGTATACAGTGACGGAAGAGATTACGCGTACTGACACATCAGCCACGCACTACATGGCTTATGGGGACGGTTATCTGAAGTACAGCAACGACGGCGCATCCTACGTCAGCCTGAAGAATACGATTCTGTGGAATCAGGGTTATGAGATGGAGAACCCCATGGTCTGTGTCTGCCAGTCGTATGTGGCGGTTGCGGATCGTGAGGGTGAGACGATCTACGTATTGAATGAGGATGGCGTTCAGAGTGAGATTATCGTTAATATGCCGATTTCAAGAGTGGAGGTGGCTTCTCAGGGCACGGTGGCCGTGCTGATGGAGGAGAGCGGAACGGGCTATCTCTCCCTGTATGACAAAAACGGGGATCAGATCGCCGAGGGCGCGATCCATGCGGAGAACAGCGGGATTCCCATGGATATCGCATTGTCCGCGAACGGAAAAAGCCTGGCTGTTTCCATTGTCGACGTCAGCAGCGGCGCCGCGCAGACGACGATCAATTTTTATAATTTCGGCACGGCGGGACAGAATGAGATCGATAACCTGGTCGGCACATTTACTTATGAAGACACGATCCTGCCGGAGCTTTTCTATATGGACGACAGTGTGCTTCTGGCTTTTGGGGATCAGGGGGTGCTTACTTTTACCGGTTCCTCTTCCCCGAAGGAGGCGGGCAGGCTGGAGACGGACGACGAGATACAGAGTATTTTTTATGATGACAGTTATTTCGGCCTGGTCTACAGCGATCCGACAAAAGATGCGGGACGAATCATTAAAATTTATGACGGGGACTGCAATGAACAGATTTCCATCGAGACAGAATTTTCATATGACAGTATCGGATTTCTGGATAACCATGAGATCTGTCTGGTGAATTCCGCGCAGTGCAGGATTTTTACTCTGGGCGGTCTGCAGAAGTTTACTTATGATTTTGAGGATGAGATCATCGCCGTGTTCCATGAGAGCGGATTTCGGAATTATGTGATCTTAAAGGAGGATGTCACGGAGCGTGTACGTCTGAAACTGTTCGGAAACATTTCAGAGACGGAGGACGGATCATGAACGGACTGTTGATTGTGATACTGGTTATTTTCCTGATATTTGTGATTCGCGGGTGGCGCAGAGGGCTGCTGCGGCTGCTTTTTTCCGTGATATCCATCATTGTGCTCATCGCGCTGGTCGCCTGGGCGACTCCGCATATCAGCACATTTCTGAAGGAAAACACCGGTATTTATACGATGCTGGAGGAGAAATGCACCCAGAGCATTCAGTCGAGCGTGGAGAGCAGTCTGGAAAACAGTGCGGATCAGGCTTCCGACGGCGCGGGGATTTCTCTGCCGGAGGGGATTACTTCCTATATTATCGGCGGGGGAGAGAATGCCCTGGCGGAGTCGGGCGTGTATGAGACAGCGGGTTCCAATGCAGCTGACTGGATTCTGTCGGGCGCCGCTTTCCTGATCGCGGTGATCCTTGCAATTATTATCGTGAGGATTATCGGCCGTGCACTCGGAATTGTGAATCATATCCCGGTGATCGGCGGCATCAACCGGGTGCTGGGACTGTTTGCCGGGGGATTCGAGGCGTATATCGTTGTTTCAATGCTGTTTCTGTTTATTGCGCTGATCGCGGGGACTTCCGCAGGGGGCGCGATCACGGAGTCCATTGACGGGAATGTTTTTCTGTCATACTGGTATGATCACAATATATTGCTGAATCTGGGGCTGCTGTCTTAGAAATCATGAAAGCTCCAGGGAAAAGATTCTGATATTGCAGATTGAGTAAAAAAGTGCCGTATGGCACTTTTTTATCTCACAGGAAAGAAAGAGGCTCTTGCAACCCGCATATTTTTGTGTTAAAATGTGAGTTAGCGTTTTCTAATAATAGTTTTACATGATTATTTCTTATAATGTATACGGATGAAACCTGTACGAAAAAAAGTTGTGTTTCAGAGGAGATCGTATGAATAGAAGAATATTTATAACAGGAATGCTCGTCTGCGTTTTGCTGAGTTTTGCGCTGTATGGCTGCGGAGCGGACGGCACGGATACCGGCAGTGCCGCGCAGGAGGCGGGCGCCTCAGCGGACGCGGAGACTTCGGAGGACGAGTCTTACAGTCAGGATTTCTTTGCCATGGATACCTACATGACGCTGACCGCTTACGGAGAGAACGCGCAGGCGGCGGTGGAGGCGGGAATCGCGGAGATCGAGCGGTTGGACGCGCTGCTCTCCACCGGAGACAGCGGCAGCGAGATTTACGCGATCAATGAATCGGGCGGCGGGGAGGTTTCTGAGGAGACGGCTTATCTGATCGAGCGCTCGCTAGAGGTCTATGAAAGTACCGGCGGCCTGTATGACATCTCCATCTATCCTGTGATGGATCTCTGGGGATTTACCGGGTCTGACGAGAGTGCTTTTGCCGTACCGGAGGAGTCTGAACTGTCACAGGCTCTGGCCCTGGTGGATGCGAGTCAGCTTTCGCTGACGGTGAATGAGGACCAGACAGTAGTTTTGTCCATGGCTGAGGGTATGGAGATCGATTTGGGCGGCATTGTAAAGGGCTATGCCGACGACCGGATCGCGGAAATTTTCGCGGAATACGGCGTGGAGAGCGGGATCATCAATCTGGGCGGCTCCGTCCGCGTTGTGGGCACGAAACCGGACGGCAGCCTGTGGAAGGTGGGGATTCAGGATCCGGAAGATTCCTCCGGATACCTGGGAGGGATTTCCGCCTCCGATCTCTCTGTGGTGACCTCCGGGGGATATGAGCGGTATTTTGACGACGAGGAGACAGGCGTGCGCTACCACCATATCATTGATCCGCGAACCGGTTATTCCGCTTATAACGGACTGATCTCGGTGAGCATCATCAGTGAGGACGGCACGCTGGCGGACGCGCTGTCCACTTCCCTGTTTATTATGGGAACGGAGGAAGCCATTGCCTATTGTGAAGAGCACTGTTCGGCAGACGGGTTTGGCGTATTGATGGAGACTGAGGACGGGGATATTTATATTACGGACAATATCGAGGACAGCTTTATCGACCTGAACGGGGATACGCAGCTGCATGTCATAAATACACAGTGACTTATGGAGGGGCAGGACAGATCCTGTCCGTGCAGGGGATGATGGTTTTATTCTGCTGAACGAAATTCCCGGTTCGGCGGATGAGAGAACCCTGTCCGTTTTTGGAATGAGGACATACGATATGAAAACAAAAAAACAGATTTCCGCAAAGACAATCGCGATCCTGGCCATGATGATCGCGCTGGCCATGATCTTCAGCTATGTGGAGTCCATGATTCCGATCAATTTCGGAATTCCGGGTGTGAAGCTGGGGCTGGCGAATCTTGCCATTGTTGCGGCTCTTTATCTGCTGGGCGGCAAACAGGCGCTTCTGATCTCCGTAGTCCGGATTATCCTGAGCGGTTTTCTGTTCGGGAACCTGGCTTCTATTATGTACAGCCTTGCCGGCGGCCTGCTCAGTCTCGCGGTTATGATCCTTCTGACAAAAACGAAAAAGCTTTCTGTCGTGACGGTCAGTGTTGTGGGCGGGATCTGTCATAACATCGGGCAGATTATCGTGGCGATCCTGGTCGTGGAGAATCTGAAGCTTGTCTATTATCTGCCGGTGCTCCTTATTTCCGGGTTCCTGACGGGGCTGTTGATCGGAATCGTATCCCGGCTGGTGCTGCCGAGGGTGAAACGGGCGTTTCAGTCCGTCTGAAAAAAGGGTTGACGTGAGAAATGCGCGGATGCTATAATGGCAGAGGTTAGTTGATTACAACATATGTTAGAAATAGGAATTCGGAGTTAGATATGTCAGATTTGAATAAGGGGAAACAGACCCAAAATAAAGAGAACCGGGAAAGGACGCCGATCCCGAAAAAGCTGAGTGTGTTCGCACCGATACTGGCTGCGGTGATGGTTGCCGCGTGCGTTGTCGCCTCTCTCTCATCGTATTCGCCGGCAGTTTATGAGGTTCTGGCCATGCCGACACAGGAGGAGTCGGATGAGACGAAAACGGAGACGGAATCGGACGAGGGAACGCCTCCGGAGGGAGAGTTTTTTGATCTGGAGGACGGTATTTATTACGGCAGCGGCACAGGCTATGCCGGCAGGATATCCGTAGCGGTGACGATCGCGTCCAAACAGATCACTGCGATCGAAGTGACTGAGGTGGAGGCGGATGACGAGGCTTTCTTCACCCGCGCAAAGGGTGTGATCGATGAGATTATAAGCACACAGAGCCTGGATGTGGATGTGGTATCCGGGGCGACCTACAGCTCGCGGGGGATCATCAGCGCGGTGCGAAACGCGCTGACCGGCGAGGAGGATGCGGGGGAGACCGCTGAGACAGAGACGGGGCAGGGCGAGACGACCGTAGAGGCGGTGACGGATGCGGCGGCCTATAACGATGGCGTTTACTACGGATCGGCGACCGGCTTCCGCGGTCTCATTACCGTGAAGGTGGTCATTGAGAACGGACAGATTACATCGATCGAGATCACGGACAGCTCGGACGACACGGCTTATCTTAACAGGGCATCCGCGCTGATCGCATCCATATTGTCAGGTCAGAGTACGAATGTGGATACGGTATCCGGGGCGACCTACAGCTCCGTGGGCATCATCAACGCGGTTCGCAATGCGCTGGCACAGGCGGCGGTTTCCGGTTCGTCAGAGAGCACGGCGCAGCTTACCGTGAGCAGCTCTTCCTCGAGTGGCACGACGTTTTCCGTGCCGGTTGTCGAGGCGGGCGAGAGCGGCGCATTCCCTTATCCGGACGGTGTCTATTACGGCACGGCTGAGGGCTGGGGAGGAGATATCACGGTTTCCGTGACGATTAAAGACCAGACGATCACTGCGGTGACGATTCTCAGCGCGGAGGACGAGACGGAGGAATATTTCAGTCAGGCGAGCGTGCTTGCAGAGAGCATCGTAACCGCGCAGAGTACGGATCTGGATGTGGTGTCCGGGGCGACGTACAGCTCAAACGGGATTTTAAACGCGGTGCGGGCGGCGCTGGCTTCGGCACAGGCGGCTTCGGGGAGCAGCTCGGGAGATGGAGATTCTGTCTCGGACAGCAGTACAGACAGCAGCTCGGAGTCGGGCGCTGATTCGCAGGACAGTACCGGTACGGAGGATTCGGATACAGGCGATTCGGACGGGGATGAAAATACTTCTGAGCTGTATGCGGACGGTTTTTATACGGTCAGCGTCGTCTGCAGCCCGGATGAGGATGAGGATTTTGACAGCTATAATCTCACGGCAACTGTGGGAATCTCGGGAGACCGGATCGTGAGCATTACCGATATTTCCGGCGACGGTGATTCGGACAATGACAAATATATTACCTGGGCGGCGAACGGAAGATCCACTTATGTCGGGATTGTCGATCAGGTCGTTGCGCTGCAGAAGGGGAATGTGACAGAGGATTCTGTCGCCGCGGTCGATGTGGTTTCCCGGGCGACCTGCTCCTCCGACGCGCTGAAGGAATTGTGTCAGGAGGCGCTGCGGCAGGCGGCAGCTGCGTTTTCTGAGAAGCAGGCGTCTTCTGCCGACACGGAAAGCGGGAATGTCCTGACTGCGGCTGTCTCCGACATAAAATCAGATCCCGTTTCTAATGCGGAGGACAGCGAAAATGAAGAAATTTCTGATTAGAACCTGTAATGTGATCGCGATCGTCATCGCACTTCTGGGCTACAATCATGTGGCCCGGGCGCACGAGGCGCAGGATGCCGAGGCGAAGGCGGAGGCAGACGCTGCCAACGCGGAAGTGGAGGCCGCTCTCGGTGCTTCTGAGGAGGGCGCCTATACCGACGGCGTCTATCAGGGAACAGCCGCGGGATTTGGCGGCGACATTACCGTGGAGGTTACGATTGAGGACGGCAGGATTACGGATCTGACGGTCGTATCCGCGGAGAATGAGGACGGTGCCTATCTGACCATGGCTGAGGATATCATCGATTCGATTCTTGAGGCGCAGAGCGCGGATGTGGATACGATCTCCGGAGCGACATTCAGTTCCTCCGGGATAAAAAATGCGGCGGCCGGGGCGCTGGAGCAGGCACAGCAATGATGAATGGTACTGCCGACCGGATTCAGGCTTTAGCCGGATAAAAGATCAGTGGCTGCATACAGAGATGAGGTGTTATGAAGAAACCGGACAATAAGAGTATTAAGAAAATCCATGTATGGATCCGCGCGGTCATACAGCTGCTGTATTTCCTGTTTCTGCCATCGGCGTTTACGGCGGCCTTCGGCGGAGTGAAGTACATATTTACACAGCTTGGTTCCGGGGCAAGCCTGGAGATGACTTCTTTTTTGCTGGCACTGATCGCGCTCTGCGTTTATACGGTCGTGTTCGGCCGGTTTTTCTGCGGTTTTGCCTGCGCGTTCGGCAGTCTGGGCGACGCTCTACACGCGTTTTACGGGTGGATCTGTAAAAAGCTGAAAAAGAAGCCGGTGAAGATCAAAACCGCATGGATGAAAAAGCTGTCCGTGGTGAAATATATCGTGCTGGCGGCGGTCGCGGCGGCTTGTTTTCTGGGATATTTTACAAAAACACAGGGAATGAGTCCATGGGATGTTTTCTCCATGCTGCACGCACGGAATTTTCAGCTGGGCGGCTACATGGTAGGAGTGATCCTGCTCGCACTGATTGCTGCCGGCATGTGTCTGCAGGAACGTTTTTTCTGCCGGGTGCTCTGTCCCATGGGAGCGATTTTTTCCATACTTCCCGTGCTGCCGGCGTTTTCCCTTCGAAGAGACAGGGAAAACTGCATCCGGGGATGCAAAGCCTGCACAGTGAAATGCCCTGCGGATCTGGAATTATCGTCAGATACATCGCCGGAGGCGGCGGGAGACTGTTTCCAGTGTCAGAAGTGTATCGATACCTGCCCGAAGGGGAATATTCACACCGGTATCCGGAGGTTAAAGGGAAATGAGATCTTTCTGACGCTGATCCGGGCGGGAATCCTGCTGGTGCTGCTCCTCCTGCTGGGAATATGATATAGAAATAATTATCGATGTTGATTTGCTGTCTCTGACAAAAAATTCCGGAAACTCTGCAGCGCGAAGGAATGCTTTTTTCCATCCGCGTACAGCAGATAGATATTAAATGGAACCGCCGGCCGGATGGGAATCGCCCGGATCCGATCCATACCGCCTGACGGCACATGTCTCCGGTTTGTGACGGCGACGCCCATCCCGGCGTCTACCATTTTTGCCATGCCGGAGGAGTACCGGATTGTGCATCCGACATGAGGCTCAAATCCGGCCTCCGTACAGAGCTGATGGAAAATAAGGTTTAAGTCCGAATAAGTCTCCTGTTTCACGATGAAGGATTCATCCCTGAGCTGGTTTATTTCAATGGAGGGATTTCCGGCGAGAGGGTGACTGACGGGCAGGACGGCAACCAGCTCATCCGCGGCCACGAAGAGGGAGTGGTCCAGCTTGCGGCGCGCACCGTATTCCGTATGGAAAGCGGCGTCACATTTGTTATCCATCAGCAGATTCCACGGATTATTGTCTTCCGTGATCGTAAGACGGATGTCGGGGAACGCGCGCTTAAAATCGCCAAGCATCTTTGAGATGCCGTATTCGATCAGAAGCGGCTGGAAGGCGATCGTCAGCCGGAAGGAGTCGTCTTCCCGGAGCTCTTTCAGCGCGAGGGTGCACTCATTGAAGCTGTTCGTGATCCGGACGGCATAATCATAGAAAACTGCGCCGTACTCGGTGAGCGTAACCCTGCGCGTTGTCCGGTCAAACAGGGGGACGCCCAGTTCAGCTTCCAGTTTTGAAATATGCTTCGACAGGGCGGACAGGGAGATAAACAGCTGTTCCGCCGCTTCCTGATAATTGCAGATCTCTGCCAGAACGCGGAATTCATTGAAATATTTGATATCCATGTAAAGCCCTCCATATTTTCCTTATTGGAAACAATCATACTTCAAATGGAATTGAACTGTCAATAGGATATATGTTAAATACTACATGAAGGTTCCTTTAACCGGACAGTAAACAGTAACTTACATACTGCTGTTTTACGCACCCGGAGGTATCTTTCAGCGTGGTGTAACAGTAATTGCCATTCTTCTGTGATTGCCATAAGGTACGGCATATTCGAACGGTTTTTACTTCCTGCCAGATGTAAAATCGCGGCGATTACCGGGACATCGTTTCGGACGGGTTTAAAGCCCGGTCCGATGGTTTCGTATACTCTCGGAATTTGTCTGTATAAGCGGATGCAGACAGATTCCGGGAGTATCTTTTTGTTTTATAGTTAGTTAAAATTAACGAAATTAAGCCTTGCGTGATTTCGATTAATGATGTATAATCACAATAAGTCATTTCTTATCATGATTAGGAATACGTGACTTAAATCATATTATTAAAGGAGGAACTATGAGAAAGAGAAAATTTTCTGCAAAACTGCTGTCAGGCGGCCTGAGCGCAGCTGTGGCGCTGTCCGTGATGCCGGTTTCGGCTCTGGCCGTGACCGGCAGCCAGGTCGCTGCGGACGGAACGTACACTTCATCCGCCTATGAATGCATCAGTGACGACGAGGACTGGGAGGAGGACTATACGGTTACGGTCTCCCTGACGGTGGAGGACGGGGTGTTCTCCGACATTACCGTGACTACAAACGATGCCTATGATCCGGATGTCAACGGTACCTACTTAACGAAAGCTACCACCAAGTCAAATGGGATCGTGACGAAGCTGACCGGAGAAGCGGCAACAGAAGATACGATCAGTGCCTGGGATACCGTTTCCAACGCGACGATCACATCGACTGCTGTCAAAGAGGCGGCTCTGGAAGCGATCGTTTCCGCTCCGGAAGCGGGTGAGGAAGAGGAGTATGTCTATGTGACGATGAATGTGCCGTATGATGATTTCTTTAACGCGGTGGCTCCGGATGCGGAGCAGGCGGCGGAGTATACGGATGCGCTTGACGGCGTGGATGTGGTTTCCTTCGCAACATCCAAGTATGGTATTGATGAGGACACCGGGGTTGGGAAGCGATCCACATCGGGAACAGCAAAGGGGACGTACAACGACGGTACGGCGATCTGCGGTGTATATTACGCGGTAGCGATGGATGCGGATACATACGCGGCTTTGAGTGATTCCGAGCTGACGGAAGGCGACGACTACTACTTTACGGATCTGGATGAGGAGCCTGCGTCTTATCTGACGCTGACCTATGAAGACGGCACCTATACCTTTGACGCGGACACTATGACGGTGGCGGGACAGGAAGAGGCAGAGATTGCCGACCTTACTTACACCAGTACGTACGGTGATTACATGTTCTCGCTGATGAATGTAGCGCAGAAGGGTGTTACGGATGCGAATGGCGCTTCGGATATCCAGATCAACGGCGAGTCCGTGACGATCGCGGTCGAGGTCGTGGAGTTCTCGGACGGAAGCTCCATCGCCATCTATAACGTGGACAATATCTGGATGGGCAGCCGGTATGACCATGAGATTTCCTGGTTTATTGTGGGCGGCAAGGGTTATTATAAGGGACATAATAATTCTGCGAATCCGCTGAATTACCAGTATACCATGACGGATTATACCATGACCGGCATCAGCGTGATCACGGACAAGGGCATCTATGAGTACAGCTGCGATGTGGATCTGCTCCCGTACAGCAGCGGCGAATATTCCGTTGAGGCGAATGACGGTGATACGGAGATCTCCGTTATCGTTCCGGATGAACTTGAAAACCCCGCGGTGACGGTATCTTACAGCGTGGGCAGCGGAAGAAACGTAACTACAGTGTATGTTGCGGAGGCCGCTTCCATCGTTGACGGAAAAGTGGCTTTGAGCGAGGCGATCGACGCCGAAACGAACGGTACCTATACCATTCTTATTGAGAGTGACAACTACGCGCCGAAGACCATTACGCTTGATGTACCGATGACGGATGCGCAGAGGGAGACACTGAATGATCTGGTCGCGGAGGCGGAGGTAATTCTGGCATTTGCGGAGCATTCCCTGCTGTCAGATCACGTGGCGGAGGCCTATGAGCTTCTGGAGAGCGACGACGCCGTATACAGTGAGGCGGCCGAGCTGATCGAGGAGCTTGAGGAATATATCGCGGAGGCGAAAGCTCTTGTTCCCGCCGGCGATACCTTCGCGGTTCGCCGCGGCAATACGTTCTATTTCCAGGAAGTGCTGACAGACCTGAGCGCTTCCGGGGATGCGGTCAGCTATGGAAAGAGCTCCTATGAGGTTCTGACCGGCGACTGGGACGGCGACGGTGTGGATACCCTGTGTGTCCGGGTCGGAAATATCTACTGCTTCCAGGACAGTCTGACGTCCGATGCGGTGCTTGCGCAGGTAAGCTACGGCAGGAGTACAGATGAGGTTCTGGTGGGCGACTGGGATGGCGACGGCGCGGATGAGCTCTGTGTGCGCCGTGGTAATAAATATTACTTCCAGGGCAGCTATGAGGATACAGTCGCGGTTTCGACAGTCAGTTTCGGCGAAACTTCTGATGAAGTTCTGACAGGAGACTGGGACGGCGACGGTTTCGATACCCTGGCAGTTCGCGCGGAGGGCGGTAATACCATCTGCTTCCAGGGGAACATCACGGATACCGCGTACGGCAGTTCCGTAAATTACGGCACCAGTACGGATGAGATCCTTGCTGGCGACTGGGACGGCGACGGCATTGATACCCTTGCGGTACGCCGCGGAAGCAAAATCCTGATGCAGGCGTCACTGACCGATACGACTGCCACCTACGGCACGGTCTCCTTCGGGAAATCTTCGGATGAAATTCTTGTGGGAACCTGGAGCTGATCTATTGAAACAATAAAAGATTGAAAATCCCCTTCATGCAAATCTGATTTCATTTCTGCGTGAAGGGGATTTTTTTCGATTTATACCAGCTCATCAAGCCCTGTGTGTTCCACAGCGAATGTCATCTCCTTTTCGCTGTCAGGATGCGTGAAGCTGATTTTAAAAGAACACAGCGCAACGGGGCAGTAGACGCCGCCGGGAAGGGGCTGCCCGTACTTTGTGTCTGCGTAAAGCGGAAATCCGGCGTACGCAAACTGTACCCGGATCTGGTGATGTCGTCCGGTGTGCAGATAAATATGTACGAGGCTTCTGCCGGTTTCGGGATTTGAGCGGATCACCCGGTAAGAAAGCAGAGCCTCCTTCGCACCGGGCGTATCCTGCGCCACGACGCGGGAGGTGTTCGTCTTTCCGTTCCGCAGGAGATAATCGTGAAGCTCGCCGCTCAGAGGCAGCGTATGGAGTGTGCTGTCAGCGGAGGACGCCCGGCGCCGGTTTTTGCCATCCTCTCCGGAAAATGTCCGGTTTCCGTCTGTGAGGCCGTCGGTACCGGTATGATCAGCTGCCGGCAGTCCGCACACAACCGCCAGATATTCCTTGCCGATCTGTCGGGAACGAACCTGTCGCGAGAGTGCTGCCGCGGCTTTTTTCGTCTTTGCGAAGAGCATGATGCCCTGCACCGGCTGATCCAGACGGTGCACCAGGCCGATATAGGGCTCCTCCCCCTTCCGCGCGCGATGGTTTTTTAATGCGCTGACCAGATCTGTCCGGCCGGGTTTTGCGGTCTGTACCGGGAGTCCTGCCGGCTTTACACAGACAAGGATGGAAGCATCCTCATACAGGATATTCAGATCGGGTGTTATGCGCATGGGTTACCTCCGTGTATATAATGATGAAAAAACGCTCCGCGGGGCGTGTGCGGCTCTGCCGCAAAATTTCCTTACGCACCCCTGTGCACATAATATAACAGAGAATCCGGGGTTGTGTGACTATTTCGTAAAAAATTTATGAAATACAGGTGAAAAAAATCATTTGAGACAGCGGAAATTTTCACAAAAACTTTTCTTTACAGTCAGCGAAAAGTTCTTTATACTGGGGATTGATATAACGATTCAGCACTCTGGTAAAAGTCATATACACAGGTTAGGAGGAATGAACAGAATGAGCATTCAGGATGAGATGAGACAGGTTAAGCTGGCGTCGCCGAAGCTGGCGGCCGCCGCGGAAGACGTCAGGAACCGCGCTCTGCGTGCGGTAAGCGAGGCACTGCAGGCACAGCGGGAGGCTCTCTTTGCGGCAAACCGTGAGGATATGGAACAGGCGGAGCGGGACGGTGTGCCGGGCCCGATTTTAAAGCGGCTGAAATTTGACGAGGGGAAGCTGCGGGATGTGATCGCGGGTATTGACGACCTGATCCGCATGCCCGACCCCCTGTTTCGCACGCAGCTGGCGCGGGAGCTGGACGAGGGGCTTGTCTTAAAGCGCGTGACCTGTCCGATCGGCGTGATCGGTGTGATCTTTGAGGCGAGGCCGGACGCGCTGGTTCAGATATCTGCGCTCTGTATCAAGAGCGGGAATTGTGTGATCTTAAAGGGTGGCAGCGAGGCGATGCGTTCGAACAAAAAGCTGTTTACGACGATTTATGAAGCGGTGATTGGCGCCGGCCTGCCGGAAAACTGTATGATGCAGCTCGAGGCCCGCGCGGAGATCAACGAGCTGCTGGAGTGCCATGAGTCCGTGGATCTGCTGATTCCCCGGGGTTCCAACGCTTTTGTGCAGTATATCATGGATCATACGAAGATTCCCGTGATGGGACACGCGGACGGAATCTGCCATATCTATGTGGATAAGGACGCGGATTTAGACAAGGCCGTACCGATCATTTTTGACGCGAAGACCCAGTATGTGTCCGCGTGTAATACGGTAGAGACGCTTCTTGTGCATAAGGACATCGCGGCGAAGCTGATGCCGAGGCTGAAGACCGCTCTGGATAAAAAGCAGGTAGAGATACGCGGAAGCCGTGAGATTGCGGAGCTGATCGACTGTGAGGCGGCGACGGAGCGGGATGACCGGACGGAGTACCTTGATTACATTCTCTCCGTGAAGACGGTTTCCGGTATGCAGGAGGCGATCGACCATATCAATTACTACGGTTCCCATCATACGGACTGCATTGTGACGGAGAATGCGGCTGCGGCGGAGCAGTTTATGGATCTGGTTGATTCCGCCGGCGTCTATCAGAACTGCTCGACCCGGTTTGCGGACGGGTATCGCTACGGGTTCGGCGCCGAGGTGGGTATCAGCACCGGGAAACTCCACGCGCGCGGACCGGTTGGCCTGGAGGGGCTTCTGAGCTATAAGTACAAGCTGTACGGCCGCGGACAGATTGTCGCGGATTATGCGTCCGGAGAAAAACAGTTTCATTTCAGGGACATATAACAGAAAGTTTGGTAAAGAATATAACGAGCAGCCGATTTTGCTGCGTAAGGAACTGTTAAGAAGGAGATTCAGATGCCGCAGCCGCGTCGAAAGAAGAAACAGCGTCATAAATCCCACGTGTCGGAGATTTCCCGAAGACCTGTGGATGTTGTGCGGGCGGATTGCCGGAAGGGGCTCAGCCGCGATCAGGTGGCGGAGCGGATGGCGCGCGGATGGGACAACCGTCCCGTGGACGCGTCTATGGTATCCACGAAGGATATCATAAAGGAAAATGTTTTTACCTATTTTAATCTGATCTTTCTGATTCTGGCCGTATTGCTTGTGATGGTACGTTCCTGGCGGGATCTGTCCTTTTTGCTGATTATCGCGGTGAATACGCTGATCGGTATTATTCAGGAGGTTTATGCCCGGAAGGAACTGGAGAAAATGAATATGCTGGCGGAGCCGAAGGCCTCTGTCATGAGAGACGGAAAACTGAAGACGATTTCCGCGGAAAAACTGGTGCGCGACGATATCGTCCTGTTCCTGCCCGGCTCTCAGATCTGCGCGGATGCGGAAGTGGTCTGCGGGGAAGCGAAGATCAATGAATCTCTTCTGACCGGCGAATCGGATGAGATTATGAAACGCCCGGGCGACGCCCTGGTATCGGGAAGCTTTGTGGTATCGGGCAAATGCTTTGCGAGGCTGACCGGTGTGGGACAGGATTCCTATATTTCAAAGCTGACCCTGGAGGCGAAGGCGATGAAGAAGGGGGAGAGTTCCGAGATGATCCGGGCGCTCAACCGGCTTCTGGTTTTTGTGGGAATTATCCTGATTCCCATCGGTATTACGCTGTTTGTCCAGAGTTTTGTAATCAATCAGGTCACTTTTGCGCAGAGTGTGACTTCGATGGTGGCCGCACTGATCGGAATGATTCCGGAAGGACTGTTTCTGCTGACCAGTGTGGCGCTGGCGGTGAGCGCCGCGCGTCTGAGTCGGAAAAGAGTCCTTATCCATGATATGAAAAGTATAGAGACGCTGGCACGGGTGGACGTCCTCTGTGTGGATAAAACCGGTACGATCACGGACAGCACGATGGCGGTGAAAAATCTGATTCCGGCGGACGGTTATGACCCGGACACTATGCCGGAGCTTGAAAAACTGGCAGGCGATTTTGCCGGAGCCATGGGACATGATAATGCCACCATGGATGCGGTGAAAAATTATTTTCGGGAGGGGACGGGGCAGCAGGCGCAGAAGGTCATTCCGTTTTCCTCCGAGGTGAAATACAGCGGAGCGGTTTTTGAAAAACAGACCCTTGTGCTCGGCGCGCCCGAGTTTGTCCTGCGGGAGGATTTTGCCTGGGTTGAGGAGGCGGTTTCGGAGTATACAAAAAAGGGCTGCAGGGTTCTGGCGTTTGCTTCTTACGAGGGAGAGCCGGACGGGAAACCGCTGACCGGGAAAACGGTTCTGCTTGGATATATTTTATTATCGAATCCGGTTCGGAAAGAAGCGCCGGAGACGTTTTCCTATTTTGCCGAACAGGGCGTGGAGATCAGAGTGATCTCCGGAGACAATCCGCTTACCGTGTCGGAGGCTGCGAAGGAGGCGGGGATTCAGGGCGCGGAGAAATGTATCGACGCGAGACGCTTGAAGACAAAGGAAGAGATCGATCGCGCCGTGCGGGATTATACGGTGTTCGGGCGCGTTACGCCGGTGCAGAAGCGGCAGTTTGTAAAGGCTTTGCAGGCGCAGGGGCACACGGTCGCCATGACCGGCGACGGGGTGAACGACGTACCGGCTTTAAAGGATGCGGACTGCAGTGTGGCGATGGCTTCGGGCAGCGAGGTCGCGTCGCAGGTGGCGCAGGTCGTGCTTCTCGACTCGGATTTCTCCGCCATGCCGGAGGTTGTCATGGAAGGCCGGAGGGTCGTCAATAATATTCAGCGTTCCGCCGGTCTGTTTCTGGTGAAAAATATTTTTTCCTTCCTGCTGGCGCTTTTTTCGGCAGTGTTTCTGTTCACCTATCCGCTGGAACCGGCGCAGATATCCCTGATCAGCCTGTTTACCATCGGCATACCGGCATTTTTCCTGGCGCTTCAGCCGAATACGGACGAGATCAGGGGACGCTTTCTCCCGAATGTCTTTGTAAAAGCTCTTCCGGCGGGAATCACCGATATGATCGCGGTGGGTGCGCTGGTCATCTTCGGTAAGGTTTTTGAAGTCCCGGAAAGCGATATATCCACGGCGTCGACCATGCTTCTCGCCATCGTCGGATTTATGGTTCTCATTCGAATCGGCGGACCGATGGACCGCACGAAGTGGATCATCTGGGCCTGCTGTGCCGGCGCGTTTCTTTTCTGCTGCATTTTTCTGCCGCAGTTGTTTGCGATCACGGGAATGTCCATGAAATGCGTGATGCTGTTTGTCCTGTTTTCGATTGCAACAGTGCCGGTGCTGCAGTGGCTGACGCTCGCGGTGGAGGCGCTGCGGGTGAAGTGGGACAAACTGAGGAGCCGATGAAAGTCCGAAGACAGGCGATTTTCATAGACGTCGGCGTACTGCGTCCGGCACTGATAATTGATTTTTTCGTAAAAAAACGAATATTCGCGGCATATTAGGTGAAATGTTTCAAAAGTATTAATGAAATGTTAATAAATTTTGTGAGTCCCGTTCTTGTCGACCCGGAAGAGATATTGTATAATCTGTAAAGTTATGATGAGATTTCAAATCGAGCAGGAGGCGGTTTTTGCCTCTTGCTCGCCGCGCAGGGTGCGGACGGCATAGCTGTCATTTTTCTTTCGCACCCCTGCGTATGTAAAACAGGTGTGTTATGATAAAAGATAATCAACAGATATTAAACAGAATACATGTCCTTCTGGATGCGGCAGTGATCATACTTTCCTATTTTATAGCCTGGTACATCCGTTTCAGGACGGGTCTGCTCGGGCTTTCCGAGGGACATCTGCCCATGGATATTTATATAAGGGCACTGTTCTTTATTGTTCCGCTTTATCTGATCTTATATTATATATGCAAGCTGTATACACCAAAACGGGTGCAGGGACGCAGGCTGGAGGCCGGTCATGTCATTCAGGCGAATGCTATTGGTCTTCTGATCTTCATTCTTGTTCTGTATCTTTTGAGGATGAACGATTTTTCCAGAAAAATGGTCTTCGTCTTCTTTGTGGTCAGTGTTTTCCTGGAGCTCCTTTACCGGAGCATTATCCGAGTGATCCTGCGCAGATACAGGAAACAGGGATTTAACCAGAAGCATATCGTTCTGGTGGGCTACAGTTCGGCGGCGGAGGCCTATCTGGATCGGGTCCTGACGCATCCGGAGTGGGGATATCACGCGCTGGGGATTCTGGCGGACAACGCGCCGCCGGGGATGGATTATCGGGGCGTGGAGGTTCTCACCGGAACGGCTGATCTGGCCGATGTAATCCGGGAGAATGATCTGGATGAAATTATCATTACTCTTGGTCTTGCGGAGTATCACAAGCTGATCCGGGTTGTGAGCGTATGTGAAAAGTCCGGTGTGCATACGAAGTTTATTCCGGACTATAACAATGTTATTCCGACCAGACCCTATACGGAAGATATTCTGGGGCTGCCGGTGATCCATATTCGCCATGTGCCGCTGAGCAATCCGCTGTACGCGTTTTTGAAGCGCTGTGTGGATATTGTCGGCTCTCTGATCGGCATCGCGGTTTTCTCCTGGCTGATGGCGGGCCTGGCGATTGTGATACGGGCGACGTCGCCCGGACCGGTGATCTTTAAACAGGAGCGGATCGGAAAACACAATCGCCCGTTTTATATGTATAAGTTCCGTTCCATGGTAGAGCAGACAGAGCAGGATGAGAAAAACGGCTGGACGGTAAAGGACGATCCGCGCGTGACACCTGTGGGCAGATTTATCCGGAGTACCAGCCTGGACGAGCTTCCGCAGCTTTTTAATGTGCTGCGCGGGGAGATGAGTCTGGTCGGCCCGCGGCCGGAACGTCCGCAGTTTGTGGAGAAGTTCAAAGAAGAGATTCCGAGATATATGGTCAAGCATCAGGTGCGGCCGGGGATGACCGGATGGGCGCAGGTAAACGGATACCGCGGAGATACTTCCATTCGAAAGCGGATTGAATGCGATCTCTATTATATTGAGAACTGGACGATGGGACTGGATGCGAAGATTCTGTTTCTCACGTTCTTTAAGGGGTTCCGGAACAAAAACGCCTATTGATTTTGCGACAGTTCCTAAGACACTATGCGTAATCGGGAGAGGGGCGCGATGGACAGACGCTATACGGTGGATGTGATCATTCCCACATTTCGGCCCGGCAGAGAATTTGCGGAACTGATCCGCGGGCTGAAAAGTCAGGAGTATCCGATCCGGAAGATCATTATCATCAATACGGAATCCGGAATTTTTCCGGACGAGCTGTTCGGGAAATCGGATTTTTCGACGGAAAATTATCAGGGCGCACGGGAACCGGACGGCGTCCGGATTCAGATCGCGCATATTCATCCGGAGGAGTTCGACCACGGCGGGACGCGGATGATGGGAGCCGGTATGTCGGAGGCGGATATTGTGGTCTATATGACACAGGACGCGATTCCCGCGGACGGGAAGCTGATCGGGAGTTTTGTGTCGGTTTTTGAGAAGCATGAGGATATCGGTATCGCGTACGGCAGACAGCTTCCCCGGGAGGATTGCGATATTCTGGAGCGATATACGCGGGCTTTTAATTATCCGGAGGAGAGCAGGATTAAGTCGGGGGAAGATCTGGAAGAACTCGGGATAAAGACGTTTTTCTGTTCGGATGTCTGCGCGGCTTATCGACGGGAATATCTGCTCGGGACGGGAGGTTTCACATCGCCGGCCATTTTTAATGAGGATATGATCTTTGCGGGACAGCGGATCCTGGCGGGAGACCGGATCGCCTACGCGGCACAGGCGCGGGTGATTCATTCCCATAGTTATACGGGACGGCAGCAGTTTCGCAGGAACTTTGACCTGGCGGTTTCTCAGGCGCAGCATCCGGAGGTGTTTGGCGGTATCTCGTCGGAGGATGAGGGGATTCGTCTGGTAAAAGAGGAGGCGGGGTATCTGCTCCGCAGGAAATGTTTTTTTCAGGTTTTTCGTCTCGTAGTACAGTCCGGATGCAAATATTTCGGATTTTTTATGGGAAAAAGGTATGAAAATCTTCCCGAATGGCTTATAATGAAATGTACATCAAATAAAAATTACTGGAAAAATGTCGGAAAAGGACAGATATGAAAGCAAGCTAGTGTACAGACCGTTCTGTTTTTGTTAAAATATATAGGTTATGAAAACGGAACGGGAGATGAGTTATACGAATGAGAAAATTGGTGCTGGCGGACAGCAGCCGGATCATGCTTCATTATTTGTGTGATCTGCTGGAGCCGGAGGAGGATCTGTTTGTCGCGGGGATTGCTCTGGACGGTCTTTCTGCCTGTAGAATGATCCAGGACTGTGAGCCGGATATCGTTCTTCTGGACATTCTGATGCCGCGGATGGACGGGCTGGCTGTGATGGACAGGATTCATCGGCGGCTGGCAGCGGAAAAACTGCCGGCTTTTGTTGTATTAAGCTCTGTAGGAAGACAGGATGTGGTCGAGGAGGCCTTTCGGGCGGGGGCGTCCTATTATATCATGAAGCCGTTTGAACGGGATACTTTGCTTGAAAGGATCTGCTCCGTGAATCCGGAGGCGGGACATACCAGGATCCGGGAGGATTATCCGGGCATATTTGAATCCTGCGAACAGGATCTGCAGCGCTATGCCAGGCAGCGCATTACCCGGATTCTTCACGATCTGGGGGTTCCGGCACATGTGAAGGGCTATTTTTATCTCAGAGAGGCCATCCTGATGTCGCTGAATCAGGCTGAGATGTTAAATTCTATTACCAAAAATCTCTATCCGATCCTCGCGGAAAAATACAGGACGACGCCCGACTGTGCGGAACGGGCGATTCGTCATGCCATAGAAATGGCCTGGGGCAGAGGCAGGACAGACGCGATTGAGGAGATTTTTGGCTATACGATCAAACCGGGCAGAGGAAAGCCGACCAATTCAGAGTTTATTGCGCTGGTTGCGGATAAGATGAGGATTGAGTACATGTGAGTTCTAAAATGACAGAGCCTGTCTGATTACGACACTTTCACAGCATGGAGGACGATTATGGGACACATAAAAGGGCTGAGTATATTGCGGGGAGAAACTTCCATCGGACTGTTTGTCAGCGGAAGTGCCGCTGATAAAAATATTATTTTTACAAACGAAGATCTGGAAGGGCTCCCGAAGACGGAGAAACAGCTTTTTTCCGTCTATGACGATCATGAACAGAAGGAAAGCCGCCACATTGAGGAAGGTACGGGAATTGCCCTGTCCGCCGTGTTGAAGCGGGTCGGCGCCGCGGATGCGGATGAGGTGAAGGTGCGTTCGGTGGACGGTTTTGAGTGCGTGGTCAGCGAGCTGCGTTCCAGACGGTATTATTTTCCCGGGCTGACCCGGGGGGAGGATGAGGGTCGCGAGCTGCGGGATCCGCTGGTTTCTTTTTATAAAAACGGCCGGAAGGCGAAGTATTATCCGCATCCGACCATCATGTTCGGCCAGCAGGGTCTGGAGGACAAGAACAAAGATTATTTTGCGAAAGGTGCGCGTTATCTTCTGGTCGGTAACCGGGAACGGGCTTTCTGGGCAAAGGGAGACCGGCTTTCATGCAATCATTATTTTGGTCTGGACCAGGTTTTCGCGCTTCATGAGGACGGCGAGGATGCCATCGAGCAGGTGGAGCTTACATTTTCCGAAGAGACCTGTGTCGTGCCGGGCGTTCGTCTGGGCAGACGGTTCTGGGTGGAAGAGATGGGTCTGGATCCGATTTCCGGAGATGAGGTTTTCGCGGTATCCGAATCCGGTGTCGAGCTGCCGGTCGATCCGAAGGCAGAGAACCATGTGTTTTTTACAGGCAGGGACCTGAAAAAAGTCGGGTTTTACGGCTGCGGGCATATCATGGAGGATTTTGCGGGGCTTCGCGTGGGCGAGATTCGGATCGCGGAAGGACCGAAGGAGGTTCGAATCCCTTCAGAGAAATCATCCGGAGATTTTTATATCCGTGTGATACAAAACGACCAGGAGACCGCCCGGTATTTTTATTCGTTTGAAGAACTGATGCGCGATTATCACGATCTTCTGAAACAGGAGGATTACTGTTATTATAATCACAACATGAATCAGGGAAAGGGCGGAATGCGCAGGGTGACGGGCCGCGGATGGAAAATTACGGACCTGCTGAGCCTGCTTCCCGAGATTCCGAATCCGGAGTTTATTGAGAGCGGCGCCCTGCAGTTCCAGATTTTCACGAAGGATACGTATAAGGAAAAAATGGCCGCGGACGGGAATGAACTGATCGAATATCGGTTCCTTCTGACCTTTGAACAGGATCAGAGAACGCAGACCGGGATGGAGAAGGGAGATACCAGCACCTGGGAAGAGAATGAGCTTCATTTCGCGCCGATTCACGGGAATACGCCGTTTCGGATCTATTGCGGGAAGAGCAGCGCGAATCCGGCTGTGTACAAAAACGCGGAGGGGATGAGCCTCATTTTGATGTGAGAGGGATTAATTCAACAAAGATACAGGGAGATTTTCTTATGAGTGATATCAGAGAGCCGGCAGCTGTTTATGAGTACACGCATGTGGTGCAGTATTATGAGACGGACGCGATGCGGGTCGTGCACCATTCGAATTATATACGATGGATGGAGGAGTGCCGGCTGGATTATATGGCGAAGCTCGGCCTGCCGTATGACAAGATGGAGGAGAACGGAGTGATTGTCCCGGTAATCTCAGCTTCCTGTGAATATAAGGAGGCGACCCGGTACGGGGAGACCGTGAAGATCATCGGGGAGATGGAGCGGTTTGACGGACTGCGG
Source organism: Clostridiales bacterium (assembly GCA_021202015.1). GTDB lineage: Bacteria > Bacillota > Clostridia > Lachnospirales > Lachnospiraceae > Eubacterium_I. The sequence goes on along the minus strand of JAJQDV010000054.1, from coordinate 55,847 downwards.
TTTTTCCTCACATACAGGATCACGGATCCTGCGGGGGACGTTCTGCATGCGGTCGGCAGGACAGGGCATTGTTTCCTGAACAGAAACATGAAACCGATCAATATTAAGAAAACAGCCCCGGAGATCTATGAGGTATTCCGATACTTTAAATAGTATAAAAGAATTGCAATCCAGAGAAAATGGTATTATACTACGAATAGCAAATGAAGGAGGAACATGATATGGCGAAGATCACGAAGGATACGATGATTGGAGAACTGCTGCGCGATCAGGAGCATATTGACGATATCGCGGAAGTGTTATTCGGAATCGGCATGCACTGTCTCGGATGCCCGTCTTCCCAGATGGAGACGCTGGCGGAGGCTGCCATGGTGCACGGGCTGGAACCGGACGAGCTGATCGCCCGTCTGAACGCGGTGGTAGAATAGGAACGGCTGCGCACAGGCGCGGCAGAGATTACAGGCCCCTCGATCTGAGGGGCCTGCTATTTTTTCGTATAATAGAAAAGTTTTACTCAATGATCTGTGCCAGCGTATCGATCGCATGTCTGGCAAGGATCGGTCTGCAGTGCTCCTGATAACAGGCTGCCGTGGCAGGGGTGCATCTGCGTTTTTCCAGCCAGGCGGTCATCGTGTGTACGATCCGGCTGAATTCCATGGTTGTGTGTTTACCCCGATACAGGAACAGGAGATACTCGTCTGCGGCCGTATCCCGGTAGAGAGAACTGGATCCCTGATAGAACGATGCGACCGCCCGGGCGGCGCGCACCGCGGAATCCATATCCGAAAACACGAACAGGCATACCTGATTCGCGGGGTCGGGCTGCCGCGCGGAGCTGTCCGGCAGTGCGCCGGATTCGAAAAACTCTTTCCGAAGCTCACTGAGCAAATCTGCCAGGTCATCCGGAAAATCCGGTTCGGACTCAAACAGGTCGTCTCCCGTACCGGGATCCGCATCATCCTCAAAAATTTCTGAAAATTCGGAAAAACGGGTGTCCAGTTCGTCCGGGGACTCAATCTTTGTTATAATCAGTACGATTTTTTCAGAGGAGAGAGGGATCGCCTCCACCATGAGGGGGATATCGTCCGCTTCAAATCCGAGGTCCACAGAGGCCTGTGTCATCATATCCTGGAAAAGCGCCCTTGTTTTCTCCGTGCCATAGGCCAGTTCGCTCAGCTTGATATGACGCGCGTCCAGATCATCATTCGTAAGCGTGCAGCGAATCTGATTGTCATTTAATTTCTCAATCTTCATGTCATCACTTCCTTACTTGGCTAACATAATAACAAAAAAACATTCGAATAGCAATAAAAAAATAGTTGAAATATAAGATATCTTGTGATATAAAATATACAAGAGTATTCCGTTTTGAACGGACAGGCTATTCGTACATCAGATAATCAGTATTTGAAGTGCAAGATCGTCGTTGCCGTGAATTTCATGCAAAGTACAGTTTCGTACATTAGGATTTGCATTTACGGCAGGTTGCGAAGGTGTTATGTCTTCTGTGACAATCCATAGGATCCTGACAGATCATCTTTTAGTATTTCCGAGAATTTATGATTTACACAGCAAAACAGCAGTATCTGTCCCGAAGAAACGAACACTCTGAGAGTATCCTTTTTGTTAGTATATGAATGGGAAATGAAAAACTGACAAAAAGAAGGCGGAGGGAGGTGTTTTTAAATGCGGCAGGTGCTTTTTGCGTCCGAAAAACAGAAAATTATGCTTAAAAAAATAAAAAAGAAAGGATGGTACGCAAGATTCGACAAAGATTATTTGACGACGCGGCGCCTGCCCTTACTGTTTGAACGGATCATGTATATCACGAAACAGGCTTCCGTTTGGTCATAATGCACTCCGTATTTTTCCTGATATTTCGGGATTTCAGGAGTACATCGTAAGAGGGGGAGAAACATGGGAAAAAACCATAATGAGAATGGATGTGCCCTGATGGTAGAGCTGCAGAACTATGAGCAGCAGGGGATTTCCATCTGGCTGGAAGGCTGCCCGAGCAGCTCTGCCGGCGTGATGGATGCGATCAGGGTCAGAGAAGGGATTTCCTATATGAGAGACTATGTCTTTCAGGCAGGGGAGCTCAGAGAAGTTCGGTTTGATAAAGTAAAAGGCAGATCGAAAGAGTAATATCCGGGGCGCCGGGTCATGATTGCAGGAAAGCGGGGTCATTCGCGGCTCCGCTTTCATATGAGCCGGGATGCGATCATTATTCGAAAAAAGGTGGCGGAAATATTCGAAATATGATAGACTGTGGAAAACGGGGAGATTCCGACAGTACATCACACATAACGGAGGAAATAATGCCTGCACGAAAAAGAAGAAAACAAAGGAAACAGCGACGGAGGAGGATCCGGATAGCGGCGATTGTCGTGCTGGCGATTGTAATCGTGGGGATCGTGGTCACAAAGGCGGATACCGGGCTGAAGAATCTTTTTCCTTCCTCGGAGACAACGGATTACGCATCATTTTACGGGCTGGAGAGCGAGGAGGATGTGCTGATCTCCTTTGACAGCGACGTGCTGGAGGAGACCGGCCTGCTTCTGGACGGAGAGGTTTATATTCCCTATGATGTGCTGCACAGTGACCTGAATGCCCGTTTTTACTGGGACAGTACGGAACAGATCCTGCGCTATACGCTTGCGGATGGAATCGTGAATGTCGAGGCGGAGACGACGGAATATACCGTGGCGAAGGAAAGCCTGACCGCGGACTTTATCATTGTTCATATTCAGGATGGGACGATGTATCTCTCTCTGTCTTTTATTGAGCAGTACACGGATCTCCGATCTGATTTTTACGAGGATCCGAACCGCGTGGTGATCTCTGACGTGTGGGGCGAGACAGAGTATACTTCCGTGAAGAAAAATACGGAGGTCAGGGAGCTCGGCGGCGTCAGGAGCAGTATTCTCACGGAGGTGTCCCGCGGCGACCGGGTCACCGTGATCGAGGAACTGGATGACTGGGCGGAGATCTGCACGGAGGATGGTTTTGTCGGCTATGTAAAAAAGAAAGCGCTTGGCGATGTGCAGACAGAGGTGTACACGAGTGACTTTGTCGAGCAGGAATTTTCTCATATTTCGAAAAACTATACGATCAATATGGCCTGGCATCAGGTGACGAGTCAGGATGCGAATGCCGGTGTGTCGGATGTCCTTGCCTCCGCGAATGGCGTGAATGTCATTTCTCCTACCTGGTTTTATTTGGATGACGACGATGGGGGGATTGCTTCGCTGGCGAATTCGGATTATGTGACATATTGCCATCAGCAGGGCATTGAGGTTTGGGCGTTGGTCAGTAATCTCGAAAACACGGATGTGGATACGACGAAAGTGCTGAGTGTGACTTCCAGCCGGGACACCCTGGTAAATAATCTGGTCTCGGAGGCGATCAAATACGATCTGGACGGGATCAACGTCGATTTTGAATCGCTGGAGGGCGAGGCAGGGACCGGCTTTCTGCAGTTTATCCGGGAATTGTCGCTGAAATGCAGAAATAACGATATCGTTCTTTCCGTGGACAACTATGCGCCGGCATCCTACAATGCCTTTTACAGCAGGGATGAGCAGGCGGTGTTTGCGGATTATATCATATTGATGGCCTACGACGAGCACTACAGCGGATCTGAAGAGGGTTCCGTGGCCTCTCTGAGCTTTGTGACACAGGCGGTGGAGGATACGCTGGAGGAGGTTCCGGCTGAACAGCTGATCCTGGGCTGTCCCTTTTATACCCGGCTGTGGAAGCTGACGCCTGTTGGGGATGAGGACGGAGGAGGCGGGGAAACGGCGGCTGCCGGGGATGCAGATGAAGAGGGTGCGGACGAGTCTGCCGGGGACGCTGCGAAAGATGATGAGGATGCCGGGGATGCTGATGCAGACGACGATACAGATGATACTGCCGGAGATGCAACGGCGGAGGCTGCGGACGGTTCCGGGGAAACGTCGGAGGACAGCGGCACAGATTATACCGTCACCAGCGAGGCGCTTTCCATGAGCGAGGCGGAAGCCCGCGTGAACGCCAACGGCGCGGACTATGAGTGGCTCGAGGACTGCGGTCAGTATTACGCGGAATATGAATACGACGGCAGTACCTATAAGATCTGGCTGGAGGATCAGAATTCCATTGAGAAGAAGCTCGAAGTGATGCAGTCCTACGGACTCGCAGGGGCGTCTTTCTGGAAGCTGGGATTTGAGAAGAATACCGTCTGGGATACGATCGCGAAATTCATGGAATAAGAGAATGTATTTCCTGTTTTAGTTCAGATTATTATATACGATGCGATGCCGAAATTCAATGTTTTGCGAATGATTCAACATAGGACGGCAGATTGTGTCATATCTTTTACGGATGGCGAACCTGAGGAGTGTTTCCCTTGAAACAGAAAATAGAAATAATTATGGCCATGGTCGTAATCGCCGCAGCCATTTTCGCAGCGCCGAAGTCAGCGCAGATGGTGATGAGCACGGAAGCAGAGGAGTCACCGATCGTCATCGTGATCGACGCAGGGCACGGCGGCGATGACCCCGGAAAGGTCGGTGTATCCGGAACAGAGGAAAAAGATATAAATCTGGAGATCGCTTTAAAACTTAGGGATTATATGGAGGAACAGGGTTTTGAGATCGTGATGACCCGCGAGGAGGATACAGGACTGGAGGATGAGGGCGCGGAGAGCGTTAAGGTGTCCGACCTGAAAAACCGTGTGGAGATCATAGAAAATACTGCGCCGGTTCTGGCAGTCAGCATTCACCAGAACAGCTATACGGACAGTTCGGTCAGCGGCGCGCAGGTATTTTATTACGGGAATTCCGCGCAGGGGGAGGCGCTGGCGGGGGCTCTGCAGCAGAGCCTGGTCGAGAATGTGGACCCATCAAACACGCGCGCGGCGAAGGCGAATGAGAGCTACTACATTCTGAAAAAAACGTCGGTGCCCACGGTGATCGTGGAGTGCGGTTTTCTCTCGAATCCGACCGAGGAGGCGTTGCTTTGCGACGAGGATTATCAGAATCAGATCGTTGAGGCGATTTATGAGGGAATCGTGAATTATCTGAATGCGCAGGGTGGATGAATGGGCAGGATCGGCTCGTTATAAAATACGGCAAAGGCATACGGATACAAAAACGCAGTCATATTTCCAGAAAGTATTTTTCATACGCGTTGATAATCTTCGTGTCCTGATACGCGTTTTCCCGTTTCAGCTTATAATCATACTGCATATGGACATGACCGTGCAGCATATAGGCCGGCCTGTATTTTTCCAGCAGCGGGAAAAACGCTTCATAGCCCCGGTGGGGCAGGTCTTCCGCATCTCCGATGCCGCGGGCGGGCGAGTGGGTGACGAGAACATCGAAGCCGCCGTGTTTCCGGAGCTGGCGGGAGAGTCTGCGGATCCGCTTCTGCATCTGTGCTTCCGTGTACATATATTTTCCGTCGGTATAGGGATAGCTGCCTCCCAGACCCAGAAAACGGACGCCGTCAAAGACACGGATGCTGTCGTCGATACAGACGCAGCCATCCGGAGGCAGGGTGTCATAGCGCTCGTCATGATTCCCGTGCACATAGTAAAGGGGAATGTTGGCAAAGGTGACCAGGAATGACAGATAGCGGGGATCCAGATCTCCGCAGGAGACGATCAGGTCGACGCCGCGCAGACGATTTTCGTTATAATGTTCCCAGAGCGCCGGGGATTCGACGTCGGCGATCGCCATGATCTTCATTCGGTATCATCCTCCCTGCGGATCCCCTCCTGCCGGACGACAGCCTGTGCGCCCGGGATCAGGTCATTGACCGAGGGAATGTTTCCCTCGATATTGTCCGCCAGCCAGTCGATGGCGATGATCTCGCTTGTGGACAGACTGCCCTGGGGATCCGGCTGCACGGTACCTTCCTGAGAATGCAGAATGCCGCTGAACGGTTTGAAATCATAGCGGGTGATGGAGCGTTTCAGTGACTCCAGCAGGTTTCTGGTTTCCGAAGGGATCGTATGAGACCAGACGACGTCAACGACTCCGGAGGACATGCCCCAGAAATAGCTGACGGCTTTTTTTGCGTCGGATTTACTCTCGGCATTCCAGGTGCCGAGCAGGATATTCCGGATAATGCGTTCGTAGTATTTCCCCCAGTCCAGTACCGGGAAGGCCAGGTTGATCAGTTCTCCGTCATGGATATGGTACAGACCGTACTGCCGCGTGGCGCGTCGGGGAACGATCATATCCAGATGGGAGATATAGGTGGCCCCCATATTGTAAAACTTCTCTGTCAGGTTGACGCCCTCGTTTTCCTTTGTGGTGGACCATTCCAGAAAGATCCGGGCCTGCGGATTTACCATTTTTACACCGATGGCAAAGGCGTCGATGGTGGCCGGTACGCTGGTGATGGGATAATCGGCGATATAGCCGATCCGGTTTGTGTCCGTCAGGATCCCTGCCAGGACACCGTTCAACAGCTTTGCCTCAAACATCCGGGCATAGTAGGTGCGTATGTATTTGTGCGAGGTGTTCAGAGAACAGTTTAAAATCCGAACCTCCGGGTGTTCGATCGCCGACTTGATGCTGGCGGTGAGAAATACGGGCGTTGTCGTGAAAATAACGGTATTGCCGTCCGCGATCGCCCGTTCGATGGCGGACAGGGCGTCGGCGTCTGTTATATTATTCTCGTAGGCAGAGGTTATAACCTCACCGTGAAATACGTCGTTGACATACATGCGCCCCAGCTCGTGGGCGTAGGTCCAGCTGGAAGAGTCGGTTGTCTTCGTATGGATAAATGCGATCCGCGTCACTTTTTTCGCGGAGGAGGAAGGGGCAGTCAGAACCTTTGAGATCAGGCCTTTTCTGGGATCCGGCGTCGGATCGAGCTTCATGTCAAGTTTTTCCTCCGGGGCGGCATCGCGGAAGTTCAGTTCGATCTCTTCCCAGAGCTTCTTCAGGTTGTTTCTGAATCCGGCGGAGGTCTCCTGCTTTGCGGCTTCGTATCCGTAAAGGCTCAGATAGGTCAGAAAAGCGTCGCCGGCCGTGCAGGACAGCTTTTTGCCGCCCAGATCCTCAAATGCTTCCGTAAAAAGGTTGAAGCAGGAGCGAAAATCAATGCGGTCGTTCAGACTCCATCGTTCGTTGCTTCTGTGACCGGTCAGATGGGTGAGCTTCCGGTAGCTGCCTTCCCGTGTGAACCCGATCTGGCCGATGTTCGTTTCATTATAAAAATCCAGAAATTCATAGTAGATCCGGATCTCCGGGGTATCCTTCCAGGCCGGGATGATGCGGGTCACATAGCCGGGAATGCTGGCGGCGCCGAAATATTTCATGACGCTGACGCGCTTATTCCCCTCCAGGACATAGTATCTGTTTAAGTACTCATAGGCTTTGATCGGTTCACGGATGCCTTCGTTTAAGTGGGCGCCGCACAGGCTGTCCCATTTCATGGCAAACTCTGATCCTTCGTCCAGAATCGGCATAAAATTCGGTGCGAAGGAGGTGGTGCGGCTCCTGGTCTTTGTCCCGACGATCTGTGCGGTCGGGATGTCTACCAACCCGAGGGGCGTCTCTCCCCGGATCTCAATGCCCTCCAGAAGAGCGTCCAGTGCCGGGAGTTCCGTGGGAAGACCGGCGGCGGCCCGGGTCTGTATATCTTTTTTTCCTGCTTTGAGGGCAGCTGCATATTCGGCCTGCGGCATGGATAAGAACCTCCTTTTGCAGTCGTCGGTGTCAGTTCACTACCGAAAAATGATAGATGGTCTTCGATGAAAACGGTTCCCCGGGAGTCAGCACAACGGAGGGAAACTCCGGGTGACTCGTGGCGTTCGGGAAATGCTGGGTTTCAAGGCATACGCTTCCGTAGGCGGGGTAGCGGCGCCCGTTCTTGCCGTGCTCCGCCGGGGATTTCGCCGGTACATAGAGCTGGAGACCGGGCTGGTCGGTGAAGCAGGTCAGGCGGATGCCGGATTCTGCGGAGGAGAGTACGGCGGCTTCAGTCAGTCCCGATCCGGACAGGATGAAGTTATGGTCGTAGGTCCGGGAATGCCGCAGCTGGTAATAATCTGCCCGGATGTCCCGCCCGATGGGCTTTGCTTTTGTGAAATCCATCGGCGTCCCTGCCACATTCAGGATCCTTCCGGTCGTGAGACTGTGTTCGTCTGTCTCGGTGAACGAAGCGGCCTTGATCATCAGCGTGTGATTCAGGACGGTATCGGCGTCCTCGCCGTCCAGATTAAAATAGGTATGGTTTGTCGTGTTGAAAATCGTGTCCTGATCCGACTTCGCCTGATAGGAAATACACAGCTCGTTGTCCTCGCTCCAGCTGTAGGTTACGATCATGGTCAGATTACCCGGATAGCCCTCCTCGCCGTCCGGGGATGTCCGGGTAAAACGGACGGTGCCGCCGGATATCTGTGACTCCCAGTTATAATGGTGGAATCCTCGCAGCCCGCCGTGCAGATGGTTCGGTCCGTTGTTGACGGCGAGACGGTAGAAGACGCCGTTCAGCGTGAACTCTCCCTTTCCGATGCGGTTCGCGTGCCGTCCCACCACGGCGCCGAAGCTGGCGGTATCCTTTTCATATTCTTCCAGTGTATCGTATCCGAGACATATGTCCCGGAGTGTTCCCTCCCGGTCGGGCACACAGATGCTGACGATCCGGCAGCCGTAGCTGCATACGGTGACATACGCGCCTTCCGAATTTTTCAGACAGTATAAGTATGCATCTTTTCCGTCGGAAGTCGTTCCGAAGGGATGTTTTGTAATGCTCATGCTGCATATCCTCCTGCACAGTCTGTTATAACTGCTTTTTCCTCAACAGTATACTTTATGTTGTTTCCGTTGACAAGTAAAAAGTTAGCACTGTTCAGGACGGCAGATCTGTGTTATAATCGTCCCTATGATTACCAGAATTGAAAAAATTAACCCGCAGTATCCGGAAAAAGACAGGATTCAGGCGGCGGCCGCGATTTTGAGAGACGGCGGTCTCGTGGCATTTCCTACGGAGACGGTGTACGGTCTGGGTGCGGATGCTCTGCGTCCGGAGGCGGCAAAGCGGATCTACGCAGCAAAGGGACGGCCTTCGGATAATCCGCTGATCGTGCACATTGCCGATTTCAATGCTCTGTACCGGATCGCGCGGGAGATTCCGCCTCAGGCAAAGGCGCTGGCGGATGCCTTCTGGCCGGGTCCGCTGACCATGATTTTTCAGAAAACCGAAGCGGTTCCTTATGAGACGACGGGCGGTCTGGATACGGTGGCGGTACGGATGCCTTCTCACCCGGCAGCTCTGGCGCTGATCCGAGAGAGCGGCGGTTATATCGCAGCGCCGAGCGCGAATACCTCCGGCCGGCCGAGCCCCACGCTGGCGAAGCATGTGTGGGAGGATCTGTCCGGGAAGATTCCGCTGATTCTGGATGGCGGCGAGGTCGGCATCGGGATTGAGTCGACGATTCTTGATCTGAGCGAAATTGCAATGCGAGGGGACGACAGGCGGACAGCCGACGGGATTTCCGGGAGAGATGGCGGCGGGCGATCTGCGGAAGAGATTCCGATGATCCTGCGCCCGGGATATATAACGAAGGAGATGATCGCTGATGTGATCGGGGCTGTCCGGGAGGATCCGGGTTTTCTCGCGGCGGACGCGCAGGTAAGACCAAAGGCGCCGGGGATGAAATACCGGCATTACGCGCCGAAGGCGGAGCTTGTGATCGTCAGCGGGGACCCGCGAAAAGTGGCGGAGCGGATCAATGCCCTGGCGGAAGAAAATCATCAGCGCGGAGAGAAAACAGGTGTGCTCTGTGCTTTGGAGTCGCGGGGACGGTATCAGGCGGATATCGTAAAGTATATCGGAAGCCGTGAGGATGAGGACAGCATCGCGCAGGGGCTGTATGCGGCGCTGCGGGAGATGGATGCGCTTGGTGCGGATCGGATTTACGCGGAGAGCTTTTCCGATCTGCGGATCGGCAGCGCGGTCATGAACCGTCTGCGAAAAGCGGCCGGACAGCATATAATGGAAATATAATGGTATTTTGGAAATAATATCCGAAACAAGAGGAAATCTTATGAAAAATTTAAAAAAAGTTATTTTCGTCGGGAAACGGGCGACCTGCCGGGAACCGATGGCAATGGCGCTTTTACAGAGAGAAGACCTCCGGAATTCGGTAGATGTGGAGGCGAAAGGTCTGGTTGTTCTGTTTCCGGAGCCGATGAATCCCAAGGCAGAGGAGGTATTGGCAGGATACGGAATAGCCATGCCCGGATACCGGGCGAATCCGCTCACTCCGGAGGATTTCTCGGAGGACACACTGATCCTCACCTTCCATCGGGATCTGATCGAGAAGGTCATGGAGATGGAGGGTGCGCAGAACGTATATGTGCTGACAGAGGTGACCGGAGATGAGCTGGAGATCATCGATCCATACGGGGGAGATATGATCCAGTATGAGATCTGCATGGAGACGCTGAACAATACGATTCATAAGCTGGCGGAGTGTCTGAATACGATGGAGGCACAGTGTACCCCGGGATGGGAACAGGCAGATTGACACATCTTCCGGATCGTGCCGGAAAAGGCGGCACAACGCACCCCGGGACGGGAACAGGCAGTTTGCCGGAATGAGAACGCGTCAGCCCATCAGTCCGAATAAGGCTGCGCCGAGTGCGCCGACGATCTCCGGCTGTTCATAGATATAGAGTGAGGCGCCGAGCTGTTCCTCCAGGACTTTTACCACGCCGGGGTTTTTCGCGACTCCGCCGGTCATCATAAACTCTTTTTCCAGACCGACTCTCTTCATCAGGGAGATGGCCTTTCCCGCTATAGCCTTGTGGATGCCGTGGGCGATGTCCGCGGTTTCTTTGTTCTGCGCGATCAGGGAGATAACCTCCGACTCCGCAAAGACGGAACACATGCTGCTGATCTCGATATTTTCTTTCGCCCGGAGGGAAATCGGTCCGAGCTCATCGATGCCGATCTCCAGAGTCCTCGCCATCATTTCCAGAAAACGTCCGGTTCCGGCGGCGCATTTGTCATTCATGACAAAATCTGTCACATCACCCCGTTCATTCAGGCGGATGGCCTTACTGTCCTGACCGCCGATATCCAGAATCGTGCGAACGGCGGGATTCAGGAAGTGAGCGCCCTTCCCGTGGCAGCTGATCTCAGTAACATTCCGGTCGGCAAAGGGGATGCTGACGCGTCCGTATCCCGTAGATACGATTCGGGTCAGATCCTCCCGCTTCAGATGTGCTTTTGCCAGGATCTCCTGCAGGATGCGCTCCGCACTCTCACCGCTTTTGGCTCCGGTGCGGATGACCGCCCAGGAGAGGATGTCTTTTTTTTCGTTGATGATGACCGCGTTCGTTGAGGTAGAGCCGCTGTCGATTCCCATAACATACATCGGGTGTTCTCCTTTGTTTCTGTGTGGCGAGATGTTTTTTACTTCGGATGATGTCGTTTTGACGGAAGGTGGATTTTGTGATATTTTGCCTTCGGTTTCGATTTCTGCAGGACATTTTCCGGAAATCTGATCGAATTGATCTTGCTTTATATCGTCCACGGACAGGCGGGCTGCGGCCGACGTATCCCGGTCACAGCATACGCGGCAGGGTTCCACTGTTTTTTTGCTCCCGGTTGTTTCACGCGGGTTTGCCGGTTTGCTTTCGGCGAAGCTGTCATTCCATTCTTCTGTTTCTTCGTTTCGGGAGAATGCAGCCGGTTTTTTTGCGCTCTGTCTGTCGGATTCGTGCGGTTCCTTTCGTGCCCGCAGGGATTCCAGGAATGCCTCCACCCGGGTCAGGATCTGCCCGGCGCACTGGCTGGTCGCGTCGGTCTCCAGCTTCACAATGGGAAAATCGCTGCTTTTCTTCAAATCTGCATATTCATAGGAGTAGATATCGCAGAACTTCACTGTGTGGTAAATGATGCCGTCCAGATCATCTGCCAGTTCGGATAAGCGTTGCTTTCGACCGTCTGACCTGTGCATCCGCATGCACGGAAGCTGGTTCAGCAGGCTGTCCGCATAACTTTGCAGTACATTCTCCCCGTCTGCCCGATATTCCCTGCAGATGCCGGTGCAGGTCAGGTCGAGGGTGATCTCCGCCCCGAGATTTTCGATCAGCCGCTTGATCCCGGAACCCGGCCGTGCCCCTGCAAGGCAGACCTTCAGGTCGGTATTTTTCTTCGGGATCATACCGTCCTTAAGGAGCTCTTTTTTCCGGATCTGCATATCAAACTCCGCATTGCATCTCTTCGCGAGCTTTTTCGGGTCAAAAGACTTTCCGGAAAAAGCGCTGTATTTCCGGATCAGATCTGTGATCTGCGCTGCATAGAGGGAAACGGTATAATCGTTTACCTTCCGCGGCAGGTCGAAGCAGAAGAAAAATTTTTCCGGATGGAGGCGTCTCAGTGTGTCGAACATGCGTCTCGAGCTGTCGCAGCAGGACGTAAAAAGCATGCCCTCGTAAGCGCTGTTTTCGAACTCTTCCAGAACCGCTTTCACAAAAGAGCATGTATTCGGATGCATCAGCGTGTCCGCCTGTGTAAAATTCGTGACGTGTGGTTCCATCAGAGCTACAGTGTCGCCGAAGGCTTCGATTATCTCAATCGGTGCATACTTGCACATATACGTAATCATAGGTTTTCTCCGTATATTATAATCTCTTTAATATTCTTTATCGCGAATCATCTCAAGAAAGGCTTCGAGGCGTGTTTTGATCTGCCCGTCGTGACTGTTGCGCCGGTCGATCCCGTCCCCGTCCAGGATGAGGAAAGGCATGCCGATCTCCTGCATCTTATCTTTCAGGATCATCGCGCCGCCGGCAGACTGTTTGCAGCCCCAGTGACAGAAATTGATCACGCCGTCCGGCTGAATTTCCTTCACGACAGACTGCACCATATCCGCCTTGCGCTCGTAGGAACCGTTGTAGATGTTGCGGATCATTTTTTTTGCGAGCGCTTCCAGGGGCCGGTCAGCGTCCAGCGGCTCCGTGTAATCCAGACTCAGTTCGATTCCCTGGATCTGGTAATCCGGATTCAGATTGAAATGGGACTTCAGGGTCTGCTGATACCAGGGCAGCAGGTGTACCCAGAAAATATTCGTTCCGTGAAATTCGGGCGCGGCCGCCACTTCCGCTTCCATCTGCCGGTAAAAATCGAGAATCTGCGGGGTACCGATGTTCAGATGATTGGCAAACAGCAGATACATCTGCAGCGTCAGGGTGCTGGGATAAGCCTTTGTCCGCATCATCTTTAAGGTTCGGTTGTAGCACTCCTTTGACGCATTTTCCCGGATGAGGATTTCCCGGAGCATGTCGTAATCCATGTTTTTGCGGAAGGTTTCCTCGAGCTGCGCGATCAGCTCCCGGAGCTGTTCGACCACATAGGCCTCCGCTTCCGGAGAATCGTGTTCCGGGATATCCAGCAGGAAGGATGGAATCTGGTGTGTGTCTGCGAGATGGCGGAAGGTGCATACATTGCCGTCGCAGATGATGGACGTCGTCACGGCAAACGCGGCGGGCGGGATGATCCCGCTGTCGATGGCGCCGATGAAATTCTTATGGTAGGAGCAGAGCGTCGGCGCGATGCCCTCATTTTCCGCGAAGTCCATAAAGTAGTCCTCCGTACCCATCCCGGATAAAAAGGAGGACAGCATCTCGATGGAGAGCGTATGGACGCCGAAGCACTGCAGGATCTCTACAGGGGCGAACAGGTTCGCCCAGACGGTCCGGTCCGGATGGCGGAGCGCCTTTCGTACCTCGCCCACCGCATAGTGGTTCAGGGTGCGCCAGGCCGCGGGGATGTCCCTGTTCGCGAGATGTTTCGTTCGGAAGCTCTCCAGCGCGAATCCGAGCTTTATTATGCGCAGGGCGGCGTTTGGGCGTTCCGGTGCCTGTTTTTTTATCAGATTTCCGTAGGCGCGGACAATATCCATGGGAATGTACCTCGGGTGTATATCATGGTATGATGAATGACGTTTTGCCGTGCGTTCATATACATTGTGTTTTCCTATTATAATGAAAGTCGTTCATGGGTGCAAGAGAAAGTTATTTTTTTCGAAAATCCGGGATTGTGAAGTTCCGGGTTTCGTATAGTTTATCAATCAAAAAAATCTTGATTTCACATAGCCTTTTCAAGTATAATAAAAATGATTTCTGATGATGGGGGCGAGGGAAGTATGCTTAAAAAATTAAAAAAACTGAGAACCGCCATGGATCGTGTCAGCGCGGGGATTGAAATTATACTTTCTGTGATCATCATCGTGGTCGTCGTTATTGCGATCTTTTTTTTAAAGACCCCGTTTCTGGAATATCTTGCCGATCCTGCCGGGACCGACGCGCTTCTGACATTTATTACATATGTGCTGAATATTGTGATCTGCGTGGAGCTGTTTAAAATGCTCTGCAGTCCGGGAACGGAGACTGTACTGGATGTGATGATGTTTGTGATCGTGCGGCACATGATCGTGCATGAAACGACTGCCGTAGAGAATCTTCTGACGATCATAGGGGTAGTCATCATTATCCTGGTAAAGAAATTTGTGCTGAGGGATGGGAAACAATAAATATTTGTCAGAAGGAAAGATTTATAAACTTTTTATTGGGTCAGAACAGAGTATGTGATATACTACCATATATCTGATCATCATCTGGAGGAATATCATGAGCCCACAGGATAGTGTAGAGAGAGTTTTAAAAGAGATACATGTCGCGTTTTCAAAGAGTCCCACATACAACGGTCAGCCGGATAAGATGATCGTTGACCGCAAGGAGTTCCTGAACCTTCTGGACCGTCTGAACAGAGGGATCTTTGACATGATGGAGCAGTATGAGCAGACCAGGCAGAGCCGTCTGAATGCGGAGCGGAGTTTCCGGAAAACGGGAAATGAGATTATTGAGAAGGCGAATGCCAGCGCGGAGGAGATTTATGCCGCGTCCGTGATTTATACGTCGGACGCGATCAGCAGGATCCGTGATCTGATGGATCAGACGAATGAATCCATGGACGATCTGTTCCGCCGTTTTCGCCGGGAGATGCGCGATCAGAAGAATCTGCTGAAGTCCCATGAGACGGAGCTGGAAGCGCAGCTTGCGGATCTGGCGGATACGAAGAAATATCTGGCTGTGCTGCAGGAAATGAATCATGAACACGAAAAGCGGAGCCGGGATTCCGGGGCAGAGGGCAGGACGTCCGGCAGCCGTTCCCGTGCGGGAGCCGCGGCGGTCAAGATTAAAGTTAATGAGGAATATTTTGAGAAGACGGGGAGAGGCCACAGGGATATAACGGACGATTCTTCCGCTCCGGCTGAAAAGCCGGATATTAAAGTCAATCCGAATGCGGCCTACTTTAAATGGAAGGAAGAGCAGGGAAAGGCGAAATCGGGTTCCGGAGCTGAACAACCGGATTCGGAATCGACGGATGGAGAGGCGG
Organism: Clostridiales bacterium; assembly: GCA_021202015.1. Classification (GTDB taxonomy): domain Bacteria; phylum Bacillota; class Clostridia; order Lachnospirales; family Lachnospiraceae; genus Eubacterium_I. Next base: position 40,439 of record JAJQDV010000054.1, on the reverse strand, counting down.
ATTTGCCGATTGAAAATATCCGGAACGAAGGAGAATCGGCCGGAACGGATTCCGTGCGGGCAGAAACGGATTCCGGGCAGGATGAAACAAGTCCCGTAAGTACCGTGTCGGATCGCGCGGATCAGCGTATAACGCGGCCGGATAATGTGGTTCAGAAACTGCGGGAGCATGGAAGAGAAGCTCGGGAAGAATATTACGAGACTGTGCCTGTTTCTTCTGATCGGGCGAAGGCGGATGCATCCGATGAGGATTTTCCGATACATCCCAATCCGGAATTCCCGGATGAGGAATCGATATACCGCGCCCTGCTGGAGGATGAGAAGGAGATGGAGGCGGTTCGTCAGGAGGAGACACCGCGGACGAAATCCTCCCGCGAATTCTCCGATCGGGAGAAACTCGGCGCCGGCGGTGTTTTAAAAACGATTCTGTTTGGGAAAGAATAAGAGAAATACCTTGATTTTTGTGTTTTTACTTATTATAATAAAAAAAGCGGAAACCGATGGAGATGGAAGCCTTCATCGGTTTATTTTTCTTATCTCATAGGAAAATTCGTCCTATGAGATAAAAAACGCTCCGCGGGGATGTACCCACAGGGCAGACCCGCAGCTCGCGGATAGGAAATTTTGCGATGCAACCGCTCGCGCGCGAAGTGTCGCAAGCGACACTTGATTTTAAAGGAGGACAGAAGCATGAAGTTATACGAAAACGGCGTATACCTGTTAAACGGCGCGGAGATCGTTGAGGACACACCGGAGGCGCCGGCCGCTCTCGCGGCGAAGGGTGTGACAGCGGATCGGGCGTCCGCTGCGAAGGGCACGATGGCCTACCGGATTCTGGAGGATCACAATACCTCCGGCAGCATGGAGCAGCTTCAGATTAAGTTTGACAAGCTGACCTCGCATGATATCACCTTTGTCGGCATTATTCAGACCGCGCGGGCGTCGGGACTGGAGCGTTTCCCGGTTCCCTACGTGCTGACGAACTGCCACAACAGTCTCTGCGCGGTGGGAGGGACGATCAATGAGGATGATCACATGTTCGGCCTGACCTGTGCGAAAAAGTACGGCGGCGTTTATGTGCCCCCTCATCAGGCGGTTATTCATCAGTATGCGCGTGAGATGCTGGCCGGCGGCGGGAAGATGATCCTCGGTTCGGATTCCCACACCCGCTACGGCGCGCTCGGTACGATGGCGATGGGCGAGGGCGGACCGGAGCTGGTAAAACAGTTGCTCTGCCAGACTTACGATATCAAGATGCCGGGTGTGGTCGCGGTGTACATGACGGGAGAGCCCGTAAAGGGCGTCGGTCCTCAGGATGTGGCGCTTGCCATCATTGGCGCTGTGTTCAAAAACGGCTATGTAAATAACAGGGTTATGGAGTTTGTCGGACCGGGCGTGGCGTCGCTGAGCGCGGATTTCCGGATCGGCATCGATGTTATGACGACGGAGACGACCTGCCTGTCCTCCATCTGGGTGACTGATGAGAAGATTCGGGAGTTTTACGAGATTCACGGCAGAGCCGGTGATTATAAGGAACTGAATCCGGAACCGGCGGCATACTATGACGGATGTATTGAGGTGAACCTGAGCGAGATCAAACCGATGATCGCCATGCCGTTCCATCCGAGCAACACCTACACGATCGAGGAGCTGAAGGCGAACCTTACGGATATCCTGGATGATGTGGAAAAACGTGCGCTGATCAGCCTGGACGGGGCCGTGGACTATTCTTTAAAGGATAAGGTTCGCGACGGGCAGCTTTATGTGGACCAGGGGATTATTGCGGGCTGCGCGGGAGGCGGTTTTGAGAATATCTGCGCGGCGGCGGATATCCTGGAGGGAAAGAGCATCGGACCGGATGAATTTACGCTGAGCGTTTATCCGGCGTCCATGCCGATCTGGATGGAGCTGGTCAGGAACGGCTCTGCCGCGAGGATTATGGAGACCGGCGCCATCATGAAGACGGCGTTCTGCGGACCGTGTTTCGGCGCGGGCGATACCCCGTCAAACAACGGATTTTCCATTCGTCATTCCACGAGAAACTTCCCGAACCGCGAGGGTTCGAAGCTCCAGAGCGGACAGATTGCTTCCGTGGCGCTGATGGACGCGCGCTCGATCGCGGCGACCGCGGCGAATAAGGGTTATCTGACCGCAGCCACGGAGCTGGATGTGGAGTACCGGGGACAGAAGTATTTCTTTGACAGTAAGATATATGAGAACCGCATCTTTGACAGTCATGGCGCGGCGGATCCGGATACGGAGATCCATCTCGGCCCGAACATCAAAGACTGGCCCGAGATGAGCGCACTGACGGAGAACCTGGTTTTGAAGGTGGTGTCCGAGATTCACGATCCGGTCACGACGACGGACGAGCTGATTCCGTCCGGAGAGACATCCTCCTACCGTTCCAATCCGCTCGGACTGGCGGAGTTTACCCTGTCCCGGAAGGATCCGGAGTACGTGGGACGCGCGAAGGAGGTTCAGCGGGCGGAGAAGGCCAGGATTTCCGGTGAAAAGCCCTCCGATTATCTGCCGGAGATCGTCCCGGTCATCGCGGCGGTACGGACGAAGTATCCGCATATAAAGCGTGAGAACTTCGGGATCGGAAGCACGATCTTCGCGGTGAAGCCGGGCGACGGCTCTGCGCGCGAGCAGGCGGCTTCCTGTCAGAAGGTGCTGGGCGGCTGGGCGAACATCGCGAATGAGTACGCGACCAAGCGCTATCGCTCCAACCTGATCAACTGGGGCATGCTGCCGTTTTTGATTCCGGAGGGAGAACTGCCGTTTAAAAACGGCGATTACCTGTTTATCCCGGAGATCCGAAAAGCGATCGAGGATAAGCGGACGGAGATCCCGGCCTATGTCGTAAAGGACGGAGGACTGGTCCCGTTTACGCTGAAGATGGGAGATCTTACGGATGATGAGAGGGAGATCATTCTGAAGGGATGTCTGATCAATTATAATCGAAGATAAGTGTAAATCAGGAAAGGATCCGGCCGGGAATGTCGGGTCCTTTTTTTGTCATATAGGAAAGTTCTCCGAACTTCCTATATGACAAAAAACGCTCCGCTGTGGATGCGCACTCGCGCGATAGGAAGAATGTCGCTAAAAGCGACCGCGCTCGGCGCGAGAATGCGCCAAGGCGCATTCTTTTTCACTTATAAAAACTCAGAAAATAATTGTTTTTTTATAAATGAGGTCTGTCATAGCAGAGGGAATTGTGTTATACTGAATCTAACTGTGAACCGATAAGGGAAAACAGGAGGGTTTTTTGTTTTTATGAAGCTGGATCAGAATGACACGTCGCAGGGGGAATTGAAAACAGAAAAGAAGCCATGGGATATCCGTCCGTATCTTGCTGTCGGGTTGACGGCGATACTGGTAATCTTTGTTTCCCTGCTGATCTTCTTTTTTCTGTTTCGGTTTGACGGGTTTTCGAGCGGAGTGGGCAATATCCTCCGCAGCCTGCAGGGCGTGATCATCGGGCTGGTGCTGGCGTATCTGCTGAATCCTGTCATGAAGTTTTTTGAGCGGCTGTTCAGAAAACGGCTGTTCACCAAAGGCGAACGGACACAGAAACAGAATCGCACGATCCGCGGACTGGCCGTGGCCGCGGCCATGGTGGTTTTCCTGGCGGTTGTGGCGGTGCTGGTGGTCATGATCGTGCCGCAGCTGATCGAGAGTATTCAGGATCTGATCTCCACGATGAATGAGAAGCTTCAGGCACTGACAGACTGGATCAACCGGATTACAAAGAACACACAGCTTGCCGGGCAGATGGAGGATCTGGCGGAGCAGGCGTTTTCCTGGCTGGAAAGCTGGATTCTGAGCAGGTTTCAGAACGACGGGACCGAGATCATGTCTGCGTTTTATAACGGTGTGTACAGTGCGGTAAAGCTGATATTCAATATCTTTGTCGGACTGATCGTTACGGTATATGTACTGATGACGAAGGAGCGCTTTGTCGGACAGGCCAAGAAGCTGATCTATGCCGTTTTCAGACCGCGGACCGGCAATGTCGTCATGGAAGTGCTTCAGAAAGCGAACGATGTGTTCGGCGGATTCCTGATCGGGAAGATCATCGATTCCCTGATCATCGGGTTTATCTGCTTTGTCTGCATGTACATTATGAAGCTGCCGTACGCGGTGCTCGTCAGTGTAATCATCGGTGTGACGAATATCATTCCGGTGTTCGGGCCTTTTATCGGCGCCATTCCCAGCGTGATCCTGATCTTCCTGGTGAATCCGATACAGGCGCTGTATTTCCTCATTCTTGTGGTAGTTTTGCAGCAGGTGGACGGGAATATCATCGGTCCGAAGATCCTGGGGAACACGACCGGACTGACGCCTTTCTGGGTCATGTTTGCCATCCTGCTGTTCGGCGGGAGCTTCGGCGTGATCGGCATGATTTTCGGCGTGCCGGTATTTGCACTGATCTATTATATCATCAAGCGCGTGGCGGAGCATTTTCTGGGGAAGAGGCATCTTCCGACGGAGACGTCCGATTATGTGAAGCTGAGCCGCGTGAATGTGACGACGAACGAGGTTGAAGTAAACGTTCGAACGAAAAAACCGGTGATGCAGCCGCTGTTACACAGAATAATCAGGAAAAAGAAAATTAACAGAGACGATGACGATAATATTTGATACACATGAGGTGGGACTGTGGATAAATATGAATATAAATTAAAACTGGATCAGCTGAAAAATCTTGTAGAGGCGAAGGATTATGAGACCGCGGCGACGATCGCAGATTCGATTAACTGGAAAAAGGTACGCAATTCGAATACGCTGCTGATGGTGGCGGAGATTTATGAGGAGATGGAAAAGTATGAGGCCTGTAAGAATGTACTGCTGCAGGCTTACGACCATTCTTCCATCGGGAGGGGGATTGTCAGCCGTCTCGTGGAGATCGCGATCAAATCAAAGAATGTGCGGGAGGCGGAGGAGTATTACCGGGAGTTTCTGGAAATTTCCCCGCGCGACAGCCAGAGATATGTGTTTGCGTACAAGATCAGCTGCCTGAAGGATGCGCCTTTGACCGACCGGATCGCGATTCTGGAGGAGTTTAAAGAAACGGAATATACGGAAGTGTGGGCGTACGAGCTGGCAGCTCTGTACGGACAGGCGGACATGAGGGAAAAGTGTGTGGAGACCTGTGACGAGCTGATTCTCTGGTTTGGCGAAGGCGATTACGTGGAAAAGGCGCTGGATCTGAAACGTACCTTTCAGCCACTGACTCCGTCGCAGGAGGAGAAGTATCAGAGGATCCGTTCCAGAAAGGGCATGGTGGAGGTCAGTGTGCCGAAGCAGGTGGAAGCGAAGATTTCCGAGGAAAGCGGACTTCCCGAGATTACGGTTACGGCCAGCCGTTTTAACACGCAGAACCTTCAGGATGAGATCGCAAAGGGGATGGAACAGATACTGGCGGCCACGGAGAAGGAAACAGTAAAGGATACCATGGCAAATATTAAAAAAATTGTGCAGGATATTCCGTATCTGAACGTGGAATCCGAGGAAGAGGACGCGCCGGTCTTTGACCGGGAGAGGATTAATGAACGTGTCGATGAGGGGTTGAAGTCTGATTTCAGGGAACTCCTGGATGAGGAACCGGATGGGCAGATGAGTCTTCAGATCCCGGAGAGCACCGTGAAAGAGCAGCAGATCGCCGGGCAGATGAGCATAGAGGATGTCCTGGCAGAGTGGGAGAAGACGAAGCACGCGGCTGAGGCGGCGATCGCCGCGGCCGAGCAGAAAAAACTGGATTTTGCAAAGGAACAGGCGCTGTCTGAGGCGAATGAGATCATGGAACGTCTGCAGGCTCTGCTTCCGGTTCTTTCTGCGGAACCGGGCGAGGATATACCGGACAGCCCGCAGACGATTGCGTCCACGCTGATTCCGGATGAACCGGCGGAAAAAACGACGTCGGAGGAAGGCTTGCCGGAGGAGACCGGCAGTGCCGACGCGGAGGAACGCAGGGATGCGGAGCCCGAAGACACGGCCGGGAAGTCTCTGCTTTCGGTTGATTCCGATTCCCCGGAGGGCCGGTTGCCGGAAGAAACCGAAGAGGCCGGCTCTGACATCCGCATGTTTGCGGGAACAGATAGCGCAGCCCCGGAACGCGACGATCCATTAAAATCCGGCGACGCCGATCCGGAAATCGGGATGAAGGAGGACGATCTCCTGCGCGAGTCGGATTCGTCCGATGACGAGCCCGGATACTTCGATGATGATTCGGAAGAAGTACCGGACGGATTGGAATCGCCGACGGGTTCTACGAAGGAGATGCCGGATATAAAAGCATTTGAGGAAGCGGCTTCGTCAGGGGAAGAGGAGACGAAGTTTGAGGCTCCGTCCGAGGATGAGGAGCTTGAAAAGATTCTGGCTTCCGCGACCCGTATGATGATGGAGAATTCCAGTCTGGAGGTGCCCGTGAGCGGCGGTATGCCGGCGGAGGATCTGCCTGTGGCGGAGCAGACGAAGCTTCCGGATATCATAATGCCCGAGGAGCTTATGGAGGATGAAGAGTCTCCGGATACGGACAGCCGGGAAGCGGCGCCGCAGGAAGAGGGGATTCTTTCAGATGAAAATAAAGAACTGTTTTCCTATTTCCTTCCGGTTCCCGGTATGCGGGAGCAGATCGAGCAGGTTCTGGAGGAAGTTGCGAAATATCGGAATAATTCCATCACCTCCCTGAGGGGCAACCTGATCATTGAGGGGGAGGAAGGCAGCGGGAAAACGGTTCTTGCGACCAGCCTGATCAAGGTGATCCAGAAGATCACGGGGAACGCGGATACAAAGATCGGAAGGATCAGCGCGGCTTCTCTGAATCAGAGAGATTTTGCCGCTCTTGTGCCGAAGCTCTCCGGCGGTTATCTGATCGTTGACAAGGCGGGAGAGATGACGAGGGAGACCGCGGTCAGGATGTCACAGATCATGGAGCGCAATACCCAGGGTATGGTCGTTATTCTGGAGGATGACAGCGCGGGCATACGTCAGGCGCTGGCGCTGGATTTTTCCTTCGCGAAGAAGTTTACCGGAAGGATCCGGATTCCGATCTTTACCATCGATGAGCTGGTGGATTTCGGGAAATCCTATGCGAAGGAGATGGAGTGTGTGATCGATGAGATGGGCATTCTGGCTCTGTATAACCGGATTAATAACATTCAGAAGCTTGATCATCCCACGACGCTTGCCGAGATCAAGGATATTGTGGATCGGGCGATCGAGAGCGCGGAGGGCGGCGGCCTGAAAAAGCTGTTTGCGAAGAAATACGATGAGAATGATTATCTGATTCTCAGAGAAAAGGATTTTGAATAGGAGGCATAAAATGGGGAATATTACGGATTATGATATGTATCTGTTCGGGGAGGGCGTTCACTACGACATTTACAAAAAACTGGGTGCGCATCCGGAAAAGCGCGGAAAGACGCAGGGCGTTTATTTCGCTGTCTGGGCGCCGAACGCGAAAAAGGTGTGGGTGATCGGTTCGTTCAATGAATGGGATGAGACCTCTCATGAGATGAAACGTCTGGAGCCGAACGGTATTTACGAGCTTTTTATTCCGAAGGTCCAGAAGGGCGATCTGTATAAGTATCTGATCGAGACGAAGGACGGCCGGAAGCTGTACAAGGCGGATCCTTATGCGAATTACGCGGAGATGCGACCGGGTACGGCGTCACGGGTGGCGGATATCACGAAGCTCAAATGGTCGGACGATGTCTGGATGAGGGAACGGATCGAGACCCGGAACATCTATGAGAAGCCGATGAATATCTATGAGGTGCATCCCGGCTCCTGGAAGCGCCATGAGGGATACGGAGAGGACAACGGCTTTTATACATACCGCGAGTTTGCGGTGGAGGTGGCAAAATATGTCAAAGAGATGGGCTACACGCATGTGGAGCTGATGGGAATGTCCGAGTATCCGTTTGACGGCTCCTGGGGTTATCAGGTGACCGGCTACTACGCGCCGACCTCCCGTTACGGATCGCCGGAGGATTTTGCCTGGATGATCAATTACCTCCACAAGAGAAAAATCGGCGTCATTCTTGACTGGGTGCCGGCGCATTTCCCGCGCGACGCGCACGGGCTCGCGGAGTTTGACGGCACCTGTCTGTATGAATACGCGGATTCGAGAAAGGGTGAGCATCCGGACTGGGGGACGAAGATTTTTGACTATGGGAAAACAGAGGTAAAAAATTTCCTTCTCGGCAGCGCACTGATGTGGGTGGAGCAGTACCATGTGGACGGACTCCGTGTGGACGCGGTGGCCTCCATGCTCTATCTGGATTACGGAAAGCAGGACGGCCAGTGGGTTGCGAATAAATACGGCGGAAATGAGAATCTCGAGGCGATCGAGCTGTTCAAACATCTGAATACGCTGGTCTGCGGACGCAATAACGGCGCTGTCATGATCGCGGAGGAGTCCACCGCCTGGCCCCATGTGACGGGAAAAGCGGCGGAAGACGGGCTGAATTTTTCCTACAAGTGGAATATGGGATGGATGCACGATTTCCTGGATTATATGAAGCTGGATCCCTATTTCAGGAAAGACAATCATAATAAAATGACCTTTGCCATGACATACAATTACAGTGAGGAGTATATTCTTGTCCTGTCTCATGACGAAGTGGTTCATCTGAAGTGCTCCATGCTGAACAAGATGCCGGGGCTCGGGATCGATAAGTTCCGGAATCTCATGTGCGCCTATACTTTTATGATGGGCCATCCCGGCAAGAAGCTTCTGTTTATGGGCGGGGAGTTCGGCCAGCTCCGCGAGTGGAGCGAGAAGCGCGAACTCGACTGGGATCTGCTCGAAGAGGAGGAGCATGCCCGGCTGCAGGAGTTTGTAAAGGAACTGAACCGGCTCTATCTGAAATATCCGGCAATGTACCAGCTCGACGATCAGCCGGCGGGTTTTGAGTGGATCAACGCCAATGATAATTTCCGCAATATCTTCAGCTTTGTGCGCCACGGGAAAACCGGCAGGAACAATCTGCTGTTTGTGATCAATTTCTCCCCGGTGGAGCGGGAGGATTACTGTGTCGGCGTGCCGAAAAAGAAAAAATATACGCTGATTCTGGATGGTTCGGAGAAGCGCTTCGGCGGCATCGGAAGCAAGCGTCCGGAGACCTATATCGCGGAGAAACGGGCCTGCGACGGGAGGGATTTCTCCTTTGCCTACCCGCTGGATCCCTACGGTATCGCCGTGTTTAAATTTTAATGAGTGCAGGGGCAGGGGCTGACCCTGCCCGTCGTATACGAAGAAGCTCAGTGAAGCAGAGCCGTTCAGAGAAAAAGGAATTACGATGGATGCGATTTTAAATGCGTTACAGAGAGCGGACGGATGGATCCTGCTCTTCATACAGAATCATCTGCGGTTTGCCGCGCTGACTCCGTGGGTGGTTCGTTTTACGAAGCTGGGAAACCACGGGCTGATCTGGATCGTGATCTCCATTCTGCTCCTGATCCCGAAAAAGACGCGCAGGGCGGGTGTTCTGTCCCTGGTGGCGCTCGCGCTCTCCCTGTGCATTTCTAATTTGTTTTTGAAGAATTATGTGGCGCGGGTGCGTCCCTATGAGGTGGTCAGCGGGCTGACCAGCCTGATCGGTCCGATGAGCGGGTACTCCTTTCCGTCAGGACACGCTTCGGCGGGTTTTGCCGCCGCTGCGGTGATCAGCAAAAGCTGCAGAAAGTGGATCGGATGGCCGTGTCTTGCGCTGGCTTTCCTGTTGTCGCTTTCCCGTCTGTATGTAGGCGTGCATTACCCCTCCGACGTCATCTGCGGCGCGATCATCGGATTCCTGATCGGACTCGTTTTGTTCTGGCTTTTCGGGGAGAAAAAATACAAGCGCCGGGCGCGCCGGACACGGCGCCGCAGACGGCGTTAGGAACTGCCGCAAAATAACATGAGCAGATCAGCATTTCTCCGGTTCCGGATATTCCACGCCGAATGTCTCGACGGTTACCTTCTTCATCATCTGTTTTTCCTGCGGCTTATCGTTCCAGTCCGTCCGGCAGGTCGCGATCTTATCTACGATATCCAGACCCTCGATCACCTTTCCGAAAGCGGCGTACTCGCCGTCGAGATGAGGAGAGGTTTTGTGCATGATAAAAAACTGGCTGCCGGCCGAGTCCTTTGGCATGGCGCGCGCCATGGACAGTACACCCGGCGTGTGCTTTAAGTCGTTCGGGAAACCGTTGCCGGAGAACTCGCCCCGGATGCAGTAGCCCGGGTTGCCGGTGCCTCTTCCTTCCGGATCGCCGCCCTGGATCATAAATCCGGAAATGACTCTGTGGAAGATGACGCCGTCATAAAAGCCTTTTTTCACAAGGGAGATAAAGTTGTTTACCGTGTTCGGGGCGATCTCCGGATAGAGCTCCGCTTTCATGATATCGCCGTTTTCCATTTCGATCGTAACGATGGGATTCTTTGCCATAGTATCTGTTCCTCCTGATTAAATATAAAAGTGTCGTCAACAGACGGACAAATGTAGTCTCGCGGACATTTTGTGCGCCGCTGACATACAACATGGTATATATTTTACTTGAAAACCTTATGTTTTGCAATAAGAACGTAAAAACAGAAGCAGGAAATCTTGCTTTTTTTTTATAAATTATTTATAATTTACTACTATAGGTGAAGAAGAGGGTATATATGGCAGCAAACACAGGTGAATGTTATGAATGCAGAGAAAGAAAATGTGTCAGCAAAACAGGAAGGTATGACGGAGAATGACATTGCGGTCATGCCGGATCCGGAGCCGTTTGTCACGATTCGGGATTTTGTAGAGCCGGAGGAACTGTATGGTCAGTTGGTCACGAGTATCCGCAAGTATCATCCGTCCGAGGATATCACGCTGGTGGAGAAGGCTTATCAGCTGGCCCGGGACGCGCACGCGGCTCAGGTGCGAAAATCAGGCGAACCCTATATCATCCATCCGCTCTACGTGGCGATTATTCTGGCGGAGCTGGAGATGGATAAGGAAACGATCGTGGCCGGTCTTCTGCACGATGTGGTGGAGGATACGGTACTGACCGAGGAAGAGATCACGGAACAGTTCGGGGCGGAGGTCGCACTTCTCGTGGACGGCGTCACGAAGCTGGGCCAGCTGTCCTACGATGCGGACAAGATTGAGGTGCAGGCAGAGAATCTGCGCAAGATGTTCCTCGCCATGGCGAAGGATATCCGTGTGATCATCATCAAGCTGGCGGACCGTCTGCACAATATGCGGACACTGCAGTATATGAAGCCGGAGAAGCAGAGGGAGAAGGCGAAGGAGACGATGGATATCTATGCGCCCATTGCTCAGAGGCTCGGCATTTCAAAGATCAAGATCGAGCTGGACGATCTGGCCCTCAAGTATCTGGAGCCGGACGCGTACTATGATCTGGTGAAACAGGTGGCGGAGCGTAAGTCTGTCCGGGAGGAGCATATCAATTCCCTGGTGGCGGCGGTCAGCAGGGTGATCATGGACGCCGGCATCCGGGCGAGCATCATGGGACGCGCGAAGCATTTTTTCAGCATCTATAAGAAGATGGTGAATCAGAACAAGACGCTGGATCAGATTTATGATCTGTTCGCGATCCGCATCATCGTGAAGGATGTGAAGGACTGCTACGCTGCGCTGGGCGTCATTCATGAGCATTATACGCCTATCCCCGGCCGGTTCAAGGACTATATCGCCATGCCGAAGCCGAATATGTACCAGTCGCTTCACACGACGCTGATCGGGCCGGACGGCAGACCCTTTGAGATTCAGATCCGGACCGAGGAGATGCACCGCACCTCCGAGTACGGTATTGCGGCGCACTGGAAATATAAAGAGGCAAATAACGGCAATGCCATCGGCGGCGAGGAGGAGAAGCTGAGCTGGCTGCGCCAGATCCTGGAATGGCAGCAGGGAACCTCGGATAATAAAGAGTTTATGAGTTTACTGAAGACAGACCTCGATCTGTTTTCGGACACGGTGTTTTGTTTTACGCCGAACGGAGACGTCAAGTCGCTGCCCATGGGCTCGACGGCGATCGATTTTGCCTACAGCATTCACAGCGCGGTGGGAAATAAGATGGTCGGAGCGAAGGTCAACGGAAAGCTTGTCCCCATTGATTACAAGATCCGGAACGGCGACCAGCTTGAGATCGTGACGTCAGCGAACTCCAAAGGCCCCAGCCGTGACTGGCTGAACGTCGTGAAGAGTCCGCAGGCACGAAATAAGATCAATCAGTGGTTCCGCCATGAGTTCAAGGAGGAGAATATCCAGCGCGGCAAGGAGATGCTGCAGAATTACTGCAGGACGAAGGGCATCGATCCCGCGGAGATCAGCAAGCCTTTTTACAGGGAGAAGGTTCAGAAAAAATACGGGTTCCGGGACTGGGAATCCGTTCTGGCCGCGGTGGGTCACGGCGGCCTGCGGGAGGCGCAGATTGTCAACCGCATGGTCGAGGAGAGGAAAAAGGAGCTTCGTCTTTCCGTGACAGACGCTCAGGTTCTGGAGAGCGCGGGCGACAGCCGGGAGCGGGCGGTTTCCGAGAACGGTTCGAAGAAAAAGAGCGGCATTGTCGTAAAGGGAATCGCGGATGTGGCGGTCCATTTTTCCAAATGCTGCAGTCCGGTGCCCGGCGATGAGATCGTCGGCTTTGTGACCAGAGGACGGGGGGTTTCCATCCATCGCACGGACTGTATGAATATTATCCAGCTTCCGGCACTGGACCGGAACCGTCTGATCGACGCGGAGTGGCAGAGCGGAGCGGCGGATGAGGTTGACGGTCATGGCAGCTATCTGGCCGAGATCAAGATCTTTGCGGACAACCGTACCGGTCTGCTGGTGGATGTTTCAAAGGTATTTACCGAGCGGGGGATCGATATCGTTTCGATCAATTCCCGTACAAGCAAAAAGGGTGTGGCGACGATCACGGTTTCCTTCCGGACGAAAGGGAAGGATGAGTTGTCGTCCCTGACGACGAAGCTGCAGCAGATTGAGAGTATATCGGATATTGAGCGGACGACAGCATAAAACAACAGGGTGAAAGGAAACGATTTATGGCGGATTTACAGGTTCTGGAATACAATGTGGGAGATCTCGGCACGAACTGTTATCTCCTGGTGAATACGGCGACGAAGGAGACGATCATTGTCGACCCGGGCGGCGACGCGCCGATGCTGGATCGGCATATCCGGACGCAGGGACTGCGGCCGGTGGCGGTTTTTCTGACCCATGCGCATTACGATCATGCGCATCACGCGCAGAAAGTAAAGGAGAAGTATCAGATTCCCGTCTATGTCCATGAGGACGAGAGAGAGACGATGCGAAGCCCCCATATCAATGTTTCAGCCATGTTCGGCTGTTCGGAGACTTATGAGGCGGATGTTTTCCTGAAGGATGGGCAGCAGATACAGGCAGCCGGTTTTGATATCCGGGTTCTTCATACGCCGGGACACACGGCGGGCGGCGTCTGCTACTATTTTCCGGAGAATAAGACGCTGATCAGCGGGGATTCTCTGTTCTGCGGCTCGATCGGGCGGACGGATTTCCCGGGCGGCAGTATGTCCGACCTGGTGCGAAGCATCCGGGAAAAGCTTCTTGTTCTGCCGCGGGATACCGAGGTGTATCCGGGTCATATGTCAAAAACAACCATCGGATATGAGGCGGAGTATAATCCCTTCCTTTAAACATGAAGTGACGGTCAGGGATCTATGATTACAGTTGAGTTAAATAAAGCGGATTTTGAATATGATATCCACTCTCTGGTGAAGGCGTTTTATCCGGAACATGAGGTTCTGGTGCGGGCGGTTCGGGAGGAGGAGCCGGAGCGGCCGGTTGGCGCGTGTGGATCCGGACACGGGGATCCGGCTCTCAGGGCCGGTTTGGCAGAGTTGGGAAATAAGAACATGGGGCTGCGCGATCCGGATGCAGCCTTTCATCTTGCGGTCGTCTACGGAGAGGCCGATATCGGTTTTACGTTTTTTTGCGAAAGGCGGGGAGAGGAAGACAACGATTCTCCCTCTTTTCGAGGAACACAGGAGAAAGCTTTTCGAGGGTCGGTTTCCGTTGATTTTTCGGATCGAATTACTGCGAAAAACCGCCTGAAGAAGAAACTCTATGAGATGCTGGCCTCTTTCTCGGGCAGGACGCTCCCCTGGGGTACCCTGACGGGCATCCGCCCGACGAAGATTCCCTACGCCATGCTGGAGGAGGGAAAGACGGACGATGAGATCCGCGCTTATATGAGGGAGACTTATTTTGCGTCCGAAGAAAAGATCGATCTGAGCATCGGGATCGCAAAGCGGGAGAGGGAACTGCTCTCGCGTATCGATTACGAGGATGGGTACAGCCTGTATATCGGCATCCCGTTCTGTCCGAGTACTTGTCTGTACTGCTCGTTTACCTCCTATCCCATTCAATCCTGGAAAAACAGGACGGATGAATATCTGGACGCACTTTGCAGAGAGATTTCCCGGACGGCGCAGATGTGCCGTGACAAATATCTGAATTCGGTCTATATCGGGGGCGGGACGCCCACCTCCCTGGAGCCGGAGCAGCTGGAAAGGCTGATCACGCACATCGGGGAGAGCTTCCGTCTCATGGATGCGGACGGGAGGATCGTCTACGGGGGTCTGGAACGGGATGTGGGACGGCAGAGTACAGATCGGCCAGATTGTGACATAACCGGATGGGATGCGGAATGGCTGGGTACGAAGAGGAATGAGGATCATTCGGATGATGACCGGAATCATCTGCTGGAATTCACAGTTGAGGCGGGGCGTCCGGACAGTATCACAGCGGAAAAGCTGGCTGTGTTAAAACGGCACAACATCTCCCGCATTTCCATCAATCCCCAGACAATGAAGGAGGAGACGCTGCGGCTGATCGGGCGGCAGCACACTGTGGAACAGACGAGGCAGAGTTTTTCTCTGGCGCGGGAGATGGGCTTTGATAATATCAACATGGATCTGATCGCGGGTCTGCCGGAGGAAAATCCGGACGATGTGCGCCGGACGATGGAGGAAATCACAAAGCTGCGTCCGGACAATGTAACCGTCCATTCCCTGGCGGTCAAGCGGGCTTCCCGGCTGCGGATCGAGCGGGAGCAGTACGGGCATCTTCATATGGAGAATACTTGGGAGACCATTCGGCTGACGGCGGATGCCTGCCGCCGGATGGGTCTGGAGCCCTATTATTTATACCGGCAGAAAAATATGGCGGGCAATTTTGAAAATGTGGGTTATGCCGCGCCCGGAAAAGCGGGGATCTATAACATCTTGATTATGGAAGAAAAACAGACTATAATGGCACTTGGCGCGGGCGCGACCTCGAAGGTTGTGTATGACCATGGAAACCGCATCGAGCGCGTGGGGAATGTAAAGGATATCACGAATTATCTGGAACGCGTGGATGAGATGATCGAGCGGAAGCGGAAGCTTCTGGAAAAAATAAAAGGAGAATAATGCGATGGCCTTAAAAAAGAAACCGGTCAACGGGATGAAGGATATCATGCCGGAGGAGATGGCGATCCGGGATTATGTGCAGAGCGTGATCCGGGATACCTACCGCTCCTTCGGTTTTACGCCGATTGAGACGCCGTGCATGGAGGATATCGGAAACCTGAGCAGTAAACAGGGCGGTGAGAATGAAAAGCTGATCTTTAAAGTGCTGAAGCGCGGCGAGAAGCTGAAACTGGATACCGCGCAGAGTGAGGCGGATCTGGTGGATTTCGGTATGCGCTATGATCTGACCGTGCCGCTCTGCCGTTATTACGCGAATCACGCAAATGATCTTCCGTCACCGTTCAAAGCGCTGCAGATGGGGAATGTCTGGCGTGCGGACCGCCCGCAGAGAGGGCGCTACCGCCAGTTTATGCAGTGTGACATTGACATTCTTGGCGAGCCGTCCAATCTGGCGGAGATCGAGCTGATCCTCGCTACGACGACGACGCTGGATCGGATCGGATTTCGGAATTTTGAGATCCGGATTAATGAGCGGCGCATTCTGAAAGCGATGGCGGCTTACAGTGGGTTCGCGGAAGCGGATTACGACACGGTATTTATCATTCTGGATAAGATGGACAAGATCGGACCGGACGGTGTGGCGGAGGAGCTGGAAAAGGAAGGTTTTGAGAAGGCATCCGTTGAGAAATACATGGCTCTGTTTACCGGCGTGGAGACTGCGGAGGACGGTATCCTCTGGCTGGCGGACACGCTGGGCGATTTTCTGGAGGAGGAGATCGTCTGCAATATGCGGGAGATCGCGCAGGCGGTGAATGCTGCGAAGACGGCGCAGTTTACGCTCGTCTTTGATCCGACTCTGGTGCGCGGCATGTCGTACTATACGGGAACGATCTTCGAGATCGCGATGCCGGAGTTCGGCGGGAGCTGCGGAGGCGGAGGCCGTTATGACAAAATGGTCGGGAACTTCACCGGCAGGGACGTTCCGGCCTGCGGATTTTCCATCGGGTTTGAGCGGATTATCCTTCTTCTTACGGAGAGCGGATTTCAGATTCCGGAGCAGCCGAAAAAGACGGCGTATCTGATCGAGAAGGGCTTTCCCGGAGACCGTCTCGTGGATGTGATCACGCAGGCGCAGGAGGCACGAGCCGCCGGAGAGCAGGTGCTCGTCGTCCGCATGAACAAGAATAAGAAGTTTCAGAAGGAACAGCTGCAGAAGGAAGGATATGAAGATTTTTTGGATTTCTATAAGTGACGGGATGAACAGATATGATATGCAGGGACAGGGCCTGCCCTGCCTGATAGTAAAAAAAGAAGGGAATGGGATATTATGGCAGAATCCATGCGGGGCCTGAGGCGGTCCCACAGATGTACGGAGGTATTCGCCTCCGATATCGGCAGAAAAGTAACCGTGATGGGCTGGGTTCAGAGAAGGAGGAATCTCGGCAGCCTGATCTTTATCGATCTGAGGGACCGTTCCGGCCTGCTCCAGATCGTATTTGATGAGAATAATGTCGGAGCGGAGGGCTTTGCGAAGGCCGGTACGCTGCGGAATGAATTTGTGGTCGCGGTGGAAGGAACGATTCAGAAGAGATCCGCAGCAGTGAACGAGAATCTCAAAACCGGAGATATCGAGGTGATCGCGGAGACGCTCCGGATCCTCTCCGAGTCTGATACGCCGCCGTTTCCGATCGAGGAGAATTCTCAGACGAGGGACGATATCCGTCTGAAATACCGTTATGTGGATCTGCGTCGGCCGGACATTCAGCGAAACCTGATGCTGCGGAGTAAGGTGGCTTATCTGCTGCGCGAGTTCATGGCGAACGAAGGTTTCCTGGAGATTGAGACGCCGATGCTGACGAAATCGACGCCGGAGGGCGCCAGGGATTATCTGGTGCCGAGCCGCGTGCATCCCGGCAATTTTTATGCCCTGCCCCAGTCGCCGCAGCTTTTCAAACAGCTGCTGATGTGTTCCGGGTATGACCGCTATTTCCAGATCGCGCGGTGCTTCCGCGATGAGGACCTGCGCGCGGACCGCCAGCCGGAGTTTACGCAGGCGGACATGGAGATGGCATTTGTGGATGTGGACGACGTGATCGACGTCAACGAACGGCTGCTGCAGTATGTGTTCCGGGAGGCGATCGGTGTGGAGATCCCGCTGCCGATTCCGCGTATGACCTGGCAGGAGGCGATGGATCGCTACGGTTCGGACAAACCGGACACCCGCTTCGGGATGGAACTGGTCGATGTGTCCGGGACGGTGCGCGGCTGTGAATTCGGCGTTTTTGCGAATGCGCTGGACAACGGCGGCAGCGTGCGCGGTATCTGTGTGCCCGGCAGGGGTGATCTGGGCCGCAAGCAGATTGACAAACTCGTGGAGCTGGCAAAGACCTATGGCGCGAAAGGACTCGCGTATATTCAGTGTAAGACAGATGGGACGGTGAAGTCATCCTTCTCAAAGTTTTTCACAGAAGAGGGATTGCAGGCGCTGATCGACGCTATGGGCGGAAAACCGGGCGACCTGCTGTTGTTCGCCGCGGATAAAAACAAAGTGGTCTGGGATGTGCTCGGCGCGCTTCGTCTGCACATGGCGAAAGAGATGGATCTTCTGGATCCCGGACAGTACAATTTCCTCTGGGTGACTGAATTCCCGCTGCTGGAGTGGTCCGATGAGGAGGAGCGCTTCAAGGCGATGCATCATCCTTTTACCATGCCGATGGAGGAGGACTGGGGCAAGATCGACTCCGATCCCGGGGCGGTGCGCGCGAAAGCCTATGATATCGTGCTGAACGGCACGGAGATGGGCGGCGGCTCCGTCCGTATTCACCAGAATGATATACAGGAAAAAATGTTTGAGGTGCTCGGCTTTACGCAGGAGCAGGCGTGGGCGCAGTTCGGATTCCTGCTGGAAGCTTTCAAATACGGCGTGCCGCCCCACGCGGGTCTGGCCTACGGCCTGGACCGTATGGTGATGCTCATGGTGCAGGCGGAGTCCATCCGCGATGTGATCGCGTTTCCGAAGTTGAAGGACGCGTCCTGTCTGATGACGGATGCGCCGAATACGGTAGATGTGAAGCAACTGGAGGAGCTGGGTCTGGAGATTCGAAGCGAGAAGAATGAAGAGTAGTAACTGTGAAGGCACTGAACAGTTGCGAAGAGTAGAGATATTGCAGGCCGGAATGATTGAAGCAGTTGGCCGGTTAGTTGCTGAAGACAACACCTTGTTTGAGTCGTTGGAGGATAAGGTAAATGCGTATCCTGATTTAAAGGAGTTTCTGCAGTTTTTGCTTATGAACGGGAAGGAAATCAGTAATGTGCCGGGGAATACGGCGATCGGAATTGCGAAGATGTTCGGGTTTGTCAGAATAGAGAATAATAAAGTGGTTGTCGCGAACCGGATTTTTGAAATGAGGCTTTATGATATGTTTCTGGCTTCTGCGGAAATGCAGAGGAGTGAGATATATACGCTGGGCGACCGGGATAAATATCGGTTTATCAGTGAGGATGGCCTCAATATGGAACTCATTCTGGAGCGTTTTGTGACAGCATTTGATGATTTGTATGGCGATCTTTCGCAGAAATTTCCGGAGGAGGACGGAAGAAGATATTTTCTTTTGTATCTGCGGCCGATTATCAACGGTACAGGAAATTATTATATTGAGTCGCGCACGCGGAATCAGGAACGAACGGATGTGATCGTGGATTACCTCGGCAAACAGTACGTGATTGAACTTAAAATCTGGCGGGGCGATTCTTATAACACCCGAGGAGAAAGTCAGCTCCTGGCTTATCTGGATCATTATCATCTGAAAAAAGGATATATGCTGAGCTTTAATTTTAATAAGAATAAAAAAATCGGTGTTCGCAGGCTGCAGATCGGAGAAAAGACTCTGGTGGAGGCGGTTGTGTAGAGTTGATACCCCCCCCCGGCTAAAGCCGGGGGATTGTTTTGTATTTAAAAGAAAAAGTACAAAAAGAATACAAACGGACCGGTTATACTATCTGTAGCAAAGGGGAGGGAGATGTGATCCATGAAAAGAATTCTGCTGGCGGAAGACAATGCGAATATGCGAGAACTGATTCATGATTATCTTTCTGCAAACGGTTTTGAGGTGGATACGGCGGCGGACGGGCAGGAAGCCTGGGAGATGATTCAGACCCGAAACTATCATCTGATTCTTCTGGACGTGATGATGCCGCAGATGGATGGCTTTACGCTCTGCCGCAAAATTCGGGAAAAGGAAAACGTACCGATTTTATTTTTAACGGCCCGTGTGCAGGAGACGGATCAGCTTTACGGTTATCAGATGGGGGCGGACGATTATATATTGAAGCCGTTTTCTCTGGCGGTACTTCTCGCGAAATGCCGCGCGGTTCTGGAGCGCGGACAGAGGGGCGGCGGCTGGCTGGAGGTGTCCGGCATCCGTTTGCAGCCGGAGCGAAGGCAGGTGATGTGCGGCGGGGAGTATGTTGTCCTTCAGGCATTGGATTTCGAATTGCTTCGCTATTTTATGAACAATGCGGGACGTGTGCTGACGCGGGAGCAGATTCTGTTAAAGCTGTGGGGATACGATTATGAAGGAAGCGACCGGGCGGTTGATACGCATGTCAAGAATCTGCGGAAAGCACTGGGAAAATACGGGAAATGTATCCGGACGATTATCAAATCCGGTTATATGATGGAAACTCGGCTATGATTTGCGGGAGGAGGGTATATCTGTGAAAGGGTTCGGCAAATGTAAAAATACCGGGAACATCAGGAAATCCCGGCAGAAGAATTATCGGACAGCGGTCTGGATCGAAGTTGTTTTTCTCGGCATTATTTTTGTATGCTCCGCCTATCTGTTTTCTATGGAAAAACAGAGTCAGGAGGCCGAGGCGGAAGCGGTCATGACAGAGATTCAGGAAACGGTGGAAGCTGCGGCGGACAGCGGAAACGCGGAGGAAATTTTGTATACGGCTCTGGATGCCCTGCCCCGAACCGAAAATGAATTATCGGACAGCTGCTATGAGGCCGCGGCGGGTGTTTATTCTTCGACGGGATTCAGCATGGGGACGACGAATGATAATATCATCTGCCGCTGGCAGAGCTGTGAGGATGGAGAGATCCGGACAGAGTATATTTCACTTGAAAAATATTTTGAGGATGAGATGACGGATTTCTTTGAGGAGTACAGACAGAATCCGCAGTGGAGTCATCGCCTGTATATTTCCGAGATGGACGGATATTATCACGGAGAGGATGACTTTTGTCCGATGCGGGTGGTGTTTTGCGACAGTTATACCGGGGAGATCGTCTATGAACTGACGAACAGCTGGTTTGAGAATGAAAACTATACATCGGTAATGGTGCGGCGTCTGACAGAATTGCAGGAGACAGAAACCGGAAGCGTTGATTCGGAGCAGATGCAGGCCGGCTACTTTTCTGTTTACATCTGTGACAGTGAGTTGCTCTCCGTGCCGGAAAAATACGATATGTCGATGGCGGAAGATGATATCAGGGAAATGTATTCGGGCGGAAGCCGGTATTTCATTCATCTCACAAATGTGAATCGGCTCGGTGAGTATGAGTGCTGCATTTCGGTCAATATCCGGAAGCTGACGCTGCATTCCGGGATCATCAAACAGTATATTCTGCCCATTCTGGCGCTGGGAGAGGCGCTGGCGGTTTTTTTGATCTGCGTGTATTTTTACATAAAAAAAAAGCAGGAGAACATTCGCCGGCTGCGTGAGACATTTCTGAACGCCATCGCGCATGAGATGAAGACGCCGACGGCAGTGATCAAAAACAGTGCAGAGTGTCTGGAGGCCGGACTGCAGCAGGAAAAGCAGACACATTATATCGATATGATCGGTAAGGAGGCGGATCACATGAATGATCTGCTGAACAGTATGCTGGTCTATACGCGTGTGACAGACGCGGACTGTGAGATAAAAAAAGAACTGTGTTTATTGAAGGAGACAGCAGAACGGATTTGTGAGCGTTACGCGGATTTGATGCAGAAAAAGGAGCTTTCCCTGACGTGGGATATTCAGGGAAGCGGGCAGGTGATTTCCGATGCGCCGCTCATGGAAATGGTCATGGATAATTATATCTCCAATGCGGTAAAATTCTGCAGTGCAAAAGGCGGGATCCGCATCACGGTTTATGAGCATGGCATTAGTGTATATAACGACGGCCCGGAGTTTTCCGCTGAGGAATTGTCACGTATCTGGGAACCTTTATATCAGGGCGATGCTTCCCGTACCGCGCAGGACGGTTCTTCCGGTATGGGGCTGGCGATCAGTGAAGCGATATTAAAGATGTACCGGGCGGATTACGGAGTCAGAAATACGGCGGGCGGTCCGGAATTTTATTTTCATATCAGGTGATAAGAGCAACCCTGTCTTTATGGCAGGGTTGCAGTTGTTTTGTGTGTACAGGGGCGCGTAAGGAAATTTAAATAATCTGATAGTACAAAAAGAATATAAACGGATGTGATATTTTGTCTGTAGAAAGGAAGGAGAAAGCTATGATGAGAAAGATATTGTTTTTTGTGGCTTTGTCTGGCTTCGTGGTTCTCTGTTCAGGATGTATGAGCGGGAATTCACAGCAAGATACAGCGGTATATCACAAGAAAACCCTGACGGAGATTGCCGGAGAGTCAGAGAATCTGAATTGTACTTTACCGTCCTGGGAGCCGTGGCAGCTGTTTATCTGGATAAACGAAAGTGGTTCTTTCCGATGGCGCACGCCATATTCGGAATGCATTTCAGAGATTTTTTTTCGGAACCGGAATGCAGAATCCTGTATTCTGTTCTGTACTTTGTGTTCCTGAACCTGATTCTGGGAATTATTAACCGATTCCTTGTGAAAAAATTTCAGATTGGAGATGAGCGCGTATGATCATACTGGAGGATGTGAGCCTGAGGATAAAAAAAGTACAGATACTGGAACATATCAATATGGAACTTGAGGATGGTCAAATCCATGGACTGGTCGGGCGAAACGGATGCGGAAAGACTATGCTGATGAAGTGTATCTGCGGTTTTGTGCGTCCGACTACCGGGAGGATACAGGTAAACGGCAAATGTGTCGGGGAGGAAACGGATTTCCCGGAGCATCTGGGTGTGATTATTGAGACACCGGGATTCATCCCTTATCTGAGCGGTTATGAAAACTTAAGGATTCTGGCCGGATGCAGGAAAATCATCGGACCGGAAGAAATCCGGGCGGCGATGGAGCAGGTGGAGTTAGACCCTGACAGCAGATTACATGTGAAAAAATACAGCATGGGCATGCGGCAGCGTCTGGGGATTGCTCAGGCAATCATGGAACATCCGCGGCTTCTGGTGCTGGATGAACCGTTCAATGGGCTGGATGAGGATGCGGTTCGGATGGTTCGGAATTTGCTTGACGAAAAGAGAAAACAGGGTGTGACGATTGTGTTGTCTTCTCATAATGCGGAAGATATCCGCCTGCTTTGTGATTCAGTGCATCATCTTTATAAGGGGAGGCTATTATAAAAAGTTTGCCGAAAAACACTTTGTGGGGATTTGTGTTACACATAATTGCCAAAAACATAAGAAAAAGGTTGCAAAATATATTGAAAAATGATAGAAAAATGTTACAATGCTGTTATTGGAGGTATGACAGCTTATGTTGGAGAGAAGTATTTACGCAAAGTTGAAATCCTGGAAGGCGGATCCTGCGAAAAAAGCGCTGTGTGTTATCGGAGCCAGACAGATCGGGAAAACAACGGTCATAGAAGCGTTTGGAAGAGCATATTACGATCATTTTGTGGAGATTAATTTTATCACGGATACGGATGCCGGCCGGATTTTTGAGGGCAGTCTGGATGCGGATACGATCCTGGAGAACCTGACGGCGTATAAGATGCAGGAGATGGAGCCGGGAAAAACACTGGTTTTTCTGGACGAGATTCAGGAATGTCCGAATGCGAGATGCGCTATCAAATTTCTGGTTGAGGATGGGCGGTTTGATTATATTGAATCCGGTTCCATGTTAGGGGTTAGATACAAAGAGGTAAAGTCCTATCCTGTCGGATTTGAAGAAATCTGTTATATGTATCCGATGAGTTTTATGGAGTATGCGGCTGCCAACGGTGTACAGGAATCCACGTTCGCCCTTTTAAAAAAATGCTTTGAGCAGGGTCTTCCCGTATCAGAATCTGTGCACAGCACGATGAAAAAGCTTTTTTACACCTATATTGTGGTCGGAGGAATGCCGGCTGTGGTTCAGAATTATATAAACACCCATGATATCGGAAAAGTGGTTCAGGCGCAGCGGGATATTCTGGAGCTATACAGACTTGATATTGCCAGGTATGCGAGCGGAAGTGATCGTATAAAAATACAGGCGATTTTCGACAGTATACCCTCACAGCTGAATGATAAAAACAGGCGATTTTTCCTGAGCAGGGTGGATGAAAACGGCCGTCAGAACCGGTATGAAAATGCTTTTTTGTGGCTGAGTGACGCGGGCGTGGCTCTGCCTTCTTATAATGTTTCGGAACCGCAGACCCCCTTGCGGCTTAACGAAAAAAGGAGCATCTTTAAGCTGTTTCTAAATGACACGGGACTGCTGTGTGCGGCATGTATGAAAAATGTACAGTTTGAACTTCTGAACGGCAATGTGGAAGTCAATATGGGAAGCATTCTGGAAAACGTGTTTGCCCAGGCGATTCGATGCGGTGGTTTTTCGCTGAATTATTATGAATCCAAGAAGATAGGAGAACTGGATTTTGTCGTACAAAATGGAACACAGATTGATCTGATTGAGATAAAATCCGGCCATGATTATAAAAAGCATCCTGCATTGAACCGGGTGTCCGGAGTAGAGAACTGGACGTTTGGGCGAAAGCTGGTCTTTTGTGAGGGAAATGTGGAAAAATGTGAGGATACGGAATATCTGCCGTGGTATATGATCATGTTCTATCAGCGGGAAGAGGAGCCTGTGGGGTATATATATCAGGTGGATTTATCGGCACTGTAAAATCCCCGGCTTAAGCCGGGGATTTGTGTACGCTGAATACGATAGCTGCGAATCAGCTGGAGGAAGCGAATTTTGAAATATTGCTGTTTTAATCCAGCTTTCGCACCGTCTCCCGCACCGGCAGGATAAATGACGGCGATACGGACAGCTCATCGATCCCCATATTCACAAAGGTTTCGGTTAGCGTGGTATCCGCGCCGAGCTCGCCGCAGATGCCGACCCAGGCGCCGCCTTTGTGGCCGTTCTCAATCACGGTCTGTATGGACCGCAGGACGGCCGGATGGTGCGGATCGTTGATATTGTCCAGCTTCGCGTTCTGCCGGTCGATCGCCAGCGTGTACTGGGTGAGGTCGTTCGTGCCGATGCTGAAGAAGTCTACTTCACGGCCAAGCTCCTCGCTGATCCAGACGGAGGCCGGGGTCTCGATCATGATGCCGATTTCAACATCTTTATATGAGATTCTCTCCTCTTTCAGTTCTGTTTTTACTTCAGCCAGGATTCGTTTGCACTCCAGTACCTCCTGCACGGAGATGATCATGGGAAACATGATGGAGATGTTTCCATAGGCGCTGGCCCGAAGGAGCGCCCGCAGCTGTGTACGGAAGATCTCCGGCCGGTCCAGACAGATACGGATGGCGCGGTAACCCATTGCAGGATTGTCTTCTTTTTCCAGACCCAGATAATCGACCTGTTTATCCGCTCCGATATCCAATGTTCGGATGACAACTTTTTTACCGGCCATGTTTTCGGCTACGGTCTTGTATGCCTGGAACTGTTCCTCTTCTGTGGGGAAATCATTGGACTCCAGATAGAGGAATTCGCTCCGGAACAGGCCGATGCCCTCGCCGTCGTTCTGCAGCACGGAAGCGACGTCCTTCACGCCGCTGATGTTGGCGTAGAGATGGATTTTCCTTCCGCTTTTTGTGACGGTTTCCTTTCCTTTCAGTTCTTTTAACAGTTCCTGCTTTTTTACATCCGCCTGCATTTTCTCTGTCATGTTTTTCAGATATGCCGGATCCGGATCGATGGTTACGTTTCCGGTATATCCGTCCACGATAACGGTTTTTCCTTTCCATTCATCCTGAACGTTGATGCCGATGACAGCAGGGATATTCATGGTGCGCGCAAGGATTGCCGTGTGGGAATTTGAGGATCCGTGCCGGGTCACAAAGGCGAGAATTTTGGTTTTGTCCAGCTGAACGGTCTCGCTGGGCGTCAGATCGTCCGCTATCAGGACAACCGGCTCGTCCGGACTGCCTATGCCGGTTTCCCGGCCGCTCAGTACGGAGACCAGACGCTCGGAGATGTCTCTGACGTCAGCCGCGCGGGCTCTCATATAATCATCGTCCATCTGGGAAAACATGGCGGAAAAATTATCGCCGGTCGTCGCCACGGCATATTCCGCGTTCACCTTCTGCTCCCGGATGATGCGGCAGATGGAGTCGACAAAATCCGCGTCGTCCATCATCATCATGTGGACTTCAAACACGGCTGCGTTGTCCTCGCCGACTTCCCTTAGCGCTTTCTGGCAGATGCGCTCCAACTGGCCGAGGGCGACAGTCTTTGCGTCTTCGAATCTTTTGATTTCCTGTTCAACGTCGTCCTCGTGTTCTCTGCGCACGGTATTTTCTTTTTTCTGATAGAGATAAACCTTCCCAATCGCGATTTTTTGAAATACGGATATGCCGGTGTATTGTTCCATGTGACTTCTCCTTCTTTTGCTTTCGGCGGAGCGTTTTTTATCATATAGGAAGTTCGGAGAACTTTCCTATATGATGAGAAAAAACAGGAGACGGTATGTCCGGTCTCCTGTTTTTTGATGAGTCTGTATCCTTCGGGTCAGATCTCTTATACCATCGGTTTCAGATCCGGGGAGATCTTAAGCTCTGCCTCTGTGGCAGCCTGAATCTCCTCCACTGTGAACTCCGGATTGTACTCGGTCAGCACCAGGCCGTCCGGCGTCACTTCGATCACGGCCATCTCGGTAACGATGAGATTCACCTGTCCCTTTGCGGTCAGAGGAAGGGTGCACTCCTTTAAGATCTTCGGAGAACCCTTCTGGGTGTGCTCCATCGCGACGATCACTTTCTTCGCGCCTACGACCAGATCCATCGCGCCGCCCATGCCCGGAACCATCTTGCCGGGGATGATCCAGTTCGCGATATCACCCTTCTCATCTACCTGAAGGGAGCCGAGAACCGTAGCGTCCACATGTCCGCCGCGGATGATGGCGAAGGAGATGGAGGAATCAAAGAACATCCCGTCTTTTTCAATGCCGGCCGGCTGACCGCCTGCGTTTACGGTGTACGGCGCGTCGTCCGAATCCGGATCAACGGCGGAAAGGCCGATAAAACCATTCTCGGACTGCAGCGTGATCTTGATGTTCGGGTCCACATAATCAGGAACCATAGTGGGAAGGCCGATGCCGAGGTTTACAACATCGCCGTCATGAATCTCTTTTGCAACTCGCTTTGCGATAAAGGGTTTAATCTCGCTTCTTTCCATCTTATGCCTCCTCCTTTAATACTAAGTAATCAACGAAGATGTGCGGGGTCTCTACATAGTTCGGACCGATCTCTCCGGCCGGAACGATCTTTTCAACCTCTACGATAACGGTATCCGCCGCGGATGCCATCAGCACGTTGAAGTTGCGGATGGAGCCTTTGTAACGGATATTGCCGGACTCATCTGCGATAAAGCCCTGAACAATGGCAACGTCCGCACGCAGCGCTTTCTCCAGAAGATATTCTTTGCCGTCCAGCTCGATGAGCTGCTTGCCCTCGAGAGTAGTCGGTGAGGAACTGTCCGCAACGATCGTGCCGACGCCGGTGGGGGTCAGGAACCCGCCCAGTCCCGCGCCGCCCGCGCGAACCTGCTCGGCCAGTGTGCCCTGCGGCTGAAGCTTCAGGTCAAGGATGCCCTCGTTGTACTGCTGTCCGCATTCCTTGTTCAGACCTACGTGAGTCGCGATCAGTCTTTTTACCTGATGGTTTGCGAGAAGACGTCCGGTACCCTCGTTCAGAAATCCGGCATCGTTGCAAATAACGGTCAGATTCTTTGCCGTTACCTGATGTACGATCGATTTTGCAGTTCCGTTTGTCATGAAGCCGCCGATCATGACGGTGTCGCCGTCTTTTACAAGAGCGCCTGCTTCTTTCGCAGAAATAACTTTTGTCTTAGCCATTTCTTTCCCTCCTAAATGAATGATGTATAGTATAGATGCTTTGAAAAACGAATTTCAACGCATAAATCTATTATAACATCTAAAATGATAAAATCCAGAAAAATTGTACAGAAAGTGTGAAAAAATGAATAAAAATACAGGTCTTTGGTAAAGTTTTACAGAAGAAACCGGGATTCTGGAAAATCTGTTGCCGCGGATTGTACAGTTTTCAGTGAAATCGCTGTCTGTCGGACGGGTTGGAGTTGACAATATCCGGGTGTTGGAGTAAAATGCATAGCGTAAAATCGGGGTTGAAGAGATTCCGGGGGCAGATTGTGATGAAAGCGAACATGACAGATCCCCGGCTGATTTTCTCTGTGCGCCCGGTATATTATTATAGAAGGAGGATTTTGAAATCATGGCATCAACGAAAAAAGATTCTGTAGATACAACCATTACGAATGAAGAGGTTGTGACTACGGAAACTAAAAAGGCGGAAGCAAAGGCGGCGAACGCGAAGGCGACGGCGGCGAATAAGGAAGCTGCGAAGAAGAACGCCGAGGCGACGGCGGCTGTTGTGAAGGATGCGGCGGAGAAGGCTGCGGACGCGACGAAAAAGGCGGCGAAGAAAGCGGCGGGAACTACGAAAAAGAATGTGGAGAAGGCGGTTGCTTCCACGAAAAAGGCGGTGAAGGATTCTTCCGAGACCACCACGAAGCGCAAATACACCAGAAAACCGACGAAGAACATCGTTATTCAGTATCTCGGGGACGAGATCAGTGAGGAGGTTCTGACCGAGCGTGCGCTGGCGCAGTTTGCAGCCACCGAAGGCGCGGTATCCGTGAAGTCCATCACTCTGTACATCAAGCCGGAGGACAAAGCAGCCTACTATGTCATCAACGACCAGTACACCGGCTGCGTGGAGTTCTGAAAACATCTGCTTTCAGACGGGGAGACGAAAAAGGGCGGCGGTTCGTCCGCGCTGTTGCGCGCGGTCGGATCGTCGCTTTTTTTGTCATATAGGAAAATTCTCAGGCATATTTTTCAAAAGAAACCGGATGTTCATATTGCTGGATCGCATCGGAGATCTTCGTTAACAGCATATGCTCCTCCGTCCGGCTGTTTTTATACGGGCTGCTGAACATGTACATTTTTCTGGCGCTGTTCTTTCGGCAAAGCCAGTAATCCCTGCTCGCAATGACGGAATCCTCGCGGGAAACCTCGACAAAATAGCCTTCCGAATAGTGATATCTTGCAATTACCCGAATCTGCTTTTCCATAACCGTACCTCGTCCTTATCTGTAAACTGTGTGTTTATTTAAAAGTAATGGCTGTTGGAAACAAACCTTTTTTATTATAACAGAAATCAACGAAATGTGAAGAACTTATTTTTTTCTATAACTCCTGTGAAGCAGGAACTCCACCCACATAAGCAAAATAAATTGTATTTTAGCGTAAAGTATGCTATCCTTTACAAATAAAAACATACGTTTTCTAAGATGATACATTTTTATGGAGGGAACAATGGTACAACAGATTTTTACAAATGAAATTATTTTATCCTGGCTTCAGTATTTCGCGAAGAATACGCCGATTGACCTCGAGAAGGTAAAAATGCTGGATATCACCCGGAAAAACAAAAACGTCATTCCGACGGTAGAGTCGCACAAGGCGGTGCTTGTTTTTACGGAGGCGGGGAATCCGGACATTTTCTACCGGATGTGGAATGCCGGTCTGGGTGACTGCGACGTCTGGTATAATGAGGGCTCGGAGCCGGCAGGCGAGGTGAAGCATGACAAGGTCAGCGACATGATCAACCGCGGGATCAACGCTTCCGCAGGCATGCTGATCGTGAATGAGAATATGTGCAATACATACAAGATCGGCATGGATAACAACAATTTCCGCCGCGGTTCCATTCACTATGTCGGCAGTGAGATCCGCTCCGTGATCTTCAACAAGATGCATGTGGGACAGCAGGACGATATCTGTGTCATCAGCGGCGAGAGTATCGCCATCGAGGCAGGCATTATCGCGAACGAGGGATCAGTACTTGCGGTGGAGTACAACAGGGACGACCGTATGACGATCGAAGAGAATATCGATCATTTCGGGCTTCACAATATCCAGGTCATCGACCATGTGGATGAGGAGACCATGCGCGGTCATGCCGTGCCGTCTCTCGTCTTTCTCGTGGCATCTGCCAGCACGGAGCAGGAGATTGCCTGTCTTGCGAAGCTGAACCCGCAGATCAGCGTGGTGGTGTATACACTGGATTTCTGTGTCGCCGCAGGTATGCCGAAGCTGTTTGAGAAGTACGGGATTCAGGATACGGAGATTATTCAGGTGACTGTTTCCCGGATGAACAACAAAAACTCCTTCGAGCAGGAGCCCGCGCCGTGGATCATTTCGGGGAAGGCGAACGGGTGATGTCGGAGCACATACAGGAATGAAAAGGGGCTTTTCCGGAGCGTTTACAGGTATGAAGAGGGGAAGTTTCCGGAGTTTGTAAGATCAGGAAGAAAGGACTTTCAGATGGAAACAGAAAGAAGCTGCGTTGATTGTACGGTGGGCAACTGTAACCGGGAAGACGGGCAGTACCCGCTTTTCTGCCCGTCGACGCATATGGATCCGGATCTTCTGGAGGAAGCGATGGCGGAGTATGAGAAAGAGGAGATCCGCCGACTGACGATCGCGGCCGCTGAGGTGGAGGCGGATAACTATTGCAAAATGACGCGCCTGGAGGAGACGGTCGAGTTCGCGAAAAAAATCGGAGCGAAACGGATCGGAATCGCGAACTGCGTGGGTCTGCTCTCCGAGGCCCGGACGCTGGCTAAGGTCTTCCGCAGCCACGGGTTTGAGGTGTACGGAGCTGCCTGCAAGGGCGGCACACAGAAGAAGGCGGATGTGGGGATCCCGGAGCGCTGCAACGCGGTCGGATTCAATATGTGCAATCCCATCCTGCAGGCGAAGTCGCTGAACGCGCGGCGGACGGATCTGAATATCCTGATAGGACTGTGTGTAGGGCATGACAGCATGTTCTATAAATATTCCGACGCGCCGGTGACGACTCTGGTGGCGAAGGACCGCGTGCTGGGCCATAATACGGTGGCGGCTCTGTACCAGGCGGATAAGTATTATCAGAAAGTGTTCGGAAATGCGGAATAGGACAGCATAGCTGTCAAATTCCTTTCGTCCCATGCGGTCGATTATAGTAAATTATAGTAAATAAACAGGAGCGGCACATCGCAGAA
This sequence comes from Clostridiales bacterium, assembly GCA_021202015.1. Lineage (GTDB taxonomy): Bacteria > Bacillota > Clostridia > Lachnospirales > Lachnospiraceae > Eubacterium_I. The sequence goes on along the minus strand of JAJQDV010000054.1, from coordinate 9,580 downwards.
TGTGTCGCTCCTGTTGTCATGATCATAGTGAAAAACGGGACTCAGCTCAGCGCCGCCGTGATGATCGCCATGGAATAAACCTCCATCGCGTTGCATCCTCTGGACAGGTCGTTGATCGGGGCGTTTAAGCCCAGCAGGATCGGGCCGTAGGCGTCAAAGTTACCGAGCCTCTGCGCGATCTTGTAGCCGATATTGCCGGCGTTGATGTCCGGGAAGATGAAGGTGTTGGCATGTCCGGCCACTTCGGAGCCCGGGCATTTTGTCCTTGCAACATTCGGGGAAACCGCCGCGTCAAACTGAAGCTCTCCCTCGATTGCGAGATCCGGAGCGGCAGCCTTCGTCTTCGCGCAGGCGTTGCGCATCTTATCCACATCCTCGCCCTTGCCGGAGCCGAGTGTCGAGTAGCTTAAGAATGCGATCTTCGGATCTACGCCGAATATCTTCGCGCAGGCCGCAGTCTCCGTAGCGATCTCCACGAGGTCGTCCTCGGTAGGCTTGATATTGATGGCGCAGTCGCCCATAGCCAGAACTTCGTTCTCGCCGGTCGCCGCAGGACGGACCAGGATAAAGCAGGATGATACGATCTTGTTGCCCGGTTTGGTCTTGATCAGCTGCAGCGCGGGGCGGACGGTATCCGCGGTAGAGTATGTAGCGCCGCCAAGCAGGCAGTCCGCAACGCCCATCTTTACAAGCATGGTACCGAAGTAGTTGCCCTTCAGCAGAGCGGCACGGCAATCGTCGGCTGTCATTTTGCCCTTGCGGAGCTCTACCATGGCGTCGACCATCGCATCCATCTTTTCATAGGTCTCGGGATCGATGATGTCCGCGCCGTTGATATTATAACCGGCTTCCTCGGCGGCGGCCTTCACAGCGTCGACATTGCCCACCAGGATCGGTTTTAAGAAAGTACCGGCAAGCAGACGGGAGGACGCTTCCAGGATTCGCGGATCGGTGCCCTCTGTAAAAACGATCGTCTTCGGATCGCTTTTTAATTTTTGGATTAATGCGTTGAACATTGGTTTTTACCTCCATATTATATTTATATTTCCATTGTACCGTATTTTGGGTAAAATTCAAGCAAAAAGAATGTTATTTCATTAACAAAGGACTGCGAATAGTAACTAAAAAACCGGCAGATGTCCTGATCTGCCGGTACATACGCCTTCAGGGGCTCGAACCCTGGACAAATAGATTAAGAGTCTACTGCTCTACCAACTGAGCTAAAGGCGCATCTGTGTCTGCGTCGCCTGTCTGTTCCGCAACGCAAAGAGAATTATATATCACATTCGGTCAAATTGCAAGCGGAATTTTCGGGAATATTTCCGGTTTTGTATAATTTCACAAGTATTTGTCCATAAATATTATATCATGCAAAATATTTTATATATTTTTGTGCGGAATAAGTAGTGACTAATTGAAAAAAGTGTAGTATCATATACACAGTGACGAAAGAGGTCGATTTCATATTGTGGACAATGGAGCGTTTCGAATGTTTGATGAGCTGAGAACTCTGATCGGAGACCATGTGAATTTTGTTTTCCTGGGCGAAGCGGGAAGCGGAAAGAGCGAGGTCTCGCTCAATTTCGCGAAATATCTGGTCGGGCTGGGAGATAAGCCGGTTCATTATTTTGACCTGGATATGACGAAGCCGTTGTTTCGCTCCAGGGACGCGGTGGAGGAGATTGAGGCGCTGGGCGTTTTCTTCCATTATGAAGAGCAGTTTATGGATGCGCCGACCCAGGTGGGCGGTGTGAATCGATTACTGAGGGATCCGGACTGCTATGTGATTCTGGACATTGGCGGAGACTATATCGGCGCCCGCGCGGTCGGCGGCTACGCGCCTCAGATCAACAGGGATCTTACGATCGTCTACTATGTGCTGAACGCCTATCGGCCGTGGTCGTATGACATTGACCATGTTGATGAGACACTTGCGAAGATCCTGGGCGTGTCTCATATCCAGCTCGGGAAGCTGCATATGGTAAACAATCCGAACAACGGCCTTACGACGACGGCACGCGAGTTCCTGGAGGGCAGCCGTAAGATGGCCGATATGGTAAATCCGTATATTGCCGTGGATTTTGCCTGTGTGCGGGAGGATCTGTACGAGGAAGTGCGGGACCAGTCCGATGTGCCGGTGATGCCGGTGCATCTGTATCTGACATATGAATGGATGCAATTTTAATATTTTTTTATTGAGAGGAGGATTTCACTGAAATGGCAAAAATCGTAGTTAAATCAGAACGCTGTAAGAGTTGTGGTTACTGCATCAAGTTTTGCCCGAAGGGGGTGCTGGCGATTGGGACAAAGGTGAACTCGAAGGGCTACGAATATGTGGAACCGGTAAACATGGACGCCTGTATCGCCTGCTGCATGTGCGGGCGGATCTGTCCGGACGGCGCGATAGAGATTTACAGATAAGGAGGTTGAAAGATTATGGCAAGAGTATTGATGAAGGGCTGCGAAGCGATCGCTGAGGCAGCAGTGAGAGCCGGCTGTAGATTTTTCGCCGGATATCCTATCACACCGCAGAACGAGATTCCGGAGTACTTTGCGCGGCGGCTTCCGGAGGTGGGCGGCAGCTTCGTACAGGGAGAGTCCGAGGTGGCGTCCGTGAATATGGTGTACGGTGCGGCTTCGGCGGGAACCAGGGCGATGACGTCCTCATCCAGCCCGGGGATCGCGTTGAAGAGCGAGGGTATTTCCTATGCCGCGGCGGCGCGTATGCCTCTGGTATACTGCAATGTGGCGCGCGGGGGTCCGGGCGTAGGCGCGATTCAGCCGGCCCAGCAGGATTATTTTCAGGCGACGAAGGCTTCCGGCAACGGCGGATTCAAGATGATCGTTCTGGCTCCGTCTACGGTGCAGGAGGCGGTTGACCTCACTTATGCGGCATTTGACTACGCGGACAGGGATATGAATCCGGTGCTCATCCTGGCGGACGGCGTGATCGGCACGATGATGGAGCCGGTGGAGCTTCCGGACATGAAGTCGGATGAGGAGATTGCCGCGATTAAGGAAAGCAAGAAAAAATGGGCCTGCATCGGACACGAGCTCGACTATGAGAACCGTTCGTGGATCCAGCCCGGTCAGTGGGATACATACAAGATGCAGCAGTGGAATGAGGACGCTGCACGGATGTATGACAGCTGGGTGAAGGATATTCAGGTGGAGGAGTATCAGGTGGAGGACGCGGAACTCATTCTGACCGCGTACGGCATCTGCGGACGTATCTGCAAATCCGTTGTGGACATCCTCCGCGGACAGGGATACCGGGTCGGCCTGATCCGTCCGATCACGGTCAGCCCGTTCCCGTATGCATCGTTCGATAACATTGATTACAATATCTGTAAGGCGGTCCTCGATGTTGAAATGTCCATTCCGGCGCAGTATTACGAGGATGTGGCGATCGGCGTGAAGAACCGCGCGGTCATCGAGACCTGCCTGTGCTCCGGCGGCAACGTTATGAGCCGTGAGGCGGTCATCCGTTCCGCAAGAAAAATTTTAGATAGATTAGGAGGGTACGTCAGTGGAATTAGTTTACTCTAGAACAAAAACGATCCAGGAAGATAAAGTATCCGGATTCTGTCCGGGCTGTATGCACAGCACGGTCATCAAGCTTCTCGGCGAAGTGCTCGACGAGCTGGACATTGTAGATAAGAGCGTTCTGATCACGGGAATCGGCTGCTGCGGCCTTCACATGGACTATATCGCGTACGATACGATCACCGCGCCGCACGGGCGTGCCTGCGCCGTGGCGACCGGTATGAAGAGGAGCAATCCGGACACCGTTTATATCACATATCAGGGCGACGGCGATTTCGCTTCCATCGGTCTGGCCGAGTCGGTTTCCGCGGCGAACCGCGGCGAGAACATTACGGTGATCTTTATCAATAACGGCATCTACGGCATGACCGGCGGGCAGATGGCGCCGACCACGCTGATCGGCATGCGCGCTTCCACCGCGCCGAAGGGACGTATTGCGGAGGAGCACGGATATCCGATGCACATGGTCGAGATCTTAAATCAGCTTACCGCTCCGGCTTATCTGGAGAGGACGAGCTGCAATACGCCGCAGAACTGCATCAAGACGAAAAAAGCAATCAAAAAAGCGATTCAGAACCAGATCGACGGCAAGGGCTTTTCCATGGTCGAGGTCGTGACCAGCTGTCCGACAAACTGGGGTCTGGAGCCGCTCGATGCGCTCGATTTTATCGAGCAGAAGATGCTCCCCGAGTTCCCGCTCGGCGTGGTGAGAGACAAATAAAAGGAGGAGGAAGGATTTTATGGAAACAAATTTATGTGTTGCCGGATTCGGCGGACAGGGAGTCATGACTCTCGGAAAGTTTCTTGCGACCGCAACCTGCGATTCTACTGATAAAAATGTCACATTCTTCCCGTCCTACGGCGCGGAGCAGCGCGGCGGCACGGCCAACTGCTTTGTTGTGATCTCGGACGGCATGGTGGGCGCGCCCCTGGGGGACGTGATGGACGACCTGATCGTGATGAACGGGCCTTCCCTCGAGAAGTTCCTGCCCACACTGAAGCAGGGCGGCACCCTGTTTATCAACAGCTCGATCGTCGATGAGAGCGCCGTCACGAGAACGGATGTGAAGGTGGTAAAGGCTCCGGTGACGGAGATGGCCTACGAGCTGGGCAACGCGAAGGTGCTGAACGTCATCATGCTCGGCGTATATGTCGGCTATACCGAGGTGGTATCCCCGGAGGTGGTGTGGGGCACCATCGAGCATAAGCTGGCGAAAAAAGCAAAGCTGCTTCCGCTGAACAGACAGGCGTTTGAGAAGGGGCTTGAGATCGGTCGTTCTTTCAGGTAGAGAAGATATGGAAATATATTTGCGCGATATCAGATGCAGGGAGATCGCGGAACTGTGTGGGGGCACAGGGGGATTCATAAATACGAAATATCACAGGAATCTGTTGCATACTGACATGTCATGGTTGAATGGGGCTGTGACAGGAGACACCCGGCCGGGAGGCCGGGTGTTTTCCGTTTGATATATGCGCAGGGGTGCGAAAGGAATATGACAGCTGCGCTGTCCGCACCCCGCGCGGCGAGTATGAGGCAAAAGCCGCCTCCTACACAATTGTGAAGGGGGTGCGTAAAAAATGATTGACATATTTTCTGATTTGTTCTAATATTGTTGAACGTCGGACAGTTTGAGAAGAAACAAAGGAGGAGCGAGATGGAAGAGTCAATTATACGCGAGATTCATGTTCTTTCCAATCGTATCTGCAGGCTGCTGGACAATTCGCCGGAGCTGCGGCTGCTCGAGGAGGCGACCGGGAAGAATACATGGATCATCGGTTACATTGCTCAGAATGAGGGTACGGATGTCTATCAGAGAGATCTGGAGAATCAGTTCGGGATCACGAGGTCGACGGCCTCCAAGGTGGTGAACCGGATGGTGAAGAAGGGTCTCATTGAGAGGCAGAGCGTCCCGGAGGACGCACGATTGAAAAAACTGGTTCTGACAGAACGTTCCCGGGAGATTCATCAGCGGATGGAGGCCGAGTTCCGGGATATGGAGGATACGCTGAGAGCGGGTTTTACCGAGAGGGAGGTCGAACAGCTCCGGGTGTATTTTCATAAAATGCAGAATAACGTAAAGAAAAAGGAGGAAAGACGCAATGATTAGAAAGTTGTTGAGATCATTACGTGAGTACAGGAAGAACACGGTACTGTCTCCGGTCTTTGTCATTGTTGAAGTCGTGATGGAGATCCTGATTCCGTACATTATGGCACGGCTGATCGACAACGGGATTGAGCCGGGGAATATGTCCGTGATCTTAAAGGTCGGCGTGCTTTTGCTGGTGGTGGCGTTTATCTCGCTGGCGTTCGGGTCTCTGGCCGGGAGGGAAGCGGCGATCGCCTCATCCGGTCTGGCGAAGAATCTGAGAAAGGATATGTACGCGAAGGTGCAGGAATATTCTTTTTCCAACATTGATAAGTTTTCTACGGCCAGTATCGTGACGAGGCTGACGACGGATGTGACGAATGTGCAGAACGCGTTCCAGATGACGATCCGGACGGCGGCCCGCAGCCCGGTCATGCTGATCGCTGCCATTGTGGTATCCTTTACCATAAATCGGCGCCTGGCATTGATTTTTGTGGCGGTGGTTCCGGTTCTGGCGGTGGTGCTGGCCTTTATCAGTATATATGTACATCCGTACTTTAAACGCGTATTTAATACTTATGATAAGCTGAATCTGGATGTTCAGGAGAATCTGTACGGGATCCGCGTTGTGAAGTCCTACATCCGGGAGGATTATGAGAACAGCAAGTTTCAGAAGATTTCCCAGTCCATCTATAAGGATTTTGTGAAGGCTGAGAAGACGATCACGATGAATATGCCGGTCATGATGGCGGCAGTCTATGTCTGTATTCTGCTGATCGCATGGCTCGGTGCGAAGGCCATTGTCCTGAGCGGCAATGTGGCCGGTGTGGCGAACGGGCTGACGACGGGTGAGCTGATGAGCCTGTTTACCTATGCGATGCAGATTCTCATGAGCCTGATGATGCTGGCCATGGTGGCGGTTATGATCATCATGGCGCTCGCGTCCGGCAACCGTATCGTTGAGATTCTGGAAGAGGAGAGCGATATTCAGAACAGGGAGAATCCGGTGACGGAGATCAAAGACGGGTCGATCACTTTTGAAAACGTAAATTTTCGTTATTCAGAGGAGGCGGACCGCGATGTCCTGAGCAATATCAATCTGGAGATTAAACCCGGTGAGCGGGTCGGCGTCATCGGCGGCACCGGTTCCGCGAAGTCCAGTCTGGTGCAGCTGATTCCGCGTCTGTACGATGTGACGGAGGGCTGTGTGAAGGTTGGCGGCGTGGATGTCCGCGACTACGATCTGGAAACGCTGCGGAATGAGGTGGCGATGGTGCTGCAGAAGAACATCCTGTTTTCCGGTACGATCAGGGATAATCTTCGCTGGGGCAAGGAGGACGCGACGGATGAGGAGATCATTCATGCGTGCAGACAGGCGCAGGCGGATGAGTTCATCGAGCGCATGCCGGATAAATACGACACCTGGATCGAACAGGGCGGTGCGAACGTGTCCGGCGGCCAGCGGCAGCGTCTGTGCATCGCCCGCGCGCTGCTGAAAAAGCCGAAGATCCTGATTCTGGATGACTCGACCAGCGCGGTGGATACGAAGACGGATCTGCTGATCCGGAAGGCGTTCGCGGAGGAGATCCCGGACACGACCAAGTTTATCATTACACAGAGGATTTCTTCCGTAGACGACGCTGACAAGATCATCGTTATGGACGACGGTAAGATTCTCGCGGTCGGCACACACGAGGAGCTGCTGAAAACGAGCACGATTTACAGAGAGACCTTTGAGTCCCAGCAGAAAGGCGGTGGTCTGAGTGAATAACAGGAAAGGTGCAAAGAACGTAAGAGGTACAACGATGCGGCTGCTCAGATATCTGGGTGCTTACAAGGCGCGGTTTGTCCTTGTCATCTGCTGTATTGTTTTTGCGGCGATCACGACGGCGCTTGCCAGTCTGTTTATTCAGTCTCTGATTGATGATTACATCATGCCGCTGCTGTCGGCGGATGATCCGGATTTTTCCGGACTGCTCGCCTATATTATCAGGATGGCTGTGATTTTCGGTGTCGGCGTACTTGCGGCTGTCATTTATAACCGTGTGATGGTCACGATCGCGCAGGGTATTTTAAAGAAAATTCGTGATGAGATGTTTGAGCATATGCAGAAGCTGCCAATCCGGTATTTCGATACGAATACCCACGGCGATATCATGAGTCATTATACGAATGATACCGATACGCTCAGGCAGATGATTACACAGAGTATCCCGCAGATGCTGAACTCTGTCATCACCGTGGTGGCGGTCTTTATATCCATGCTGACGGTCAGCTTCTGGCTGACACTGATTGTAGTAGCCTTTGTCGTGATTATCTTCTTTGTCATAAAAAAGATAGCAGGAGGAAGTGCGAAGTATTTTGTCAGACAGCAGCAGTCTCTGGCGGATGTGGACGGTTATATTGAGGAGATGATCAACGGACAGAAGGTCGTCAAGGTATTCTGTCATGAAGAGAAGGCGATCGAAGGCTTTGGTAAGGAAAATGAGGAGTGGTTCGAGAACGCGTCGAAGGCGAACATTTACGCGAATATCCTGATGCCGATCATGAATAATATCGGATTTATCCTGTATGTTGTCATTGCCATCGTCGGCGGCGCTCTGGGTATTCTGGGAGTGACGAATGTCAGCCTGACCGGCATCAGCGTATTGACGCTGGGCGCGATCGCTTCCTTCCTGCAGCTGTCCCGGAGCTTTGTCAACCCGATCGCGCAGGTTTCCATGCAGCTGAACTTTGTGATCATGGCGCTTGCCGGCGCGGAGCGTATCTTTGAACTGCTGGATGAGGAAATCGAGCAGGATGAGGGCGATGTGACCATGGTTCGCGTCCGTTTCGAGGACGGTAAGATGGTCGAGTGTCCGGAGCGCACGAAGCACTGGGCGTGGAAGGTTCCGAAGGAGGACGGCAGCTTTGAGCTGGTCGAGATGAAGGGCCATGTGGAGTTTCACAACGTAGACTTCGGCTATACGCCGGAGAAGACGGTGCTCCATGATATCACTCTGTATGCGGAGCCGGGTCAGAAGGTGGCGTTTGTCGGCGCGACCGGCGCGGGCAAGACGACCATCACGAACCTGATCAACCGGTTTTACGATATTCAGAAAGGAACCATCACCTACGACGGCATCGACATCAAGCGGATCGCAAAGCCTTCCCTGCGCCGTTCCCTCGGCGTGGTGCTGCAGGATGTAAACCTGTTCACCGGCACCGTGATGGAGAATATCCGCTACGGCAAGCTGGAAGCCTCCGATGAGGACTGCATCGCAGCCGCGAAGCTGGCGAACGCCGACAGCTTCATCCGGATGCTGCCGCACGGCTACGACACCGTGCTGGAGGGCGACGGCAGCGGCCTGTCGCAGGGACAGCGCCAGCTGATTTCGATCGCGCGCGCCGCGGTGGCGGATCCGCCGGTCATGATTCTGGATGAGGCGACGTCCTCCATCGATACCCGTACCGAGGCGATCGTGCAGCGGGGCATGGACGCGCTGATGAAGGGACGTACCGTCTTCGTCATCGCACACCGGCTGTCGACGATCATGAACTCCGACGTGATCATGGTGCTGGAGCTCGGCAATATTATCGAGCGCGGCGACCATGAGAAGCTGATCGCCGAGAAGGGCACATATTATCAGCTGTACACCGGCGCGTTTGAGCTGGAGTAAAATATAATAAAAAGATGATTGTGAGATAAGTGAGACGGAAAAAGGGGCTGTGAAAAAACAGCTCCTTTTTTAGCAGGCTCCTTTGGCACAGGAGGTTTCGAGATGGATTTTTGCGAAAACAGGAGTGCCCGGGGTCTGGAAGGGCTGTTGCGGATGGGAGAGGCGGGATTTAAGTTTTGTATCTGTTTGCGTATTTTGCCAATGGATTTTTTCGCCATATTGTGTATAATAAAAACAGCCTGCAAATAAAAAGTCAAGAGAAATATGAAAATTTTTCAAAAACAA
>JAJQDV010000028.1 GCA_021202015.1 Clostridiales bacterium | reverse complement strand
TAACCTGTTTAACTGGTTGCGGCGGCTGGTTCTTCCCAAAAGTATGCGGAAACTACGCGTGGACACTATCCGGGTTAAGCTGATGAAAGTGGCCGCCAGAGTAGTCCGTGCCTCCAGGTACATTCATTTCCGATTGTGTAGCAGCTGCCCCTACAAGGCACAATTTTATGAAACCTTATCGAATATAGGGAAGCTCAATCCACAGTTGGAATAGCAACAAAGTCGTACATTGACAGTTTAAAATCACTCTGATCATGTCAGAAGGGGCAGTCTGCCCTTTTTGTGGAAAACTATCCCATGGCGTGATCTTTAATGTGGATTGCGACGCTGTTTTATGTCCAATCCGTATGATGTTAAGCTGTCATGAATAATTCAGGATTGATTTTGCGACTGTTTTTAATTATTCAAATAGTTGTCCCTGCAACAACCATGCCACTCTACCATAACCCTCTTTCTAATGACATAGTAATTCCTTCCCGTTATCATCGGCACTTCGATTTTTTATAAAAATGTGATTTTAATCCACCAAAATTCACATAATTATGTGATTTCTGTTGTATTTTTCCCGGTTCTCGCTTATAATAAAAATGTGATTACAGAACACCAAAACCTAAATAAAAATGTGATGGAGCGTATATATGGAACGATTTATTATAAACAAATTGCTGGCCTGGAAGAATTCTCCCTATCGCAAACCCTTGATCTTAAAAGGTGTCAGGCAGGTAGGCAAGACCTGGATTCTGAAAGAATTCGGCAGCCGCTATTATGAAACCACCGCATATTTTAACTTCGACGAGAACGAGGAATACAAACAGTTTTTTGAAACGACCAAGGACGTAGACCGAATCCTGCAAAATCTGATGCTGGCCAGCGGCCAGAGGATTGTGCCGGAAAAAACTCTCATTATTTTTGATGAGGTACAGGACTGCCCCAAGGTTATCAACTCCATGAAATATTTCTGCGAAAACGCGCCGCAGTATCACATTGCCTGCGCCGGTTCCCTGCTGGGCATTGCTCTGGCAAAGCCTTCTTCTTTCCCCGTAGGCAAGGTCAACTTCATGCAGATTGATCCGATGACCTTTATGGAATTCCTGTTGGCAAACGGCGATGAAAACCTGGCAAAATATCTGGAAACGGTAAATACAATTGAGCCGATACCCGATGCTTTTTTTAATCCGCTATATGAAAAACTGAAGATGTACTATGTGACCGGTGGTATGCCGGAATCTGTAAAGATGTGGACAGAGGCACGGGATGTTTCCGCCATGCAGGAAGCCCTGTCCGGAATTCTTGGTGCCTATGAGCGTGATTTTGCGAAGCACCCCAATGTCAATGAATTTCCGAAGATTTCGCTGGTCTGGAAGTCCATACCGTCCCAGCTGGCAAAAGAGAACAAAAAGTTCATCTATAAAGTTATCAAGGAAGGAGCCAGAGCCCGTGAATATGAGGATGCCCTGCAATGGCTGGTAGACGCCCGTCTGGTACACAAGATTTACCGCAGCACTGCGCCCGGCCTTCCTGTGTCCGCATACGACGATCTCTCCGCCTTTAAGATTTATCTGGTAGACGTGGGGCTGCTCCGCCGTCTGGCGCAGCTGGCACCGACTGCCTTTGGCGAGGGCAACCGCCTGTTTACAGAGTTCAAAGGTGCATTAACGGAAAATTTTGTCTTTCAGACTTTGATTACACAGTTTGAAGTCGTTCCCAGGTACTGGGCACAGGCAAATCCCCCTTATGAAGTAGATTTCCTCATTCAGCGGGAGAATGATATTTTCCCCGTGGAGGTTAAATCCGAAACCAACACGACCAGCAAGAGCCTGAAGAAATTCAAGGAACTGTTTCCGGATAAGGTCAAACTCCGCGTTCGTTTCTCTCTGGATAATCTGAAACTGGATGATGATGTTTTGAACATTCCGCTGTTCATGGCTGACCAGACCGATCGGTTGATTGGATTGGCGTTAGAGCAACGTCATACACTCAATTCCTAAATATATACAGGACGCTCGCTTTGAGGCGCTGCCAGACGGGTCTCAAAATTGGCCACCTTTTCCGTCAGAACCTGACGCTCATACAGATCGCTTTCGATTTGATGAACGAGGACATTTCGTGACCAGCCGTTTTCGGCAGTCTTGTTGGCGTACCAGATATACCGCTCTGTGTCCTTGACTTTATCCATCAGGGCAATATTATGATACCATGTGATTTGTGCAAGCGCCGCTTGCACAATTTCAGTATCCGGGAACAGAGCCGCAAAATTTCCTTACGCGCCCCTGTGCACCAACAAAAGGCCGGACACCCTGTATGGTGTCCGGCCTGAGGAACAGTGCTGTTTTTAATGAATGGCAGCGGAAAGGAGAGAATCGTTTTCCTCTCCAATCTCAATCCCTTCCCAATCGGCATCGCTGCCGCCGTAGTATACGTCACTCAGGCTGGCACAGCCATAGAACGCGCCCTCACCGATGGTTGTAACGGAGTCTGGAATCGTCACACTGGCCAACCCTTCGCAATCTTCGAACGCGAAATCTCCGATAGAGACGACGGAGTCCGGAATCACAACGCTCGTCAGGCTGGTACATCCGGAAAACGCAACATAGCCGATGGAGGTAACGCTGTTCCCAATCGTGACATCCGTCAGGCCGTCACATGCAGCAAATGTGTAATCATTAATGGAAGTAACGGAGTCCGGAATCGTCACACTGGCCAGGCTGCTGCATGCGACGAACGCACCTTCACCAATGGAGGCAACGCTGTCCGGGATCGTCACACTTGCCAGGTTGACGCAATCAGCAAATGCCCAGTTTCCAATGGATGTGACGGAATCCGGAATCGTCATGCTCGTCAGGCTTTCGCATCCGCCGAAAGCGCCATTCCCGATAGTTATGATATTCTCCGGAATTTCGTAGGCCGCTTCTTCCTTCCCGGCAGGATAGCAGATTATCTCTGTTCCATCTTTGCTTAACAGTATACCATCCGTGGATTCATATGCCGTGTTATCCGCGGAAACCAGTATTTCGATCAGGCCGCTGCATTCATAAAATACATAGTTTCCGATGGACGTCACAGAGTCCGGAATCGTCACACTCGTCAGATTTTCACATTTGTCGAATGCACCATTGGCAAGTGATATGATGTTATCCGGGATCTCGTAGGAAGCCGATTCTTTTCCTGCCGGATAGCAAACCATTTCTGTTTTGTTCCTGTTCAACAGTATGCCATCCTCGGAGCTGTAGGCTTCATTGTTTTCAGACACCAGTATTTCGGTCAGGCTGCTGCATCCCTCGAATACATAATCACCGACGGAAGTGACGGAATCCGGGATTATCAAGCTTGCCAGGCTGCCGCATTCAGCAAATGCATAGTCGACAATCGATATGACATCATCCCCAATCGTCACGTCTGTCAGGCTGCCGCATCCATAGAAGGCATTGTAACCAATGGATGTCACGCCATCAGCAATAACAATACCGGTGATAGAATCCCGCTGTGAATACCACGGCGCGTCACCGGGGGATGTATAATCCTCCATATCTCCCGATCCGGAGATGGTCAGGGCACCGGTATTTGCATCCAGGGTCCACGTTACATTTTCTCCGCACGTTCCGCTTATCTCCGCTTCATCTGCTGTCGTAGACTCCGCGCCTGATATCTCATCCTCTGTCGATGAACCGGACGTACTGCCGCATGCCGATAAAAGGCTGACAGCCAGAACACCAGCAAATAAACCTGCTAAGATTCTCTTTTTCATTTTTTCTTCCTCCTCTCTTTTTTGCAACAGGGCATTCTCGGGAATTTCAATATCTCCCGGTCTATTCACCATAATAATAAAAGCTTTGTACATCAGAGATTTCAACAAGAATCGAATTCTGATTCAGTTCCTTCAGCACCTCATCCATAATCGATATCAGATCCTCTTCCTGCACATCCGTAAAACTGTAAACAAGGGTCTGCTCTTCGGTCAATGTTCCCGTTTCGTCGACCCAGCCTCCTTCCGCCTCCGTCACCGTATAGCCCTCCACATACCGGGCGCAGATTGCATTCACCATATCTTTTGCTTCATCCAGAGAAATCAGCTGCGTATAGGTGTCCTTGTCGTTCGTGCCAATGTAAATCGAGTAACATGCCGTCTGCTCACCCTCGGAAAAAGCAGTGCCGGACGCCTCTGCGCCGTGATCTCCGGAAAGATATATAATAACGCCGCCTGTAGCGCACAGGTTGGCTACCAGCAAAATCAATATGATCCATATCAAAGGTTTTCTTTTGTGCATTGAATTTTCCATTGTCCACAGCCTCTCTTTCTCCGTGTCACTTCCTTGCGGGATATTTGTTCCGCCCACGGAGCAGGTCCGATCTACATCCAGATTCTCTTATTCGCCAGTCTCCTGTTTATATACCTGTACATCTTTCACACGATATTCTGAAACCCCTCCTGCCCGGCTCCCGTTTTCATCCTCCTGCGCCGTGCTCTCAACAGCCATGTCTGTCTCATAGCTAAGGCCGACCGCATGAAGGAGGTCTCCTGAGCTATTGTATAATACTATATCACAAAAATCTGCAATCCGCCATATAAAAGAATGCAGGATACTTACACCATGAGTTCCATTGTGATCCGCAAACGTAATAACAAAACGCAAAACCCCTGGCTGCAGAACCTGCCACCGGCAGCTTCTTTCGCATGCTATGGCAAATAAAATGTGACGGAGAGATTATGAACTTTGTTCAAAGGTTCTCCTGCACATAGTTTCTGACCTGCTCGTCGCTTGCTCCCGCCCCCAGAACCTCCACGGCTTTCATCATGATATAGGAAAGATCATAACCGGCGCCGGACAGAAGTTTCGGCATCGCGGCGATCATCGTCCTGAGCTCCGTCTGCAATGCGGGAGACTCTGCTTTTATGCCGCGGAGTTCCATATTCAGAGCATTCGAAATCTTTCCGATAAGCGGTGCAAGCATGACCCTGTTTTCACTTATGTGCCTGACCTGCGCCGTCACGGTTTCCAGATACGATTTCGCCCACTCCTCCTCCGGGAGGTGGACCGCCAGCTTCAGCCAGACCTGACGGATGTCTGTGTAACTGTAAGTGATCCACTCCATACCCCAGGCATCTTTGGCTTCGCACTTTTCCCGGATACACCGCTGCTGTTCTTTATGCTCCGCCAATAACTGCCAAAGCCATTGGCTGTCGTTCTCTCTTTCATAAAGGAACAGGAACATCTTCTCCATAACCGTGTTAAAATCAACCCAGTTCGAACGCATGCCATATCTGTCCTTCCACTCATTTACATCACTTTCTGAGCGAATCCGGGACAGGGTCCGGTATTCCGGCAGCAACCCCAGGATATCTTCTGTTAAAATGTCCGCGGAAGAACCTTCTTTTATGACGGCTGTCAGAGCGTCGTAATGCCACCACAGGCTGTTCAGCCTCTCTTTGACGCTCTGTCTTTCATCCCCTGTTCTTTTTACGACATCCGAAATCCGCAAACCGCATCGGTAAACCTCGCCGGCTCTCTGCCACGCATTCAGCCCCGTATTTTCCTCTGTCTCTTTCCTCCACATAGATCGCTGCAGGAACAATGCCTGCCGAAGATCCTCCAGCCGGTCCGGAAATGCATCCGTCCCCTCGGAACGGTCGGCCTCCGCCTGGTCCATTTCCACCAGCCGGTCGGCGAGCACATGCAACAGAGGAACCGCCACCGGTATGCTGTACTTCTGCTCCAGCCAGTAACACCCCGGCTTCTCACGTATATTTTCCAGAAATTTCTGCAGCCCGGCCCGGCTTATCTCACATTGCAGACGAACGCCTGTCACATAGAGGATCATGTCCATGGCCATGTCAAATGTGATATGCTCCTTTACCATCCACTGCCTCTGCTCCTCCCGGATCCGCCGCGCCTGTGCCCACGCTTCGCGGCAGCTTCCGGAATCCGGCAGCTCCCCGGCGCTCTCCGCCATCAGTTTCCACAGAATCCTCCAGCAGCAACACAGCGCCGTGAGCGGTCCGCCGACGCCTTCGTCCTCCGAGTTGCAGCAGAGTTCGCCGGCTTTTTCGTAATCGCCGTGCAATCCGACACAGACAGCCAGTCTCATGCCGGCAAGGCAGCGGTCCGCCGGCCTTCCGTACTGCTGCGCATAACGAAAGACGTTTTCAAACCATTCCCTGTTACAGAGAAAGCTGTCCGGCCAGGGGAAGGGTCCGGGTATTTTCTTCATATCCTTCATCTTCTTTTTATGGTCGTATCTTTTCGAGGTATACGTAGTGAGAGGGATGTCATAGCCCACATCGTCGTCCCGATAACTGTTTACCAGCGTATAGGCCAGCATCCGTTTTTCCTCATCCGTCGCCTGTCCGCTTCCCGCCTGCTCCCAGAGCGTTCTGAGCAGCAAAATGCCGAGGCGCTGCTTCTGGCTGCCGTCATAACCCGGTTTTTCGTACATGCGCATCAGTTCCAGCGTCAGGGAATACATCTCCGGCCAGAGCCTCAGATCACAGTCGGGGATATGATTTTTCCCGATAATTGACAGATCATTTAACGCCCAGTACAGATGCGGGGTTCGCCTGTCCTCCGTAAGCAACCTGAGCCGTTCCCAGGCGTCTGTCGGAAGCACCTCGGGCAGAAGCTTCTCCTCACAGGGTCTGGCCTTCTCCCTCCGCATGGCCAGCCGCACGTATTCCAGCAAAAGCCATATCCCCTTCTCACCCAGCTCCTGCAGCGAAACACGCGCACTCTTTCCCGGCTCGATCAGTACCGCATCCGCTGCTTTTACTCCGGAAAGACAGCGGTCCTCCTGCTCCGTATCTCCCAGCTCCCGGTATCCGTCAGCCTGAAGCTGCGCAGCTCTGAGCCATAGACCAAACTGCGCCGTAACCGCGTCATTTCTCCTGACACTGCCGACAGCCTTCCCCTTTTCTTTCCCGTCCGGTATCTGCCGGATCGTACGGTCACAAAGCTCCTCCGCGCGTCGGTACGCCTGCTGAGATGCCGGCAGCCATACAGAGACCGCCTCTCCCCGCATTTCGGCGATCTCTGCCTCCAGCAGCAGTAAGCGGATCTGATCGTATTCCCACGCATCCTGCCTCTTTTCGAGACCGGCCCACCCCTGAAGCCGTGCGCTGTCCTCCCGGCATGCTTCGAGCAGGGCAGCGCTTTCCCGAACATTCCGGCACCGCAGC
Organism: Clostridiales bacterium; assembly: GCA_021202015.1. GTDB lineage: Bacteria > Bacillota > Clostridia > Lachnospirales > Lachnospiraceae > Eubacterium_I. The sequence goes on along the minus strand of JAJQDV010000028.1, from coordinate 15,572 downwards.
ATCGACTCGGCTGCCGACAGGCGGCAAAGGAACTGCTGATACCGCCGGCTCTCATTCACAGGGCTCTCATCCGTCCCCATCGCTGCGTGAAGACGTTCCGTCCAGAGCTTTACCCCCTCTCCCTCTCTCCAGCGTCCGTAATAGTCCAACGCCGAGACAATGCATCGGAGCTGACTCTGCCGATAGCGCGTATCCTCTGTTCGTGAAAACAGCTCTTCATAGCCGCCGAAGAGACTCTCGAAATCCTCTTTCATGCACGGTCGGGCCGTCCAGCTTCCCACCTGCTGCCGCCATTCCACACGATCCTCCAGAAGCATCAGTTTCCTCTCCTGCAGGCACACCGGGATTTCCTCCGGCCGCACATACCTCGTCACACAGCATACTGCGTCAAGTCCCTCCGTCAGATAATCGCCGATACGTTCCCATTTTTCGATTCGATCCATGCCGGTCTCCGTCGGCTTCTGTTTTTCACAGTAATACAGCACATCACACAATGCCGCCAGATAATAATGCGTGTATGGCGACGGAAATTGCGCGGCCAGTTCCTCCGCCGTCTTCCACGCGCGGACATAGTGTCCTGATTTATATTCCTGTTTAAGGCAGCCTGCCAGATCCGCCTCGGCAAGCATCCGGAGCCTGCCGTAACCCGGACTGCGCACGCCTCTCCACCCCTCTTCCGCCCACTGAATCACTTCACGATACAGCGAAGAAGCCGCCGCATAATTCCGGTCATTCAGACGGGACCCGGCAATCCGATATAAAGCAAGATGATAAACCACCGGATCGCCGGATTCCTTCCACTCCCGAACCGCGGCTTCACAGTCCTCCAGCGCTTTTTTCTCCTGCTCACTGCGATCCTTCTCCTGTATCCAGCGGCTTCTCAGCTCTCCCCAGACCCGAAGCCTGCGGACACCCTCCGCCGCATCCGGGATCCCCGCATCCTTAAGCATCCCCGCCAGTTTTTCGCATATTTCACGACTTTCCCGGTCAAAGAAAACAATATCCCCGAAAAATGCCAGGAAAATCATCCTCTCATAAATCTTCCGCAGGATCCAGGATTCCATGCGATCGCACCCGGAAAAAATCCGCACGATCCGTTTCCAGAGCGCCCGGCTCTCGTCAGAGATCTCAATCTCAAGCTCTTCCAGCGTCAGCGCCGTCAAAAGATATAAAAGCCTCTGCAGCGGCGTCCCTTCCTCCCCGATCCCCTGTTCTCTGTAAAAATCACGAAGAACACGGACATGCGAAAAAAGCTCCCCTTCACTGTTCAGAAGAATCCGATTCACCGTCTCCAGAGCTGCCTGCGTCAGTTTCGGATACAGTGATTCCACAAATCCGTCACCGCTTTCCTCCGTCTCCCGCAGCATCCGGAAAAAGACCGTGGACAGTACCGTATCCGGCTGCTGTCCGGCCTGCCTGTCCAGAAGAGCCGCAGCCGCGGAAACATCGCCGACGCGCCAGAGATAATAAAACTCTTCGCCGGGCTGCTTTAAGTCTGCCTGATAATAATGAAGGAGCTTCCGATAACCGTCTTCGCGTACCGCGCGGTCCGCAAATCGCAGCAGACTCTCCCGCAGGAATCTGTGCCGGAAATTCCAGCGGCCGCTCTCCTCCTCGCCGAAACAGTCATACAGGTAACAGAAGAGCTGTTCGAGAAGTAGCGGCGGAAAAAAAGCGTTCTCCATCTCCAGAATCCGATTCAGTTCCTCCAGGGAAAGGCCCTCCCGGGAGGCCGCAAGCAGGCTCAGAACCTCCTGAGCGTCAGCCAGACGTCTGTTCTTCTGCGAGAAGGAACCTCCATAGCCCGCCAGCTGCTTTGCGGCATTCCCGACCACACAGGCCGTCAGCTCACTCTGCTCCCCCGGCAGCTCCCGGACGATCTGCCGCATATACAGGGACAGGCCCTCCATCCCGGGCGCCAGCCGATCTGCCCCTGCGAAGTCATTCTGATCCATCATGAACAGCCTTTGCAGGATCATGGTGAGCGCGTACGGGTTTGCGGACAGCGGATGAGTGCAGATCTGTTCCAGCACGCCCGTATCCAGCTGCTTGCCTCTCAGTGCCGCGTGGCGATCCGCGATCGACCGGATCTCCTTTTCTCCAATCGGACTGACCCTGTCTATATCAAAAAAATCAAAAACCTCTGTCTCTTTTTCATCCGCTCTCTCATACGCCTCCCGCAGATACTGAACCGGTTCCGGCGTCGAGGTGACCAGCAGCACTCTGCGGCCATACTGATTGCTCATCGCTGCCCCCAGACAGTGAACGATCTTCAGGAAGCCCGCCGGCATCTGATCCGCGCCGTCAATAAAGAAAACCCTGTCATACGCGGGTTTTTCCCCGAGCCGCCTGTACAGCAGAAACAGTTTTTCATCCGTGTTCCGATTCCCGTAATCCTGCGTTTCGCGACCCCGGTCCTTCGCCTCCCAGTAAAGCAGCACATCCAGGAAGGTATCGATATCCGAGCAGCCCTCATTTCCGCAATAATACCGGAAGGCATGATCTCCCCTTCTCTCATAGTAAGCCGTGATCCGGGTGCCTGCGGCACTTTTTCCGGATCCGCCCTCCCCCACCAGAAAAACGCCGTAATGACGGCGCTTAAAGTTGGAGGCAAACTCCTCCAGTCTTTCCCGTGCCACATAAGAGGTAAGATACCGGTCTGCCGTCAGCTGTGCGTTTTTCAGAATCCTTTCCGCCCGCGGCGCACCCTTTTCCTGCTCATTTTCTTCCCGGATCATCTCCCACAGACGCTCGCTCAGACGTTCTGCAAGCTCATCCAGTCCGCCGATCCTATGTGCCGTTTCATCCCAGATCGGAGAATATTCCAGGATCCTCACCCCCGGCGTCTGTCGGATCTTTTCCTTCAGCGTCTCCTGTTTCTCTCGATGCACCTCACTTTCAGCCTCATAATCCTTCCGGTCTTTTCCGTGGATCTTCTCTGTAAAGTGATTGTCCCGAAAACAGAAGATGCACTTCTCCAGCTGTCCGACGTTCCTCAGAGCCCCATACAGGATCTCCATCTGGGTGATGCTGATCGCCTCTCCGGCCCAGGCCTCCAGTCGGCGGTCATGCACATTCTCCACCATTTTCTGTTCCGGAATCCACCCGTAGCGATCTCCCAGAAAGATGACCATATAAGGAAGACAGCGGTCGATCGCGTCGATACAGGTCTTCATGACCATGATGTTGCTGCTTTCCTCTGACAGATCGGATGTATCCACGCCCCAGCGAAGGTCCAGCTCCTGAATATCCTCGCCCTGCTCTGCCAGACGACGCCGCAGCCCGGGAAAAACAACTCTGTGCAGCAGGTCTCTCTCCGCCTGCATATCACGAAATGTGCTGGAAATAAATATGGATTTCATGCGCCTGTTCCTCCTGCTCTTCCCTGCGGATATCCCTGTTCTCTGTTCCTCTGTAATCTCTCCCACGCCACACCGGAAGCGTGATTACAAGAAGTACGGAAATACAGACATACACCACTTCTTTTTCTTTCCGGCAAGTGCGTGATCCTTCGGAATCTACAGCTCCAACACCGCCACCTCCACCGGATTTCCGATCCTTGGGATCACTTCTTTGTCGCTGAGGCCTGTTGTGACTGCCAGGCGATTCTCATAAATGCCCTTTGTATACTTCGGAAACAGCCCCTGACCCGAAGCATAGATACCTTTCCCGCCGATCCTGATCTGTCCGCCATGAGCATGCCCGGATACGATCAGCTCAATATTTCTCTCGCGAAAGAGCGACTCATACATCTCCGGATAGTGGCAGAGCAGGATGTGATACACGGGAAGCTCCGCGAACGCATCCAGCCATTTCAGATCAATCCTTCTCGAGACGCCTCCGATCGCAATCTTTCTCCCGGCTGCTTCCGTTTCGACGTACTCATTTTCCAGCAACTTTACCCCATCCGGGACACGCTCAAGCAGCGAATCATGATTTCCTCTCGAAAAAAAGCATGGCGCGATCTTACCACACTCTCTCAAAAACGCCTCGCCGTCCCCGGTCTTCTCCCTGGCGCTTTTCCCTATGCAGCCAAGAGCATGTATCAAAACCCTCGAAACATATGAAATCCGCGGAAACCGGCTGTCGGTGATATACATGGACTGAAACCGCGGATCTGTGGCTTTCTTTCCGATCTTTCTCAGATAAATCTGGTATTCATCCTTCCGCAGCTGCCGGAAGCTTCTGTCACAGGTCTCGATGATATCGCCGGGAATCAGGATCAGATCGGGTGAGATCGACCGCAATACTTTCACCGCCTCTGTCCCGGACTGATCATGCAGGTCCGATACCAGTGCAGCGCGAAGCTGCAGCGGCGCATCGGAATTTATTTTATATCGGCTTATGACCGGCGCCTGATTTACGGAATGTCTGACTTTTTTCCTGTTCATTTGCCTAGCTTACCACAAAGCCATTTCCTTATCAAGTGCAGTTTCGAGAACGGATTCCAACAGCAGTTTTGTATATTCATTCTTCGGCGACGAAAAAATCTGATCCGTCTGTCCCTCCTCCGCCACCCTTCCTGATTTCAATACATAGACAGAATCACAGAAGCCCTTTACAAGGGCGATATCATGGCTGATAAAAAGCATCGCCATGCCGAGTTCTTCTTTCAGCCTGCCAAGCAGCTCCAGGATCTGCTTCTGGACACACACATCGAGGGCGCTTGTCATCTCATCGCAGAGCAGCAGCTTCGGCCGGATCAGAATCGCCCGGGCCAGCGCCGCCCGCTGGCACTCTCCCCCGCTGATCTCAAAACAGTATTTGTTTTTATAACTGAGCGGAAGGCCGGTCTGCTCCATGGCTTCATCCACACGCTTTTCTTTTTCGGCCCTGCTGAGTTTTGTATAATAATTCAGGCCTTCCATGATGCCATCGCCCAGCCGCATCCTCGGGCTGAACGAGCTCTGCGGATTCTGGAACACCATCTGCATCTCTTTGCGCAGGATCCGCTGCTCTTTTGCCGACGCGTGTACGAGGCTTTTCCCCTGAAAGAAAACATCCCCGTTATCCGCGTCCAGAAATCCCGCAATAATATTTGCGATCGTCGTTTTTCCGCTTCCGCTCTCCCCGATCAGCCCGACGCTTTCCCTTTCGCGGATCTGCAGGCTGACATGATCGACCGCTGTGAATTCTCTTTTATTTTTTCGGAATGTTTTCTCTAAATCCCGGACATCCAGAAGGATTGCCATGTGATCTTCCCTCATTCTTTCTGCAACCGGTCTGCCCTGTGGATACTTCGTGCGCGGGCGGCTTCAGCAGTGTTTTTACTACCGTATTATATCGTCGGTACGGAAGCGAGCAGGCGCCTGGTGTATTCATGCTGCGGCGATCCGATGACCCGGTCGTGCGCTCCGTATTCCACCAGCTTCCCCTGATATAAAACGCCAATCCGGTCTGCGAGATTTGCAACCACTCCGAGATTGTGTGATACAAGCAGGATGGCTACGCCGTGTTTTTCACGGATCATCCGAAGCGTCTTTACCACCTGGGCCTGAATTGATACATCCAGCGCGCTGGTCGGCTCGTCCGCCAGGATTAATTTCACATGATTGGCCAGCGCCATGGCGATCGCGACGCGCTGGCACTCTCCCCCGCTCAATTCCGAAGGGTAGGACGCCCGGATTCGTCCGGGATCCTCAAATCCCAGTTCTTTCAGGATTTCCAGGGACTGCTCTTTTGCGGAGGTACGGGAAATCTTCTGCACGGCGCGCATCGCCTCCGTCATCTGATTTCCGACGGTAAATACCGGATCCAGAGCCAGATCCGGATATTGCGAGATCATGGTTACCTCCCGGCCCCGGATATCCCGCAGCAGGGAGGTATAGCCTTTTTCTCCTTTTTTGTCCGTCAGCAGCGGTTCTTTTTCAAAGAATATCTGCCCGTCCGTAATATGTCCCGATTTCCCCGGCATGCCGATCAGACTGTTCAGGATACTGCTTTTCCCGCTCCCGCTCTCTCCGATCAGCCCCAGGATCTCTCCCGGTTCCATATGAAAGGATATGTGATCGACAATGACCCTGTCCCCGTAGGACAGGGTCAGATTCTGTACATCAAGCATAGGCTCCTCTGTCTTACTGCGCTGATCCGGAATCATCATTTCCGTTTTTTGTTATGTCCGCATCCAGAAAATAATATTCTGAAGGCTGAACCGTGAAGTTTGAGATGGTATTGTTGGTCACACAGGTAAAATTCTGGTTCGCAAATACGATAAAACTGTTGTCGTCCAGAAGCATCTGCTCCATCTCAAACACAAGGGCATTTCTCTCATCCGTGTCATAAGTGGATTTCAACGCGACTGCCAGCGCATCGAGTTCGGGATTGGAATATCCCCCGTAATTCGCGGACGCGTCCGTAACTACGGTAGAGTCAAAGAAATAGGACGCGTTTCCCGTCGCGGACATCGACTTATTCTCGATACAGAGATCCCAGGCAACGCCTTCATAATCTTCCCGGGATTCCAGTTTTTCATAGAGCTGTATGTTTAATTCAATCCCGATGCTCTTTAACGCAGACGCCAGATCATCGCAGAGAGAAACAAATGCATCTGTCGTACTGATCGTCACAACCGTCATGGAAATGGGCGTTCCGTCTATTTCACGGATCCCGTCCCCGTCGGTATCTGTATAGCCGGCCTCATCCAGAAGCGCTTCCGCGCCCTCGAGATCCTGCGCGGTAATACGGATATCAAGAGAATCATTATCGCCAAAAGACATGGTATCCGGATAAATGCCGTAGTTTGCATTCGAAGCGCCGTTGCAGATGACCTCCGCGTAGCCTTCCCGATCGATCGCTCTGGCAATGACCTCCCGGAGCACATCGTTCTGCCCGTAAGCGCTCTCATAGTTAAAATCAATAAAATTCCCCCGGGAAGTCGAAGCAGACAGGATCTGATAATTATCGTCCTCCGCAAACAGGAGCAGCGAGGAAGCTCCCGCTGCCGCAATGATATCGACTTCTCCGTTCTGCAGCGCCATATTCAGCGCATCGGAATCATCGAAGATTTCCAGATACGCCTTGTCTGTGTTCACCGTGCCGCCCCAGTAATTCTCATTTTTCACAACGACGATTTCTTCGTTCAATGTAAAAGAATCCACGACAAAAGGCCCCGTACATGCCGTGAACGTATCATAGTCCTCCTCTTCACCGACATAGTACACCGTCAGGAGCGGATCGCACAGATCCGACGTGATGGTCGGATTCGCGGAGGATGTGACAATCGTAAGTTCCTGACCGTCCGCAGTGATCGATTCGATCGGAAGGGTTTCCGATGCGCGCGCATTGATCTCATAAGTCCGCTCAAAGCATGCCACGACCGCGTCGCCGGTCATCTGCTCCCCATTGCTGAAATAGACGTCGTCGCGCAGGGTAAATACCCAGGTCCGCTCATCCACATTTTCATAACTCTCGACCAGCCACGGATTCGCCGTATAGGATTCGTCCAGACGGAACAGGGTTTCACCCACGCCGTAAAAGGAGATATACCATCCGTTCCAGTCCTCCGCCGGATCCAGATTTGTCGCGCTGAAATAACCTGCGGAGGTGCCTGCGATAATGACACTTTCGCTGTCCTCCGAAGGAGAATCTGTCTCCGCAGCGGAAGATGCGTCACCGGTGCCGGAATCGGATCCGCAGCCGGACAGCACGCTCAGAGCCAGCAGCATACAGCTCATGGCCGCAACACCCTTCTTTCTGATTAAATTTTTGTTTCTCATGTTTTTTCTCCTTTCACTTACATGTCTGATTTCTTTTTTCCATATGGTCCCGAAGAAAATCTCCGAAAAGATTAAACAGCAGCACCATACCAAACAGTGCAATCCCGGGGAAAATGATCATCCAGGGAGCGGTCTGCAGGTAAGATCTCGATTCGCTCATCATCGCGCCCCATTCCGCTGTCGGACGGGCGGGTCCTAGTCCGATAAAGGAGAGCCCCGCCATACTGAGCGTCACCATCCCGATGTCCATGGCCGCCGTGATGATCATGGGCGGCAGCAGCTCAGGCAAAATATATTTTGTGAGAATATGTACCGTACCGGCGCCGCACAACCGTGCCGAACGCACAAAGGCCGCGTCTTTCAATGTCAGCGCCAGACTTCTGGATAACCTCGCGTAGATTGTCCAGTAAACCAGCGACAATGACAGGATCCCGTTTAAAAGCCCCTGTCCCAGAATCCCGGCGATGGCAACCGCCAGTACAAAGCCGGGAAACGCCTGAAATACCGTGGTGATCTTCCCGATGACGACATCCGTCTTTCCGCCCGCATATCCCGATACGGTTCCGAGGGCTGTGCCGGCCAGAAACACGATGAAAACCACACACAGAGAGGAAAACAGCGTCGTCCGCCCTCCTGCGAGGATGCGGCACAGGATACAGCGTCCCAGATTGTCCGTTCCGAGAAGATAGCCTTCTGTTCCCGGGGGAAGAAACGCCAGTGACAGCGACGTTTCATACGGATCATGCGGCAGGAAATACGGAACAAACAGAAAAAAAAGGATGACCAGGATGACAGCCGTGCCGACGACCTTCAGCGGTAAAGATATTCTCTCCCTCAATTCCTGTCCCTCCTTACACGCGGATCCAGGACGGAATAAAGAATATCCGTCAGGAAATTTACAGCCAGAAACAGGATCGCCATCCACAAAGCATATGCCCGGATCACCGGATAATCCCGATAAGAGACGGCCTCGATCGCCAGTTTCCCGACGCCGTCATAAGAAAAGATCATCTCTACGATCGCCGATCCGCCGAGCAGGCTGCCGAAGGTAATCCCCAGCAATGTTATGATCGGGAGCATACAGTTTTTTAAAATGTGCTTTCCGTATATCCTGAACTCCGAGACCCCCCTGCAGCGCAGCGCCCTCACATATTCCGCTTCCGTCTGTTCCAGGGCAATGCCGCGAATCTGACGCGTATACCAGGCGGCGTACATCACCCCCAGTACACAGGCCGGCAGGATCATTCCCCTGAATCCCGGTTCCGCCACCACATGAAACCAGCCCAGACATACGGCGAACACATACAATACCAGAAGCGACAGGAAAAAGGACGGTAACGATGAAAACAGGTATGTGACCACACGCACACAATTGTCGAATATCCCGTTTGGCTTTCGGGCGCACAGAATTCCCGCCGGGATGGAAATGCAGGCGGTGATCGCCAGAGATAAGCATGTCAGCGCAATCGTTTTTGGAAGGGTCTTCCCCAGAGATACGGCCACAGACTCCCCGGTCTTAAAGGACGTCCCCAGATCCAGCCGGCAAAGATCCCGCAGCCAGGACGCATACTGTATCAGAAACGGATCATTTAAGCCCATTTCTTCCCGCGTCTGTTCCAGCAGCTCTTCACTGTAATTCGTTCCCTGCTGCGACAGCCGGATCGCGGCCGGGTCGCTGGGAGACAGCCAGGAAAGGAGAAAGGACAAAAATGTAACGCCGATCAGCACCGTCACGGCGGACAGGATTTTTTTATAAATATTTCTCATGACTTTTGACCCCGATATCATCATTATATAGATCGGGAAAAAGCAGTACAAGCCGCCCCGGGGGATATTTTTGCCGGTTATAATTCTCGAATCCTGTCCAGTATGTCGGTCAGCTGCTGCCCGCTCCTGCCGAGGATACGCGCCGCGATATGTCCGGCTGCCGTACGCGTGACCCCTCCTTCCATTCCTTCGGAATCATCCAGCAGCGCGCGCACCGCCCGGATCCATTCATCGCTTTTTTTCTCATTACAGATCAACAGATTTGCCAGATGCGTATATCCCTCATACATACCGAACCCCCGCATATCCGTCTGCGCAGGGTCATAGCGGGTGTTATCACGGTAGATAACCTCTCCGTTTTGAAAGACGGTAACCAGATTCCGGTAACTGCAGTAAAGAAATTCCTCTCCGTGCGCGACCCTCCCGCAGGATAAGATCTCACTGAAATAAAAACGGGAAGTATCATCGGCCAGATTTACTTCCAGTATATTGCGAAAATCGGATCCGGCAAACGGGATTGTAGGCAGCGGCGTGTAATACAGGCAGCCGCCCCGTTCCACGGTAATATGCGCCTCGCGCCCGGCCCATCCGTCTTCCATCCTGTGAATTTTCTCGTAGGCCTGGGAAACAAATTCCATTTTTGCGTTTTCCCTGACCATAATGTCCCACTCCTGCCTGTCCCCGGCCATGATGCCGGCGGACGCGGTGAGAAGCATGACGGTCATGAGATCTTTCTTCTCATAAAACGGCCGCATGATCTTAAAAGGTGCGGTAAAAGAAAGATCTTCGATGATCGTCCTGCCGTCTTTCTCTCCGGCAATCAGATGGAGTTTCGACAGTTTTCCGAATTTATTCTCCATAGGTTCAACCGCATCCCTCTAATAACACATTCTGTTTCACCCAGTCGACGACAGCGTCAACGCCCCGCCGATCACGGATGTTGGTAAAAAGGAACGGTCGGTCTCCCCGCATTTTTTTCGAATCGCGCTCCATAACGCCCAGATCCGCGCCCACATAGGGAGCAAGATCGATCTTATTGATAACCAGCAGATCAGAACGGGTAATCCCCGGTCCTCCTTTCCGGGGAATCTTGTCCCCCTCGGCGACGTCGATCACGAAGATCGTGGCGTCGACCAGCTCCGGGCTAAACGTGGCAGACAGGTTGTCTCCGCCGCTCTCGATAAAAAGGAGTTCAATGTCCGGAAACCGCTCCATCATTTCGTCCACGGCCTCCAGGTTCATGGAAGCGTCCTCGCGGATCGCCGTGTGCGGGCAGCCGCCCGTCTCCACACCGATGATGCGCTCCATCGGAAGGACACTGTTTTTGCACAGAAATTCCGCATCCTCTTTTGTATAAATATCGTTGGTGATGACTCCGATACTGTAATCCTTTGCCATTTCCCTGGTCAGGCACTCAATCAGAGCCGTTTTGCCGGAACCCACCGGACCCGCCACACCGATTTTTACATATGACATAATGGTTCTCCTCGCTTTTCTAAGACATATATATCCTGGAATAAAGACCTTCGTGCTGCATGCAGCGGATATCAAAGCCCGGCGCGGACAGACAGAGATCCTCCTCGGTCAGGCCGTCCAGGCACTCCAGAATTTTCCGAAAAACCTCCTGACACCGGCAGAGCAGCTTCTGTCCGCCTGTCTGGCTTAACGGGATCGTCTTGACGCAGTTGGTCACCATGGAGGACGCCTGCGCATATAAAAAATGTTCCATGGCGTCTTCCTTACGGATCCCGGCCGCGGCGCAAAATACGCCGTAGACAACGGAATGGCTCACCCATTTCCCCTTACGGTCCGCACAATACCGCGCAAAAATATCTGAGTCAAAATCAATCTCCATATTGCCGACGGTTTTCACAAATCGGGATCCCAGCTTATGCCCCGCCTCCCTGGTTTCCCGGGGAATCCGGGCGGCCTCCAGCAATTCCTCCAGACGATCCAGCGCTTTTCGGTCGCCCCGGGCAGCATACTCAAATGCAAGCCGCCCGGCGAGAAATTCATTGTAGCAGAATCCGTATCGCAGTCTCCGATACAGGAAGTCCCGGGCATCCGCCTCTGTCACCACCAGATTTTTCTGAATATACGTTTCCAGACCATACGAATGAGAGTAAGCGCCGATGGGAAACAGCGCATCGTTGATCTGGAGCAGTAAAAAACGTCGGTTTCGTTCTTTCACATCCATAGGATTCTCCGTCAATGGTGGTGGTTGTTCACAGAGGAGGACAGCGCCTGCCTGAAATCAAATTTTTTCATCACCTTTTCCGCGGTCACCCCATGAATCCCGTTGATTTTCTCTAACAGCGGCTCATGGAAGGGCGTATAGAAAGTAAAGTCATCTTCCCCGCGAAACATGGTCGTGTGGGTATTTCCCACCTCGTAACAAAGCTTCGCGATCTGCCGCGGATGATCCTGCCGCACACGGGCCCGGATGGCTTCACAGGCCGGAATATTCACGGCGATCACTTTTTGGGCATCCGCGTAGAGTACGTCATCCTGATTGAGACCGACACTCAGGATTTCGTTTCCCATTCGGATCCCGACATCCTCGCCTTCGGCGGATGTTTTGCGGTGCAGGCGGGAGTATGCTTCATGCCACTCAATATCGACATAATCCACGCGAAGGCCCTCAAATTCCTGATCGGACAGTTTTCCGAGTATTTTTTCACATAACATTTCTTTTTTCTCTCCTTACCACACGCCGAGCATCAGCATAACGCCCGGGATCCAGGCCGTGATCACGCCTTCTATCACCTGAAGCGGAGCTACAAACTTTACCAGTTTTTTCATCCCCAGGATATCCGTGAAAAAGGACGAACCCCAGAGAACCGCCCAGAGCCACCAGATGGCCGCCCATCTCCAGTCCGGACTGATGCCGAGCGCGGCGCTTCCGGTCACACCCTCCACGATCCCGAAAACGATCGCGTTGACCGCAACAAAGCTGGAAAACCATGCAAAAGGAGTTCCGTCCAGATCAAAGATATTCATGATGGCCACAAAGAGGTAGGTAAAACAGAACAGCAGACCGGTTCCGGCCGCGTAGTAATTCCCCTGTACCAGGTTGACAAAGTTGATAAACAGCGATAAGGTTCCGGTAAAAATGTTCATCACAGCAGCCGCTTTTTTGTCTACTTTTGCAAGCGTGCAGACACCGTTGTTGATCAGAACAATCCCGACGAACAATAAACAGACACCTAACATATATGTTTCCTCCTCGTATTAACTTCAGAATAACATTGGAGTCAAAAATCCTCACCGATGATGATACCCACGGATTGCAGCTCTGCATAAGTTCGATCACGGAAATCAGCGATTTCCTATCTCACTTATTTTGACCCTGGTATCATCAGAATAAGCTGTACAGCTGTGTCAACGGCAGCGTCTGCGCGGGCTTTGATTCCAGTTTCTCGCCGTCTGCGCAGACTTCATACGTTTCCGGATCTACCGTGATCTCCGGCGTTGCGTCATTGTACTTCATATCCTTTTTCCCGATGTCTCTGCAGTTTCTTACCGGAACTACCGTCTTCTGCAGACCATACTGCTCTTTTACATTGTTTTCCATGGCCGCCTGGGACACAAATGTCAGGCAGCTCTCATATTTAGCCGCCCCGTGCGCCGCGAACATGGGCTGATAGAGCACCGGCTGTGTCGTCGGGATCGAGGCGTTCGCATCTCCCATTTTTGATGCGATGATCATGCCGCCTTTGATGACGATATCGGGCTTTGACGCGAAAAACGCGGGGTTCCAGAGCACCAGATCCGCAAATTTGCCCACCTCCACAGAGCCGACATAATCCGCGATGCCGCAGGTGATGGCGGGATTGATCGTGTATTTTGCCACATAGCGTTTCGCACGGAAATTATCGTTTCCGTTTTCTTTGTCTACACCCAGCGGGCCGCGCTCTTCTTTCATCTTATGGGCCGTCTGCCATGTCCTTGTGATCACTTCCGCCGGCCGGCCCATAGCCTGGGAATCAGAGCTCATCATGGAGAAAACGCCCATATCATGGAGTACATCCTCCGCCGCGATGGTCTCCGGACGAATACGGGAATCCGCAAAAGCAACATCCTCCGGGATGTTCTTGTCCAGATGATGGCATACCATCAGCATGTCCAGATGCTCATCCAGCGTATTCACGGTGAAAGGCATGGTCGGGTTTGTCGAGGACGGAAGGACATTTTTCGCTCCCGCCGCGCGGATGATGTCAGGGGCATGTCCGCCGCCTGCGCCTTCCGTGTGGAAGGTATGGATCGTGCGGCCGCCGATCGCGTCCAGCGTATCCTCCACGCATCCCGCCTCGTTCAGTGTATCGGTGTGGATCGCCACCTGGATGTCATATTCGTCGGCCACATTCAGGCAGTGGTCGATCGCCGCCGGTGTGGCGCCGAAATCCTCATGAATCTTCATGCCCATGGCTCCGGCTTTCAGCTGTTCAATAATGGGCATCTCATCGGAACAGTTCCCTTTTCCGTAAAAGCCCAGATTCATCGGATATTCCTCCGCCGCCTTTAACATCATCCGGATATTCCAGGGACCGGGCGTGCAGGTCGTCGCGTTCGTGCCGTCCGCGGGGCCGGTGCCTCCTCCGATCATGGTAGTGATCCCGGAATACAGGGAAGTCGGAATCTGCTGCGGGCAGATAAAATGAATATGGCTGTCGATCCCGCCGGCCGTCACGATCAGACCCTCGCCGGCCAGCGCCTCCGTAGAAGCTCCGATCGTCATGCCGGGCGTCACCCCGTCCATGACATTGGGGTTTCCCGCCTTGCCGATGCCGACGATCTTCCCGTCCTTAATCCCGATATCCGCTTTGATGATACCGGTGTAATCCAGGATCAGGCAGTTCGTGATAACCAGATCCAGATCGCCGTCTTTGCTGCAGGTCTTCACCGACTGACCCATGCCGTCACGGATCGTCTTGCCGCCGCCGAATTTCGACTCATCCCCGTAGGTGGTATAATCCTTTTCTACTTCTATGATCAGGTTGGTGTCCGCCAGACGTACCTTGTCCCCGACTGTAGGGCCGTACATCATTGCATACTTTTCACCGGAAATTCTGTAACTCATACTGTTCCCTCCTTATATAAAACCCTTTACCGCGGCCGTCTGTAACGCCGCTGCTTTCGTTGCTTCCGTTGCCTGCGCGCAGGTCAGGTCATTCAGGCCATAGACGCGGCGCGCGCCGCCCATCTGTGTCAGTACCACCTCTTTTTCTTCGCCCGGCTCAAACCGTACCGAGGTGCCGGAAGGAATATCCAGATGATAGCCGTAAGCTGCCGCCCGGTCAAAAGAGAGCTGCCGATTCACTTCAAAAAAGTGAAAATGCGAACCCACCTGCACGGGACGGTCCCCCGTATGCTTTACGGTAACGGTAACGGTCGGTTTTCCTTCATTTAAAATAATTTCTCTGTCTTTCGGAATTATCGCGCCAATTTTCATCTTCAATCGCTCCTCTCTCTACTGAATCGGATTATGTACGGTTACCAGTTTTGTACCGTCAGGGAAAGTGGCTTCCACCTGAACCTCATGCACCATGTCCGCCACGCCTTCCATGACATCATCCTTTGTGAGGATTTTCGTGCCGAGTGTCATCAGCTCCACTACCGTCTTGCCGTCTCTGGCATATTCAAGCAATTCTGAACTGATGTAGGCAATGGATTCCACATAATTCAGCTTCAGGCCTCTGTCCATTCTTTGCTTCGCCAGTTCTCCGGCCATGTGAAGCATCAGTTTTTCCTGCTCCTTGGGATTCAAACGCATAACAAATACTTCCTTTCTTTGATGATGAATTAGATAAGTAACGTGAAAAAGAATGCGCCTTGGCGCATTCTCGCGCCGAGCGCGGTCGCTTTTAGCGACATTCCTCCTATCGCGCGAGTGCGCATCCACAGCGGAGCGTTTTTTTTATTTCATAGGACGAACTTTCCTATGAAATAAAAAAAAGCCTGCTTCTTCCCTGAAGCAGACTCCTTTGTCGTTTCCCGCTATTCGCAAATCCGTGAAAAAGATTTCGCTTTTAAGCATTATAGTTTATTTGGAAATACCTGTCAAGTCAAGGTTCATTGCATTTTTTCTGA
>JAJQDV010000062.1:2637-4353 GCA_021202015.1 Clostridiales bacterium | reverse complement strand
CCTCCTGAAGTGATGCAAGCTTTTCTCCCATGGTATTCACGCTGTAGCGATACTGTCCCGGCATCGTGGGAATCTCTTCCGTAATATCAGTTCCCTCTTTTATAAAAATCGGATAAATCAGAGACGACGGATCCATACGCGTCTCTCTCACCATTTTCCGCAGGGTCTCGCCGCTGCGCAGCCGTCTCGGCCGAACTGTCAATTCCATATTTCACGCTCTTTCATTTCAATCAGTTTTTCATCTTATTTCTCATACGGATCAGGCATTCTGTCAGACTGTCCATATCAGCCTTCTCCGATACGACAGTCTTCATTCCGAAAGATTCCGCTTCACGTGCAGTCTGTTTCCCGATGCAGACCGCTTTCAGCCCGGACAGCAGATCCCGGTGAGCCTCTCCGTTCGAATACGCCTCCGTGCCTGTCGAAGAAAAGTACATCCCCTCCGTCACGGAAGCAAACCCCCGGACACAGGAGGCGCTCGTAAAGATCACGGCATCGATCTCCCCGTTTTCCAGATCCCCCCGGCAGCCGTCCGGGGCCTCCGCTCCGGCAATTACGGTGTCATAGATGGGAATGTCATCCACCTCCTGCCGGGAAAGCGCATCGATAAGCGCCCGGTTTCCTGCCGCCGCCCGCGGAATCAGCACACGCGCGCCCGGCTGTGCCGCCCCGGCGAGCGCCTGGCCCAGATGCTCCCCGTCATAAACCTCCGGGACCAGATCCGGATACAGGCCGTGCCGTTCCAGTTCCTTCCCCGTTCCGTTTCCCATGGCAGCGATCCGAATTTGACCCAGTCTGCGCAGATCCTGTCTCTGATCCCGCAGTTCTTCGAAAAATATCCGCACGCCGGTCGGACTTGTAAATACGATCCATTCATACTGTTCCAATCTTCGCAGCGCCTGCCGGAGCGCCGGGTTGTTTTTTCTCCGAACCGTGCGTATCGTCGGGATTTCCAGAACCTCCGCGCCCAGATCGCGCAGCTTCCGACTCGTTTCACCGATCCTCTCCTGCGGCCGGGTCAAAAGTAATTTCATGCCGCCCAGTGGCATTTTCTCATACCACGAAAACCGCTCCGCCAGCGCGCATACCTCTCCGACAACTATGACGCCCGGCGTTTTTACGTCCTGGCGTTTTGCCTCCCGGCAAAGCGTCCCAAGCGGAGAAAGGATCCTTTCCTGATGCGCCGTCGTCCCCCGCATCAGCAGAGCTGCCGGCACATCCGGATCCATCCCCGCGTCCAGCAGTCCGCGGCAGATTTCATCAAGAGACGCCACACCCATCAGAAAGATCAGCGTCCCCTCTGTCCGAACCAGCGCCTCATAATCAACGTGATTGACCGCGCCCTCCTGATGGTGTCCGGTGATAATATGCACGGAAGAGCAGATATCTCTGTGCGTTACCGGAATTCCCTGATACGCAGGAACCGAAAAAGCAGAGGGAACTCCTGGAACCACCTCAAACGGAATCTGATGCGCAGCCAGGAGCTCCAGTTCCTCTCCGCCGCGGCCGAAAAGGAAAGGATCCCCGCCCTTTAAGCGGACTACCTTCTTCCCCTCCAGCGCATATTCAAGAAGAAGCCGGTTGATCCTCTGCTGAATCATTGTGTGGTCATCGGAACGCATACAGACATATATTTTCTCTGCTGTAAACGTAATCATTCCCCTAACACCCCATCCGACCTCACCCTCATAGAATACCCTATCCGCCTCCCAGAGA
>JAJQDV010000062.1:0-2627 GCA_021202015.1 Clostridiales bacterium | reverse complement strand
TAATACGGACTACGACATCTCCCCTAGTCTCTTCGGTTCGGTGAGGTGTTTATTAGACAGTCGGAACGCTTCCCGACATATATTTTCTCTGCTGTATCCGGAATCATGGCCGTCACACCCGATCCGACGAGAGCGTCATAGAGTACCGTATCCGCCTCCCGGAGAACCTTAAAACCCCGGAGCGTAAGCAGGCCGGGATTCGACGGTCCCGCCCCGACCAGCCACACCTTTCCAACTGTTTTTTTATCTGAGGAAAACATGGATATATTTTCTCCTGTGATTTATGATGATAATAAAAATTTCTCCGCCAGACGGATCCCGACCTGTTCCGCTTCGTCCGCACCGCCCGTCAGAACGCCTTCGTGCAGACGCCCCGTGCGTTCATCCAGATACATGGCGCGCAGTCTGATCTGTACGGCCGCAGCCTCGATCTCCGCAAAGGCCGCCGCCGGCATCGAACATCCCCCGCCCAGTCTGCGGATAAAGGCGCGTTCCGCCAGTGCGCAGAGGCGGGAAGACGCATCCGTATATCCGTCCAGAAAACGGTAATCCTCGCCCGCCCGGCCCTGAACCGCCAGAATTCCCTGCCCGGCCGCCGGAAGGATCTCCTCCGCGGGAAAAAAACGGCTGATTCGGTCCTCCAGTCCGAGGCGCTTCAGCCCGGCCGCCGCCAGGATCAGGGCTCCGTACTGTCCCTCGTCCAGCTTTTGAAGCCGCGTCTGAACATTCCCTCGAACGGATTGAAAGCGGACCTCCGGATACAGCCGCCGGAACTGGATCATCCTCCTTCCGGACGAACACCCGACCGGTTTTGAAAAATCAGGCTCCTCACACCCCCGCGGCAGGACCAGGACATCCCGCGGATCCTCCCTTTTTGAAAAGGCGATAAGCGGCAGTTCCTCCGGAACGTCCGTCGGAACATCCTTCAGGCTGTGCACCGACAGATCCGTCCTTCCTTCCGCCAGAGCCAGGTCCAGTTCTTTTACAAACAGTCCCTTCCCGCCGATACTTTCCAACGGACGCTCCGGGAACCTGTCCCCCGTCGTCTTCATCGGCAGGACGCGGACGTGAAGTTCCGGATGATTTTTTTCTATATAAAATTTAACATTATCGGCCTGCACGAGCGCCAGCCTGCTTGCCCGGCTGCCGATCACGATTTCTTTTTTCATCGATCAGACAGAATCCCCCTCACGCGGCGCGGGACGCTTTTTCTGAAAATGACCTGGAGAATCATTCCCGTAAACCTTACGCATGCCGCGCAGGCACTCCCGAAAAGTCTGCGGATCCAGCGTATCCCGCAGCCCGAACAGCAATTTGTTTGCCGCGCGCTCCGCGGCCGCCTCCACATCCTCCCGAAACCGACACCGTTCCGTGTCTTCGAGCGGAAGCCTCCTCAACTCGACGGATATCCGCGGAGACAGATCCGCCGCCATCGCGTGTTTCAGTTCCTCGATCAGCGGAATCATATCCACACAGTCATACCAGGCAAAAAACTGATCCATCTGCTCCGACAGGATTTCCTCCGCCTCCCGGATCGCGTGTTTCTGCTCCTCGCTGCGCGCCTCCTTCCGAAAGGAGTCGACATCATACATCCTCACGCCGGGCAGCGAGCCGATCTCAGGGTCGATATCCCTCGGCACCGCCAGGTCGACAAGAACCATCTGTCCTGAGATTCCCTTATGCGCCCCTGTGCATATCTCAGGTTCCGATCCCGCAGAGCCGCAGTTTTGAAGCACAGATCCCGCAGAGCCGCGATTGAACAGCACCGGCTCCATCAGGCTGCGCGTAAGCGTATAATTCGGACTCGCCGTGGCGCTGACGACATAATCGCACCGCGGGATCAGCTCCATCCGCCTTCCGTAGTCGATCCGTTTACAATCCGCCGGGATATCCACCAGTCCGCCGTGATACCGGCGGACCGTCATCCACACATCCGCCCCCTGCTCCAGCAGAAGAACCGCTGCCAGTTTACCCATGGCTCCGTTCCCGATCACGAGGCATGTCTTTTCCCGGAATGACATTTCCTCCTGTTTCAGCCTCCGAATCATCACATGCGCGACAGACGGATCCGAATGCGAGAGATCCACGTTTGTTTTCACCTTTTTCCCTGCTGTGACCGCCTGTCGGAACAAAGTCTCCAGCACATGATCCGCCGCATAGTTTTTCCGTGAAAACGCCAGGGCGTCCCCCACCTGTGTCAGGATCTGATCCTCCCCCAGAATACGGGACTCAAGGCCGCAGGCAAGCCGAAAGAGATGGCGTACCGCCTCCTCGCCCTTCCGACGAATAAAATACTCTCTGAACCGTTCCGGATCGATCCCGCGAATCCGACAAAGAATATCATAAAGATTCCCGTCCCGGTCCCCGGAGGTGCTGACCCACAGCTCCGTGCGGCAGCAGGTGGAAAGCAGGACGCAGCCATCGATCCCGGCTTCTTTTTTTATATATGTATAAAACGCTTCCGTATTTTTCTTCGTAAAGGAAAACATCATGCGAACGTCGATCTCCGCCGTACTGTGATCGATCCCGATCATCTCAATTCCCATCGGACAGTTCCTCCGTCATTCCCTTCTACCTTGTTATTTCCGCGCGAAGCGCATGAATTAAGGGGTGCCTGGAAGGTATAC
>JAJQDV010000034.1 GCA_021202015.1 Clostridiales bacterium | reverse complement strand
TGACGACGCGATCCTGGTGGGCGACTGGAACGGGGACGGCTGCGATACGTTCTGCCGGCGCAAAGGGAACACCTACTATTTTCAGCAGTATCTGACGGACAGTCATTATTATCCGTTTGTGACTGTGACGTTCGGAAGGAGTACGGATGCCGTGTATGCCGGGAAGTGGCAGTGAGAACAGGAGGGAAAATCCATGATGAAAAGAAAATGTTTGTCGTTCATACTGGCAGCGTCTCTGTGCCTGACGATGGCGGCGCCGTGTCTGGCCGCGGAGACGGCGGGTGACGGCAAAATCGCTTCTGAGGATACAGGGACGGTTCAGTCGGAAGCCGCGAATGCGGAGGCGGGGGATTCCGGCATTGTGCGGACCGCAGCCGGAGAAGCGGCGTCGGATGATGCGGATGTTGCCGTCACGGAGACCGGTGAAACAGCATCGGATGATGCGGATGTTGTCCTGACGACTGCCGCCGATACTGTCTCCGAGGGCACCTGCGGCGACGAGCTGACCTGGGTGCTCGACAGCGACGGCGTGCTGACGATCAGCGGCACCGGCGAGATGGATGACTATACATCCGTCACGCACGCGCCCTGGTATTCCGACCGGAAGAAGATCACCTCTGTCGTGATAGAGGATGGGGTTACGAATATCGGCAGGTATGCGTTTTACAGCTGTACGGCGGCCACGGAGGTAAGCCTTGCGTCCAGCGTTACGGAGATCTGTTATAACGCCTTTTATAAATGCACCGCCCTGAAGGAGGTGTCAATTCCCTACGGCCTGACAACGATCGGAACCTATGCGTTTTACGGATGCACGAAGCTGACGTCCTTAAGCATTCCGGACAGCGTGACGGCGATCGGGGAAGGCGCGTTCCGCGGCTGTACGAAACTGACGTCCTTAAGTATTCCGGACAGCGTGACGGAGATCGGGGACAGCATGTTTTACGGCTGCAGCAGCCTGGCGGATGTGTCTCTGCCGTCCGGCATGACGAGCATCAATGAAAATATGTTTTACGGCTGCAGCGCTCTGGAGAATATTTCCATTCCGTCCGGGGCGGAGGTGATCGGGGAGTGTGCGTTCTACAATTGCGAAAGCCTGGGGGACGTGGTCATCCCTTCTTCTGTGACGAATATCTCTGATTACGCGTTTTACGGCTGCAGCGGGCTCGCGGATCTGACGCTTTCAAACGGGGTGGAGGAGATCGGAGCGTATGCGTTCTGCAGCTGCAGCAGCCTGACGGAGGCGGCGCTTCCGGCCAGCCTGACCTCGATCGGGGATTACGCGTTTCTCGACTGCACGGCGCTGACTGCGTATACGGTGGAGACGGGAAACCGTGTTTACTTTGCGGTTGACGGCGTTCTTTTCTTCTCGGATTCTGAGGGAATCGGCCTGGCGGATTATCCGCAGGGGAAGGAGGGAACGTCCTATGATGTACCGGACGGTGTTTATACCATCTGCAACGGATCGTTTTATGCCTGCGGCAGTCTGGAGGAGGTAACGCTCCCGGAGAATCTGGTTTCCATCGGAGATCAGGTGTTTTATGACTGTACGGCTCTGGCTGAGGTGAATCTTCCGGACAGCGTAACGGAGATTGGCGAGGGAACATTTTATAACTGTGTGAGCCTGACGGAGATGGTGCTTCCGGACGGATTGACTGAGATATCCGATTATCTGTTTTATAACTGTTCCGGACTGCTGACCTGCGTGAGCATTCCGGACGGCGTGACACGTATCGGTATCTACGCGTTTTACTGCTGTACGGGCCTGACGGAAATGATTTTGCCGGACGTTCTGGAGACGATTGACAGCTATGCGTTCTACGGCTGCACCGGCCTGACGACGATGACGATCCCGGCGAATGTGAGCGCCATGGGCATTTATGTGACGTATTCAAATAACGGTTATAATATTTCGGGTACCTATGTATTCGGAAACTGTACGGCTCTGAGCGAGGTTTATTTTACCGGCGACGCACCGACGACGATCGGCACCGCCAATTTCTCCGGAGATACCCTTACCATCTATTATCCTGCTGATAATGAAACCTGGACGAGTGCGGTGATGACCAGCTTTGAAGCCGATGAAAACAGTATGACGAGATCTCCGGAGTCTGATATCACCTGGGCGGCCTATCGATCGGACGGGAAAGTGATCGTTCCCGATACGCTGGCGCTGCGCCGCGGAAGCATGTTCTATTTCCAGGATGAGTTGGATTCCGATGCGGCGACGAACTCGCTTGCCTACGGGAAGTCGACGGACGAGGTTCTGGTGGGCGACTGGGACGGTGACGGCATCGATACGTTCTGTATGCGCCGGAACGGGAATGTCTATTATTTCTCGAACGATCTGGAGTCATCGGTCGCGGATGAGGTGTTGAGCTACGGGAAATCGACGGATGAGGTTCTGGTGGGCGACTGGGACGGCGACGGCATCGATACGATCTGCGTGCGCCGCGGGAGCAAATATTATTTTATCAATGATTTCGAGTCCATGGAGGCGAAGATCGTGGTGACCTTCGGAAAGGAAACGGATGTCGCGTTTGCGGGCGACTGGGACGGCGACGGGATCGATACCCTGGCCGTGTGCCGGAACGGCAGGACCTATTATATTACAAATGACGCTACGTTTACGACGATGGATGTGGAAAAAACAATGATTTACGGTTATGCCGATGACGACGCGATCCTGGTGGGCGACTGGAACGGGGACGGCTGCGATACGTTCTGCCGGCGCAAAGGGAACACCTACTATTTTCAGCAGTATCTGACGGACAGTCATTATTATCCGTTTGTGACTGTGACGTTCGGGAGGAGTACGGACGCCGTGTATGCCGGGAAGTGGCAGTAGAGAAACCAGAGAGGTGCTGATCAGCATTCCATTGATGAAGACGAATCGTCTGTTTATGATATGTTATGTCCGGTTTGAATAGAAATATGGATCCCCTGTGACTGGTTTGGGCCGGCTGCGGGGGATTTATGTGTGCAGATAAATTTTCAAAATTCTATATGAAAATCCCCCATGAAGTGCTATAATAGGTCAGTCAAAACGAGGTGAACGAAAAATGGATGACAAATTGCTGCTGCAGTTAAAGAAAGCCGCAGCCCAAATACGCACAGAACTTCCCAAAGAGGTTCTGCGGGGATTTGATAACAGCTTTAATATTGAGTATGCGCACAACTCTACGGCAATCGAGGGAAACACGCTGACACTGATTCAAACCAGGGCGATCATTGAGGACGGTCTTTCTGTGGGAGGAAAGACCCTTCGGGAAATCTACGAGGTGGCCAATCACGCAAAAGCCTTTGCCTATGTGCAAAAATGTGTTGCTGACGGCAAACCTCTTGACGAATATATCGTCAAGGATATCCATGCTCTGCTCATGGAGAATATCTTACCCGGCGGAATATATCGAAATGTTGCAGTTCGGATTACCGGCGCCGGACACAAGCCGCCTGTGCCGAGTGAGATGTACCGTCAGGTCAAAAGCTTTTTCGCGGATTTGCCGTACAAAACTGAGTTAAACACGATTGAACTGGCGGCATGGACACATGCGGAGTTCGTTCGCATCCACCCCTTCACGGACGGCAATGGAAGAACCTCCCGTATGATGATGAACTATCAGCTTTTGATCGGCGGTTTTCTTCCGGTGTCTGTTGCAAAGGAAAATCGACTGGAATATTTCGATGCACTGGAAGCTTATGCTGTAAACGGTGAGCTGACTCCCTTTGCGGAGATGATCGCCGGACTGGAGCAGCAGCGGCTGGAAGAATATATTTCTATTGCAGAGGAATCAGTGCCGGCGGATGACGGTCCGACTCTCCATAGTTCATAGGACATCAAAGCAGGATTCTATAGAAGAGCAGAAACGAATCTGTGAAAAGTATCGCCGCTTGATTTTAACAACAGGGTTATGCTACACTAAGACCTGTGTAAAAGAGGGAAAATATCATGCCGTTTTATAAGAATGTAAAGAAAGATGGGGTTATTTTATGGAAGGCAGCGTAACAGATCTGTCAGTTTATCGGTTTCGGAGAGGAGGTTCCGCCATGGCAAAAGTGCGCAGAGTATATGTGGAAAAGAAGGAAGCCTACGCCGTGAAGGCGCGGGAGCTGGAGTCCGAGATCCTAAGTTATCTGGGAATCCCCGGGGTGACGAGAGTGCGGGAGCTGATCCGCTACGATGTCGAGAATGTCTCGGATGAGACGTATCGGAAGGCGGTGGTCAGCGTCTTCTCGGAGCCGCCGGTAGATTCTGTTTATGAGGAGGAGTTTGACTTAAACGGCGCGAAGTCCTTCAGTGTGGAGTATCTGCCCGGGCAGTTTGACCAGCGGGCGGATTCCGCCGAGCAGTGTGTGAAGCTTCTGAACGAGGAGGAGGATCCGGTGATCCGGACGGCGACGACCTATGTGATCGAGGGTGAGATCACTGATGAGCAGCTGGACGCGATCCGGCGCCACTGCATCAATCCGGTGGATTCGCGCGAGACCGGCTTTGAGAAGCCGGATACGCTGGTGCAGGAGTTCGCGGAGCCGGAGGATGTGATCGTATTTGACGGATTTTCATCCATGGCGGAGGCGGATCTTAAGGAGCTGTATGATTCCCTCGGCCTGGCGATGACGTTTCGCGATTTCCTCCATATTCAGAATTATTTTGCCGGTGAGGAACACCGGGATCCGACGATGACGGAGATCCGCGTGCTGGACACCTACTGGTCCGACCACTGCCGGCATACGACATTCTCGACTGAGTTAAAAGAGGTGCGCTTTGGCGACGGATTTTATCTGGAACCGATGAAAAGGACCTATGAGCAGTATCAGGCGGATTTTGAAGAGATGTACGCCGATCGGCCGGAGAAGTTCCCCTGCCTGATGGATCTGGCCCTGATGGCGATGAAGAAGCTGAAAAAAGAGGGAAAGCTTAAGGATCAGGAGGAGTCGGACGAGATCAACGCCTGCTCCATCGTGGTTCCCCTGACCGTGGATGGGAAAGAAGAGGAGTGGCTGATCAATTTTAAGAACGAGACGCACAACCACCCGACGGAGATCGAGCCTTTCGGCGGCGCGGCGACCTGTCTGGGCGGCGCGATCCGCGACCCGCTCTCCGGGCGTACCTATGTCTATCAGGCGATGCGGGTGACGGGCGCGGCGGATCCGACGGGTTCTGTCCGGGATACGCTTCCGGGCAAGCTGCCGCAGAAAAAGATCGTGCGGTCCGCCGCCGCGGGCTACAGCTCCTACGGCAATCAGATCGGGCTCGCCACGGGTCTGGTGAAGGAGATCTATCACCCGGACTATGTGGCGAAGCGCATGGAGATCGGCGCGGTGCTCGGCGCGGCGCCCCGGCGCGCGGTGCAGAGGCTGACCTCGGATCCGGGAGACATTATCATCCTGCTGGGCGGCCGGACCGGCCGCGACGGCTGCGGCGGAGCGACGGGCTCCTCCAAGGCGCATACCACGGCGTCCATCGACACCTGCGGCGCGGAGGTGCAGAAGGGCAATCCGCCCACGGAGCGCAAGATCCAGCGGCTTTTCCGCCGGGAGGAGGTCTCATATCTTATAAAAAAATGCAATGATTTCGGCGCTGGCGGCGTGTCGGTCGCCATCGGCGAGCTGGCGGACGGCCTCCGCGTGGATCTGAATAAGGTGCCGAAGAAATACGCGGGCCTGGACGGTACGGAGCTCGCCATCTCCGAGTCCCAGGAGCGGATGGCGGTGGTCGTCGCTCCGGAGAACGCGGATCTGTTTTTAGCTTACGCGAAGGAGGAGAACCTCGAGGCTGTCCCGGTGGCGGTCGTGACGGAGGATCCCCGCCTCGTGCTTGTGTGGAGGGAGAAGGAGATTGTAAATCTCTCCCGCGCTTTCCTGGATACGAACGGCGCGCATCAGGAGACCCGCGTCGCCGTGGATATTCCTTCGAAGGAGGACTGTTATCTGGATCAGATCGCGATCCCGGCGGTCGCCGCGGATCTGGAAAAGGGCGATGTGCGCGCGGCGTGGCTGGACACCCTGCGCGATTTAAACGTCTGCTCGCAGAAGGGGCTGGTCGAGATGTTCGACGGCTCGATCGGGGCGGGCAGTGTGTTTATGCCCTACGGCGGGCGTTATCAGCTGACGGAAACACAGGCCATGGTCGCGAAGGTGCCCGTGATGACGGGACGCTGCGACGCCGTAACGATGATGAGCTACGGGTTTGATCCTTATCTGTCGAGCTGGAGCCCCTATCACGGCGCGGTTTACGCCGTGGCGGAGTCTGTCGCGAAGATCGTGGCGGCAGGAGGCGATTATAAAAAGATCCGCTTCAGCTTTCAGGAGTATTTCCGCCGGATGAGCGGGGATCCGTCCCGCTGGAGCCAGCCGTTCGCGGCTCTGCTCGGCGCGTACAGCGCACAGCTGGGCTTCGGGCTTCCTTCCATCGGAGGGAAGGACTCCATGTCCGGCACCTTCAATGACATCGATGTGCCGCCGACGCTGGTTTCCTTTGCCGTGGATGTGGCGAAGGAGGCGGATGTTGTAACGCCGGAGTTAAAGACGCCGGGGGACAAGCTGATGCTGTTTACCGCCGACCGGGACGTTTACGGACTGCCGGACTATGAAAAACTCATGCGGATGTACGACGTGGTGCATTCTCTGATACAGGAGAAGAAACTGACCGCGGTCTATGCGCTGGATGCCGGAGGGCTGATCGCAGCTGTCAGCAGGATGGCGTTCGGGAACAAACTGGGCGTATCCATCCGCGGCTGTATGAAACCGGAGGAGGCGTTCGCACCGTCCTTTGGCAGTTTCGTGGCGGAGGCTTCGCCGGAGGATACCGACGCGGTGAAGGCCGCCATGGAGGCGGTCGGGCTGCGCGCGAATGTTTCCGTCGCGGGCTCGGTCCTGGAGGAGCCGGTCTTTCGGTACGGGACGCTTCAGATCCCCATGGAGGAGGCGCTTTCCGCCTGGACCGGCACCCTGGAGAAGGTGTTTCCGACGAAAGCGGGTGCGGATACCGCCGGGCTGCCGCTGAAAATTTATAATACAGATAAGATCTATATCTGTAAGAACCGGGTCGCGAAGCCGACCGTGTTTATCCCTGTTTTCCCGGGAACGAACTGTGAGTACGATTCGGCGCGGGCGTTTGAGCGCGCGGGCGCGAATGTGGTGACGAAGGTATTTCAGAATCTGTCCGCGGAGGATATCCGGGATTCCGTGGATGTCTTTGTAAAGGCGATCGATCAGTCGCAGATCATCATGTTCCCCGGCGGGTTTTCCGCGGGCGACGAGCCGGAGGGCTCCGCGAAGTTTTTTGCGACCGCGTTCCGGAACGCGAAGATAAAGGAGGCGGTGGAGCGTCTGCTAAACGAGCGGGACGGGCTGGCCCTGGGGATCTGCAACGGCTTCCAGGCGCTGATCAAGCTGGGCCTGGTCCCCTACGGGCGGATTCAGGAGGGAAATGCCGATTCCCCGACGCTGACCTACAATACGATCGGCCGCCATATCTCAAAGATGGTTTACACGAAGGTCGTGTCGGACAAGTCCCCCTGGCTGGCGCAGGCAGAGCCCGGGCAGGTCTATACGAATCCGGCCTCTCACGGGGAAGGGCGTTTTGTGGCGACGGACGCGTGGCTGGACAGACTGATCGCGAACGGACAGGTCGCGACACAGTATGTCAATGAGGATGGCAGACCGACGATGGACGAAGAGTGGAACGTCAACGGTTCCTATATGGCGATCGAGGGTATCACCAGTCCGGACGGGCGCGTCCTCGGTAAAATGGCGCACTCCGAGAGACGGGGAAACGGCGTCGCCGTCAATATTTACGGTGAACAGGATATGAGGATATTTGAGTCCGGTACGGCCTATTTCCGCAACTGAATTTATTTATGCGAAAATCGAATAACAGAACAATAGAATTTTTTTGACATTTTATGTCTTAAAACATAAAATAGATACGTTATGGAAAATGTACAGATGAGACTCATTAAAAAAGCGATCTCGCGCCCGGTGAAGGTTCTTACCGTTCTGGGAAGAAACGGCTTTCTGAACTGGATGAGCGACGAGGCTTATATCCGTCTGCTCTATCGTGCCGAATTCAGGGAGAGACTTGATCTGGAACACCCGGAGACCTTTAATCAGAAGATGCAGTGGCTGAAGCTCCATGACAGGAATCCCGCATATCCGGAGATGGTCGACAAATATGAGGCGAAGCGCTATGTGTCTGATATCATCGGTCCGGAATACATCATCCCCGCTTTCGGTGTGTGGGACAGCTTTGATGAGATCGATTTTGACCGTCTTCCGAACCAGTTTGTGCTGAAATGTACGCATGATTCCGGGGGTATCCTGATCTGCAGGGATAAAAACACTTTTGATATTGCGCAGGCCAGGAAAAAAATGAATCATTTTCTGAAGCATGATTATTATCATTTCGGCAGGGAATGGCCCTATAAAAACATCCGTCCCCGGATTCTCGCCGAACAGTATATGGAGGATGAAGAGGCGGGGGAGCTGAGAGATTATAAATTTCTGTGTTTTGACGGGAAGGTAAAGTGCTTTAAGATCGACTTTGACCGTTTTTCCGGACATCACGCGAATTATTATGATCCGGACGCCCGTCTGCTGGATGTCGGCATCGTGAACAATCCGCCTGTCTATGACAGGGAACTCTATATGCCGACCGATCTGGAGAAGATGAAGCAAATCTCGGAGAAGCTGACGAAGGGGCTGCCCTTCTGCAGGACGGATCTGTATGAGGTAAACGGACGCATTTATTTTGGCGAGCTGACATTTTATCCGGCTTCCGGATTTGCGAAATATACGACGAAGGACGCTGACCTGGAGCTGGGGTCCTGGATACCGCTCCCCGGGAAGGATCGGTGAACGGATGGGGGAAGGACATGGTTGATCTGTCTGTCGCGATCGTCGCCTATAAGGATTACGGGGATGTGATCCATGCGGTTACCTCTCTTGAAAAATATACATCCGGCGATCTGACAAAGCAAGTTTATATCATTGATAACAGCAGCGGAGAACAGGCGTATGACGCGCTGAGAGAAGAGAAGCTGTCGTGTATCGGATCCTTTGCCGACGTCACTTATCTGGACGCGGGTTCGAATCTCGGCTTCGGGAAGGGAAATAATCTCGTGATTCCGATGCTGGATTCCCGTTTTCACGCAATGGTGAATCCCGATATTCTTTTTACGGAGGATGTTTTTTCAAAGATCATCTGTTACATGGAGGATCCGGAGATCGGCATGTGCATTCCAAAGCTCACGGATGAGACCGGCAAGATGCACTGGGCTTATCGGAGAGAACCGACGGTAAGCGACATGTTTATCCGGTTTTTCTGTAGTGGCCTGTTCCGGAAAAGAGTAAAATACCACGCGCTTCAGGATCAGGATTTTTCACAGCCATTTCAGGTTCCCTTCGGTCAGGGGAGTTTTCTGGTGATTCGGACGGATCTTTTCCGGAGTCTGAACGGATTCGATGAGCGTTTTTTTATGTATATGGAGGATGCCGATCTGTGCAGAAGGGTGAATCAGGTCTCGAAACTGATGTATTATCCTTATGCCTCGGTCATCCATAAATGGGACCGGAAGTCGCACAGGGATCTGAAAATGTTCCGCATACATCTCGGTTCCATGCGCGCGTATTTTAAAAAATGGGGCTTTCGGTTTCGGTAGGATAACGCTCTGCCGTCATGCGGGATGTTTCAAAGTGCCGCGACAGCCTAAAACGCATCGGAGGATTGACATGCCGCGTGTTTCAATTGTGATGGGCGTTTACAATGTAAAAGCATACGGGGAGCTTCAGAGAACCGCGGAGTCCGTGATCGCGCAGACATTCACGGACTGGGAGTTTATCATCTGCGACGATGGTTCGACCAACGATACGCGCGCACTTCTGGAGAGAATCGGGGGTCTGGATCCCAGGATCCGGATCATCGGCTATCCGGATAACCGGGGGCTTGCGGCGGCTTTGAATGCCTGTATCGACTGCTCGTCCGGCGAGCTGATCGCGCGTCAGGACGCGGATGACCTCTCCTACCCGGAGCGGCTGCAGAGAGAAGTGGATTTTCTGGATGCTCATCCGGAATATGATATCGTCGGCTGCAATGCCAGGCTGTACGACCATGAGCATGGGTGCTGGGGGGATTATAAGACAAAGGAGACGCCCGGGACGCGTGATTTCCTGCGGACGACGCAGTTCCTGCATCCGTCCGTTGTCATCCGGCGGGACAGCCTCCTTAAGGCCGGGAAGTACCGTGTCGCGAAGGAGACGAGGAGATGCCAGGATTATGACCTGTTCATGCGGATGTACAGCATGGGGATGCGGGGGTATAATCTGCAGGAATTTCTGATGGATTATTATCAGAAGGACGGACATCAGAGAGAGCTGTCCTGGAAGAGAAGAAGGGAAGAGGCCGTACTGCGATGGAAGGGGTTTCGTTCGCTGGGCCTGATGCCGGGCGCGCTTCCCTATGTGGTGAAGCCTCTGGTCATGAAGCTGCTTCCTCAGAAGCTGTACAGGAAGCTGAAAAAGGGTGAGGGAGGAGACAGCGGGAATGAAGACGGCAGGAGTCGTGATTACATACAATAGAAAAGAACTGCTGGCGAAAAATCTCGAAATGATCTTTTGTCAGACGGTTCTGCCGGACGCCGTATATGTGATCGATAATCACAGCAGCGACGGGACCGAAGAGCATCTGCGGAATCTGGGCTATCTGGATAACAGCCGGATGCGTTATATTTATATGAATGAAAATACCGGTGCGGCCGGCGGGTTTGAATACGGCGTGCAGGTCGCGTATGAGGCCGGATATGACTGGTTCTGGCTGATGGATGACGACGGCCGTCCGGCGGACAGCCTGGCGCTGGAGCGCCTGCTTGACTTTGCGAATGATCAGATACAGTCCAATCCCTATGTCATGGTAAATTCCCTTGTGACCTGTGCCGAAGGGCGGATGACGTTCCTCACATTCGGGACGTTTGACGAGGAAGAGGTGAAACGGCGGGCTGTGGACGGGATTATCTGGAATGAGATCGATCCGTTCAACGGGACGCTGGTTTCCAGAGAACTGATCGGAAAGCTGGGTTATCCGATCGGCGCCTTTTTTGTAAAGGAAAATGAATTTGATTATAAGGTGAGGGCAAAAAACGTCGGGGCGGTGATTGCTACGGTTGTTGATTCTGTTCACTTTCATCCGCAGGCAAACCAGAACTACAGGAAAATACTCGGTTTTACCTTCCGTTATAAGATCGAGGATCCCTGGAAAGAGTATTACCGTGTGCGAAATAAAACCTATATTTTCCGAAGAGAGGGACAGCATCTTAAAGTCGCAAAGCTTCTGCTCAGCAGATTCCGGGCGATCCTGCTGGCGGACTGCAAAAAACGTGAGACGATGAAAATGCTGCGCAGAGGTTTTTCGGACGGACGGGCCGGAAGGCTCGGCATCACGATCCGTCCCTGAGGAAAATATTTTAAAGCGAAGGGAGAGGATCCGCATGACAGAAGTTTTTGTGGCGGCACATAAAAAGGCGGACGTGAGCCTGCCGGAATATTGCCGTATGATGCAGGTCGGAAGCGTCTTTCATGACCGGATCGACGGATATCTGTATGACGACTGGGACGGACAGGACAATATCTCCGCGAAAAATAATTCTTACTGCGAGCTGACCGCGCTGTACTGCCTGTGGAAGCACAGCCGCGCGGATATCCGGGGTCTGTATCATTACCGACGGATGTTTTATAAAGGGGAGGCTCCCCGCTGCAATAAATGCAGCGTTTCAAAATACCCCGGGGACATCGCCGGATCCTGCCTGACGGAGGAGCAGATTTCGGAATATCTGAGGGACAGCGACGTGATTGATGAGATTCCGTACTTCCCCTGGCCAAAGACCGTGGAGGAGGATCTGCTGCGGTTCTGCTATCCGGAGGATGTGAAACGCTTCTCGGAGGTGATCCGTACCGATTATCCGGCATATTATGAAACCTTCTCACAGGTGATGCAGTCGCGGCATATCTCCTACCGCAATATGATGATCGCGAAACAGGATATTTTCGAGCCTTATTGTGAATGGCTGTTTGAGGTGCTGGCGCGATGCGAGGAGGTCATTGATATCAGCGGATATGACCGGCCGCATCAGCGGGTCTTCGGATATGTGTCGGAAATCCTCATGAATGTCTGGATCCGAAAACACGGGCTTAAGGAGCGCCATGTTCCCAGGCTTGTTGTACTTGAAAAGGATCTGAGCCGGGCGGACTGTCTCAAAAAACAGATCATTCAGAAGCTTGCCTTTGCGAATGTGAGGCTTCCGATTGAGGAATCCCGGGTAATCGATGCCTGCAGGAAGGAATTTTCTGTATGAATATAATGATTATTGCCTCTGATAACAACTGCTATCACGGCGCTTTTCTCAGCATGGCGAGTCTGGCCTCCCTGCTTCAGGAGCGGTATCACCACCGTGTGATCGTGGTGCTTCCCCGTGAGGGAACCGGAGAAGCGCTTCTGGATGAGAAGGGGATCCGGCATATTCTGATCCGCTCCTATTCATGGGTCATGAAGCTGGAAGACCGGGGAAAGGCGCGGATTTTCCTGAAGGATCTGCTGAAGCGTGTATATAATGTGAGGGCTTCCCGCAGGATTGCGGATCTGATCCGGAGGGAGCATACGGATCTGGTGCATATCAATACGACGTTCACCTGTGTGGGAGCACGGGCTGCGCAGAGGACGGGAACGCCGTTTGTCTGGCATCTGAGGGAGTTCCTTGAGGAGGACCAGAGCCGACGGATCCGATTTCGGCGGAGGGGATACCGCCTGATGCAAAACGCGGATCGGATCGCGGCCATTTCACAGAGTATTTATCAGAAATACAGACCGATTTTCGGGGAAGAGAAGCTTTCCGTTATTTATAATGGGATTGAGCCGGGGGATTATGACTGTCCGGAGCACGAGATCTTTCAGGAAAAGGAAGTCTGTATCGTGTTTGTCGGAGGCCTGTATGAACATAAGCGGCCGTCAATGGCCGTACAGGCCTGCGTTCTGCTCAGACAGCGCGGTTATGAGGACTTTAAGCTTCGCCTGGTCGGGACGGGCGGCCCGGAGGAGGAGAGCCGGCTGCGCGACATGATCCGGGACGCCGGCGCGGGCGATTATATCGAAATGTGCGGCGCAGCGGCGGATCCGGTACGGTTTTACCGGACGGCGGATATTGCGCTCGTGTGTTCGCGGATGGAGGCTTTCGGGCGGGTTACGGTGGAGGCCATGTTTGCCGGTGCGCTTGTGATTGGCGCGGATAGCGCCGGAACGGCGGAGCTGATCCGGGACGGGGACACGGGACTGCTGTACGATTCCGATGACGTGGCGTCTCTCGCGGACAGGATGGAGTATGCCCTTCTCCACAGGCAGGAGATGAGAGAGACCGCGAAGAGAGGGCGGATTGCGATGCTGAAAAACATGACGGCCGCAAAGAACGCGGAGCTTGTGAATGAATTATATCTGAGTATCATGAATGAAAGAGCCTTTGCCGAACAGGGGCAGTCCGAATAAGGAGAAATGAATTTTGAGAAAGAGAACGACTCTCAACAGCGACAGGTTTTTTTATATATTGTGGACGGTGTATTCCGTGTACGCGATTCTGCTCGGACAGTCCGAGATTTATTATGATTATGATATCGGTACGCTTTTTAATGTTTTGTCCTTTATTGTCGCCGCGGTGATGATCGCCGGACTGTTCCGTTTAAGGCATATGAAACAGCGAAAAGTGATATTCTTTGTTGTATTTCTGGTGATCGTATTCATAACGGAGCTTCGTATCGGGGATCTCAACCTTCTGATTCTGGCTCTTTTTGTGATTCACGGACAGGACATTCAGATGGATAAAATGCTGAGATATGACCTTTTGCTGAAAACTTTGCTCCTGATCGTTATCTTTGCGCTGTGTGCGCTCGGCATCACGGAGAATTATTCTTCTTCTCTTTTTGTCACGGGGACGAAGATGGCGCTTGGATTCCGGCATCCGAACACGCTGACCTGTTATGTGCTCTGTATGCTGGCGGAATGGCTCTGCATCCGGTTCAAACGAATGAAATGGTATGAATGGGTGCTGATTTTTGCTATATGGGCAGTCGTGATGGAGATTGCCGGCGGACGTTCCTCCGGGTATGCCTTTATATTTATTTATTTCGTGTTTTTACTGGCCACGCTGAAGACGAAGGCCTTCTATACAAATTTTATACAGTTTTTGTTCAGGATCAGCGCGCCGCTTCTGGCCGGAATTTCCTTTCTGGGTGTCTGGCTGTACAGCCGGGGAAATTCCCTGATCGTTTTGATCGACAACGTCCTTGCGAGCCGGTTCTATTACGGGCTGAAGGGGCTGACGGATTACGGCATCAGATTTTTCGGGCAGGTCGTCAGTTTTACCGGAACCCGTAATTCCGGAAAGAATAATCTGACCGTGTTTGTAATCGATAACTCTTATATCCATTACTCGATCACATGGGGAGGGATTCTGTTATTCCTGCTGCTGATCCTGTATGTGATCCTGTTTGTCAATCTGTTCAGGTACAAAAGACTGGATCTTGCGCTGTTTGCCCTGTTCTTTGTGGTGCTGGGATTCGGCGAGACCTATATGTTCAATCTGATATATAATATTTCTCTGCTGGGGATTCTGGGCGTTTCCGCCAGAATGGCGCAGCCGATCGGCGTCGGGGAGCTGAATCGCCGGCGAGGGCGCGTGCATATTCATGTGACATTCGGGAAACACAGATAAAAAACGGGGAGCATAAAGTAACAGGGGCATAATGCGGGGAGGCTTTAGAAATGAAGAGTCGACTGTTGAGGCCGGACAGCGCGAAAAAGAATTTTGCGTTTCAGCTGTTTTATAATATTGTGATACTGGTGGTTCCGCTGATCGTTTCCCCCTATCTTACCCGGACGATGGGAAGCACTTCGCTCGGCGTATACTCTTATACGTATTCGATCGCTTACTATTTTGTCGTGTTTGCCATGCTGGGTATCAATAAGCACGGACAGCGGATCATCGCGCAGCGCAGATCGGATCTTCTCAGGCTGAGAAAAACATTCTGGAGCCTTTACGTCATACATTTCGCGGCGTCCATGATTTCGCTCGCGGCCTATCTGATCTATGTTCTGGTATTCTGTGCCAGTGACGTCAACGTGGCTTATGTGCAGGCCATCTATGTTTTCTCCGCCGCGATCGATATCACCTGGCTGTTTTACGGGCTTGAGAAATTTAAACTGGTCTCTATCCGCAACGCGGCCATCAAGCTGCTTGAGACCGTGTGTATTTTTATGTTTGTAAAGGATCCCTCAGACGTCCTCATCTATACGCTGATCATGAGCGTATCGGTCTGCCTGGGGCAGATCGTCATGATGCCGCAGGTGCTCGCGGCGATCCCGCCCGCCCGTTTTTCAAAACAGGATCTTCTGGAGCATATCCGGCCGCTCTTTACGCTTTTCGCGGCCGTGATCGCTGTCACGCTCTACACGGTATTTGATAAAACGCTGCTGGGAATCCTCGTTTCGAAGGATGCGGTGGCGTTTTATGAATATTCGGATAAGATCGTCAAGATTCCGCGGACGTTTATCGGCGTGGTCGGGACCGTCCTTTTTCCGAGAGCCTGCAGATATGCCGCCGAGGAGAATTACGAAAGCCTGAACAGTAATTTTAACAACTGCCTGCTTGTGACCTGTTTTATCGGGTTCGCCTCCTGCTTCGGCCTTGCCGCCGTGGCGCCGTTGTTCGCGGTGCTTTATTACGGAGAGGCTTTTTCCATATGCGGGAGCGTGATGATCGGTATGTGCCCGATCATTCTGATCATAGGGTTCGGCGAAGCGATCCGGCAGTCCTATATCTATCCGCTGAAAAAGGATATGACGATGGTCCGGATCCTGTCGGTGAACGCGGTCGTGAATCTGGTTCTGTCCGCTCTTTTTATGCCCGTGCTCGGAATCTACGGGGCGGTCGTCGGAACGATCTGCGCGGAACTGGTCGGCCTGATCTCTGAGATCTGGGTGAGCCGGGCGTATCTCTCTCTGCGTGATTTTCTGCGCAATGTGATTCCGTTCACCGTGATCGGCGTCCTGATGTATGCGGGTATCCGCTTTGCCGCGAGATTCTATGACGGTACGATTGCGGCTCTGGCCGCGCAGGTGGTCGTCGGTCTCGTGATTTATCTGGTTCTGACATTTTTGTACGCGTATTTCTTTAACCCCGCGCTGAAGCTCATGATCTTCGGCCAGATCCGCAGCCTGAAAAATCGTCTCCCCCACAGAAACTGATTCCGTTCTTATATTTCGTATTTTCGTTTTGCAGGAAACCGGCAGGTCTTTTTGTCAACTGCCGGTATTCGTTTGCGGTCTTCTGTATGACGCATTTTTTCGCAGGAAACCGGCAGATTCTTTTGTAAAATTTATTTACGTATTTTCCCGGATTATTTACATAAAAATTACTCCTTCGTGATTTTGCTTTTTACAATGCCCTGATAATATCGCTCTTGTAGCAAAGAAAGGACGCAAAATGATACCTTTTGATTTCCGCGCGAAGCGCATGAATTCAGGGGTGCCTGGAAGGTATACCTTTCTTGCAAAAAATTCGAAAAATCGAAAAAGAGAAAAAGGAGACAAAAAATGAAATTCAGAAAAGCACTTGCATTGACACTTTGTACCGCGGCCGTCGCGGGGCTGACTTTATCCGGATGCGGAAGCAGCTCATCCTCCGACACGACAGAGGATACGACGACCTCCGCGGCAGACACAGACGGGGAAGAGGCAGAAGAGACGGCAGACAGCTCTGATTTTGACACTTCCTCCGCAATTTCCGTATTATCCCGCGAGGATGGTTCCGGTACCAGAGGCGCGTTTATCGAACTGTTCGGTATCGAGCAGGAGAACGAGGATGGCGAGAAAGAGGACATGACCACTGTGGATGCGACGATCACAAACAACACAGAGGTTATGATGTCGACCGTAGCCGGAGATACATATGCGATCGGTTACTGCTCCCTGGGGTCCTTAAATGACACCGTAAAGGCAGTACAGATCGACGGCGTGGAAGCGACCACCGAGAATGTGGCAGACGGTTCCTATGCGGTTGCTCGTCCGTTCAACATCGTAACGCAGGACAGCGTGAGTGAGGTAGCCCAGGATTTCATCGACTACATCATGAGCGCGGACGGTCAGGCCGTGATCTCCGAGAATGGTTACATCGAGATCGCGGATGGCGAGGCCTTTGAGACCAGCGGAGCATCCGGAAGCATTTCCGTTGCCGGTTCCTCCAGCGTATCTCCGGTTATGGAGAAGCTGAAAGAGGCTTATGAGGAGATCAACCCGAACGCGACCATCGAGATCCAGACGAGTGATTCCACCACAGGCGTCACAAACGCGATCGAGGGTACCTGCGACATCGGTATGGCTTCCCGAGACCTGAAGGACGAGGAGACCGGCGTAACCGCTACGACCATCGCCATGGACGGTATCGCGGTTATCGTAAACAATGATAACCCGATCGACAACCTGAGCTCCGATCTGGTACAGCAGATCTTCATGGGCGAGATCACCACATGGAGCGAGGTCGAGTAAACGACCGTGCTCCGCTGACGCAGTCAGCGTTATTTATGAAAATCAATTGCTCCGCAGGGGCAGGGTTTGCCCTGCCCCTCATTATTTTATATTCGAGACGAGGTACATATGAAACAGAAAGAAAAATTTTTTGAGATCGTTTTTCTGGTCGTTGCGTGCATCTCCATCCTTTGTGTGGCCTGTATCTGTGTCTTTCTCTTCGTGAACGGGATTCCGGCGATGGGAGAGATCGGTATCTTCAAATTTCTGGGCGGCACGACATGGAAGCCTGGCAACGGGAAATACGGGATCTTCCCCATGATCGTCGGCAGCCTGTATATCACGGGCGGAGCCATTGTACTGGTCGTGCCGGTCGGGATTTTCGCGACGGTGTTTCTCGGGAGATACTGTCCGAAACAGCTTTACAGGATCGTCAAGCCGGCGACGGATCTGCTGGCAGGCATCCCCTCCGTGGTTTACGGTTTCTTCGGCCTGATGGTGCTGGTTCCGTTTGTCCGGAATCACTTCGGCGGAAACGGCATGAGCATCCTGACGGCGTCCTTTTTGCTGGGGATCATGATCCTGCCGACCATTATCAGCGTGACGGAGACTTCCATCCGCGCCGTGGATCCGGCTTATTATGAAGGTTCACTTGCACTGGGCGCGACGAACGAAGCGAGCATCTTTCGCTGCGTGATTCCGGCGGCAAAGTCCGGTATCCTGGCGGGGGTCGTACTGGGGATCGGCCGTGCGATCGGCGAGACGATGGCGGTCGTCATGGTGGCCGGCAACCAGGCGCGTCTGCCGGGCGGCATCCTGGACGGTGTGCGGACGCTGACCACGAACGTGGTTCTGGAGATGGGGTATTCCACGGGACTGCATCGTTCGTCCCTGATCGCGACGGGCGTGGTGCTGTTTGTGTTTATTCTCATCATCAACCTGGTATTTAACATCATCAAAGGGAAAGGAGAACAGGCGGCGTCATGAAAAAAGAAATATTACGGAAGCGGTTTTATGCGGGCTCAAAGGTATTAAAAACGCTTGTGATCGCGGCGGCGGTTTTTACCATTTTCATGCTGTTCTTTCTGATCGTGTACATACTGGTGAAGGGCATTCCGAATCTGACGCCCTCCCTTTTCTCTCTGAAATACACGACAGACAACGTATCCATGCTTCCGTCGATCATCAATACGCTGATCATGATCGGCGTGGCGCTGGCGATCGCGGTTCCGATCGGCGTGTTTTCCGCCATTTACCTGGTGGAGTACGCGAAGAAGGGCAATAAGCTGGTCAAAGTGATCCGGATGATGGCGGAGACGCTGACCGGTATCCCTTCCATCGTATACGGCCTGTTCGGAATGCTGTTCTTTGTCAGCTTTTTTCACATGTCATACTCCCTGCTTGCAGGAATTCTGACAGTGGCGATCATGGTACTGCCCACTGTCCTTCGAACCACAGAGGAAGCGCTGATGGCGGTCCCTCACAGTTTCCGGGAAGGTAGTTTCGGTCTGGGGGCCGGCAAGCTCCGTACGGTGTTCCGTATCGTTCTCCCGAGCGCCGTCCCCGGCATCCTCTCCGGCGTCATCCTGGCGACCGGTCGGATCGCGGGCGAAACCGCCGCGCTGATCTACACGGCGGGTACCGTGGCGGAGCTTCCGAAAAACCTGTTGTCCTCCGGACGTACCTTATCCGTACATATGTATGTCCTCTCGCAGGAGGGTCTGCACACGGATCAGGCGTTTGCGACCGCGGTCGTGCTGCTAGTTATGGTGCTTGTGATCAATGTGGTCTCCGCGCGGGTCGCGAACATGATGAAGAAAGAGTGAGCAGCGGATGTATAAAAATTTCTGAGATGTAACTGTTGCAGGTTGTATTAAAAAGGATGAAAAGGAAAGAAAACAGTGAAGATTAAAATGACAGTAGAGAACATGAATCTCCATTACAGTGAGTTTCATGCGTTAAAGGATATCAATCTGGAAATTCAGGAGCATCAGATTACCGCCTTCATCGGGCCTTCCGGCTGCGGGAAATCGACGCTTTTAAAGTCCTTAAACCGGATGAACGATCTGATCGAGGGATGCAAAATCGACGGTCTGATCTCTCTGGACGGCGAGGATATTTACGCGAAGAGCATGGATGTCAATCATCTTCGCAAGAGGGTCGGCATGGTTTTTCAGAAGGCGAACCCTTTCCCGATGAGCATCTATGACAATGTAGCCTTCGGTCCCCGGACACACGGCGTCCACGCAAAGGGAGCGCTCGATGAGATCGTGGAAAAGTCCCTCCGGGACGCGGCGATCTGGGATGAGGTAAAGGATAAGTTAAAGAAGAGCGCGCTCGCGGTGTCCGGCGGACAGCAGCAGAGGATCTGCATCGCGCGGGCGCTGGCGGTGGAACCGGAGGTGCTTCTGATGGATGAGTCCACATCCGCGCTCGATCCGATCTCCACCTCAAAGATCGAGGATCTGGCCATGGAGCTGAAAAAAGATTATACGATCGTGATGGTGACGCATAATATGCAGCAGGCCGTCCGCGTGTCCGATCAGACCGCGTTCTTCCTTCTGGGCGATCTCGTGGAGTACGGGCAGACGGATCAGATTTTCTCCATGCCGACAGATAAGCGGACGGAGGACTACATCACAGGAAGATTTGGGTGATACAAGGGGACAAAAGTCATACGATGGATGCCTGCATCCATTCGGATGAATTTGGGACCCGAACAGACATGAGGAAAGGAAATCGTTAAGAATGAGAAATTATTTTGATAAGCAGTTGAATGAACTGAACGGCGGCCTGATCACGATGGGGCATATGATCGAACAGGCGATCGAGTACGCGATCGAGGCGATCGTGCACCATGACGTGGAAAAGGCAAAGAGTAATGTGGAGTATGACGATGAGATCGATCACCAGATGCGGGATATCGAGGGACTCTGTATGAAGCTCCTGATGAAGCAGCAGCCGGTGGCCTCGGATCTGAGACTGGTTTCTTCCGCGCTGCGGATGGTGGCGGATATGGAGCGGATCGGCGATCATGCCGCGGATATTTCCGAGATCTCCATTTATCTGTCGGACGCGAAGGATCTGCCGGAGATGGAAGTCATCAAAAAGATGGCCGCCGAGAGTATGGTCATGGTGGTAGACGCCATCCAGGCTTTTGTGAACCGGGACATCGAACTGGCCGAGGAGGTTTCCAGGAAAGACGATACGATGGATGCGCTTTTCATAGAGGCCAAGCAGACGCTGATCCGGCTGATTCAGGAGAAATCCTCCTATACGGAAGCGGCTTCCGATCTGCTTCTTGTGGCAAAGTATTTCGAGCGGATCGGCGATCACGCAGAGAACATCGCCAACTGGGTGATTTTTACCATCAGCGGAGAGAGGAGATGATGTCTGAAAGAGCTTTCGCCTGCTGATCTGAACGGCCCAGAGTTGCAATCGACTTTCATAGAAAGTGACGAATGCAGACAGAACAGGAGAAATGTAAAGAAAGCGGACGAAAATTTACACAGAATTTACAAACAGAACTCTTTGGATTTTACATAGATACTTTACAATGTAAAAAAATATAAAGGTAAAGTAAAAAATGTATGCCGCCGTAAAGAATGTAAAGGACAGAGCAGAAAGGAGCATCCTGTTTAAAGGAGGGATCCTGTTCCAGACGGCGACAGTGTAAGATCTTTGTCCTGAAAGCGGGCAAAAAAGGAGTTCATATGAATGTTTTTTCGGTATTGACATTGCTCGGCGGGCTTGCTATGTTTTTGTTTGGCATGAATACCATGGGCGACGGGCTGGTCCGGGTGTCCGGCGGACGGCTGGACAGCATCCTGGAGCGGCTGACTTCCAACCGCCTGAAGGGGGTGCTGCTCGGCACGGCGGTGACGGCGGTCATCCAGTCTTCGTCGGCGACGACGGTCATGGTGATCGGTTTTGTAAATTCCGGCATTATGAGGCTGACGCAGGCGGTCGGCGTGATCATGGGCGCCAACATCGGTACGACGGTGACGTCATGGATCCTGTCACTGACCGGGATCGAGGGCGGCGGATTTTTGCTTACGATGCTGAAACCCTCCTCCTTTTCTCCGATTCTTGCAGTCATCGGTATCGTGCTTTATATGGCTGCAAAGGGCAATCAGACGAAAAAGGATGTCGGAGCGATTCTGCTCGGATTTGCGGTGCTGATGTTCGGGATGGAGACGATGAGCGGCGCAGTGGAACCACTGGCCGATAACACGCGGTTTCTGTCCCTTTTGACCATGTTTTCCAATCCTCTGCTCGGCGTTCTGGCCGGTGCGGTACTGACGGCCGTGGTGCAGAGCTCCTCGGCGTCCATCGGTATCCTGCAGGCGCTCTGCGCGACCGGCGCGATTCCGTACAGCGTTGCGATTCCGATTATCATGGGCCAGAACATCGGTACCTGTGTGACCGCACTGATTTCCGCGGTAGGCGCAGGCAAAAACGCGAAGCGCGCGGCCATGATTCATTTTTATTTCAATCTGATCGGAACGATCGTTTTCATGGCAATATTCTATGTGGCGAACGCTTTCATCGGATTTGCCTTCCTGAGCGGGCCGGCGAACGCGGCGGGAATCGCCGTCGTACACAGTCTGTTTAATATCGCCTGCTGTATCGCCTGGTTCCCGTTCGGTAATTTCCTGGTAAAACTGGCGACATGGACGATCCCGGACCGGAGCGAACCGGCGGACAGGGAACCGGATGCCCTGGCCGTGCTGGACGACCGTTTTCTGGAGAAACCCGGTTTCGCGGTGAAAATCTGTATGGATACAACGGTAAAAATGGCGGAGCTCACAGAGGAAGCGCTCGAAACTGCGGTCGGGATGCTGCGGGAGTATTCGGAGGAGAAGGCCGCGCGGCTCATTCGGCTGAAGCTGGATACGGATCGCTGTGAGGAGGCGCTGAGCGACTATCTGATGAAGGTGAGCGGACGGAGGCTGTCTCTTGCGGACAGCCTGGAGGTATCCGTAATGCTCCAGTGTATCCGGGATTTTGAACGGATGGCGGATCACGCGGCGTCCATCGGTTCCTCCGTTGCCGATATGAATGGGAAAGGCATTGAGATCTCAGACCGCGGTATGGACGAGTTTCTGGTTTACTGCGGCGCCGTGAAGGATGTTGTGCACCATACGATCCTGG
Source organism: Clostridiales bacterium (assembly GCA_021202015.1). Lineage (GTDB taxonomy): Bacteria > Bacillota > Clostridia > Lachnospirales > Lachnospiraceae > Eubacterium_I. The sequence continues at coordinate 575 of JAJQDV010000034.1, read as the reverse complement.
CATTTCAGCGGAATGATCAGACGATGGCGAAGCAGATCGAAGCCTATGAGGAAGCGATCGACGAGATGAGTGTGGAGCTGCGGCAGAGGCATGTGGACCGGCTCCGCGCCGGGAGATGTTCCATGGAGGCCGGATTGATCCTGGAGGATATGATCACTGCTTTTGAACATGTCCTGGATCACTGTTCCTATATCGGCGCATGTATGGTCCGCGTATACAGCGAAGAAGTGCCGGAGTCGCCGGATAAGATCCCGGAGGAAGAAATAGCGCCCTTCCGGGAGGATTACCGCAGGATCCGGGAAAAATATGTTCTGCCGGAGAAGATGAATCTGGATGTCCCGGAGGAGCTTTCGGGGGATATGGATCCGGATGCCGCGGGGGAACTTTCGGGGAATGTGAATCCGAAGGCCGCGGGGGAGACTTTGGGGAATGTGAATCCGAAGGCCGCGAAGGCGGTCGCGGGGCAGGATATAACGGAAACGCGTTCTCAGAAGAGAAGAAAGTCGAAAACCGCGGAGAAGAAAGCGAAAAAGAAGGACGCCGCGGACAGGAAAGTAAAGAAATCTCCGGACGGG
>JAJQDV010000037.1 GCA_021202015.1 Clostridiales bacterium | reverse complement strand
ATACCCTCCGGGCACCCCTTAACTCATGCGCTTCGCGCGGGAATAAAAAGGTATAAAATATTTGCATCTGCGCACAATACCTGCTATGATAGAAATACTATTACTATTATAAGGAGAACACAGTTATGATCAGTGCAAGGAACAAACTCAAGGGAACCATTACCGAAGTCAACGAAGGCGCCGTGAACGGCATCGTGAAGCTCGCGCTTCCCGGCGGCAACCGGATCAGCGCCACCATTTCCATGGAGTCCATCAGAGACCTGGATCTGAAAGAGGGGAAGGAAGCCACCGCCGTCATCAAGGCGACCTCCGTCATGATGGCCAACAGCAAACTGAAGATCAGCGCGAGGAACCAGCTGACCGGCACCGTCTCCTCCATCGAGGAGGGCGCAGTCAACGCCATCGTGAAGCTGGACGTCGCGGACGGCATCGGCATCACCTCCACGATCTCCATCGAGGCCGTACACGATCTCGGCCTGCAGGTCGGGAAGGAAGCGACCGCGATCATCAAGGCGACCTCCGTTATGATCAGCGCGTAATTTTTTATATTTTTTTAATGGGGTCAGACCACCATTCCCGGGATCTGACCCCATTTACATTTTACAGTTCCTCCGGCTTTATATGGAACCCGAAGGAAAAATGCGTCGCGTTCAGCTGATACTTCCGATCCAGCTGCGGGCCGCAGCTGCCGGATCCGATCCCGCTCTGCCCGTAATCAAGGCAGAGAATCGTATGACCGGACTTCTCCAGCTCATAATTGTGCGCTTTCCTCGTCAGCTCCTCCGCCGTATACTCGGACAGGTTGAAGGAAAACGGCGTCTCATTATAGACATTCAGCCGATGCGTCCGATCCGCCACCGTCACATATTCACAGTTGTAATGGCTGCCGTTCTCCTGCGGGCGAATATAATCCTCATGCATCGCGGACACATGCGCGTCAAACCGTCCCCTCCGGCTCGCCTGATGCTTGTCGATATAACTCTCATACGGGCCGTATCCGTAATACTCCGCCTTACACATATTCTTCGGCAGGCGAAGACGCAGGCCGAGCCGCGGCAGATAGGTCTCGATCAGCTCAAACCGGTCCTCAATGCCGTGCATATCCTTCTGCACGGTCGGATGGTTGAAATACAGCGCGTACTTTCCGCGCATCACCGCGTCGCGCTCCACCTCAAAATGCGCGCGGATGGTTCCGTCCGGGCAGATGGTCCAGGTGATCTCAAAATCGAGGAACTTCTGCCGGTATACGGGCGCCATCGCGGATTTCGTGACGATCCGGAGGCTGCCGTCCGACAGCGCCGTGAACTCATTGCCGTACGTCCGCGTCTGCATGCAGTCATACCCGGCCTTATACCACTCTCCCTTTACCACGCGGTCATTATCCGTGGGCGCGCGCCAGATGTTCAGCTCCATCGGCTCATCCAGGAAACTGTGGTTCTTATATACGATCCTGCCGATCACACCCGTCAGTTTATTGAACGTATAGGAAAAATCCTCCCCGTCAATATAGGCATAGCGGTCGTCCTCATGATAACGTACCGGCTGTTTTTCCGTCGTCTCAGACGCCAGAAAACCGGTCAGCTTCTTCGTCGGCGCGTCATTGAAGAAGATCTGGTCAAACCCGCGCTCCAGGCCCTCCTCGCGGAACGCGTCCGCCTTTAACTGATGAGAACGAATCAGGACGCAGGATTTCCCCTCCCGCTCCGGGATGTGAATCGGAAGCGTCACCGTCTTTTTCGTCCGCGGCGCCACATCCAGGATCTCCGCATCCCTCACCTCGCCGGAGGAGATCCGTTGTCCGGCGCAGGAAACCTCCCAGGGCAGATAGACCGCGTCCTTCAGGTTCAGAAAATCAAAATTATTCTGTAAAACATATCTGCCGGCCGCGGCGTCCTCCGCTTTCACACGCACCGGACGGTGGACATTCTTATACTCCTTCAATCCGGTCGTCGGCGTGCGGTCCGGATACACGAGGCCGTCCATGCAGAAATTCCCGTCATGGGGAAACTCTCCGGAATCTCCGCCGTAATAAAACTTCCGGTGGCCGTCGTTCGTCGTACCCATGTAGACGCCGTGATCACACCACTCCCAGACAAAACCGCCGACATAGGCGTCGTACATCTCCTCCAGCTCATAGTAATCCTCGATGTCCCCGGGGCCGTTGCCCATGGCGTGGATATATTCGCACTGGATAAACGGTTTGTCCGGCTCGTTCTGCAGGTAGGCGTGCATCTCCGGGATGGAGGCGTACATGCGGCTGCGCAGATCGATATTGGAGTAATCATTCTTCCCGCCGATCGGATTCCGCGGGCGGTGCAGGGATCCCTCATAATGGGTCAGCCGGGCGGGGTCAAAGGACTTCGTCCAGGCCAGGGCCTCCTCAAACGTACAGCCGTAGCCGGACTCATTCCCCATGGACCAGACCAGTACGCAGGGGCGGTTCTTGTCGCGGAGCACACACTTCTGCACACGGTCCAGGACCGGCTGCTTCCAGTCCGGATTATCACTGATAAACGGCGGGAAGGGATGCTCCAGCTTCTCCTCGTAGATATTTACATTATAAAGCTCCACCACGCCGTGAACCTCCAGGTCGGTCTCATCGATCACATAGAAACCGTACTCATCGCAGAGCTCATAGAACTCCGGCGCGTTGGGATAGTGGCTCGTCCGGATGGCGTTGAAGTTGTGCTGCTTCATGAGCGCCATGTCCTTCCTGACATGGTCCATGGTCACCGCGGAGCCGACAAACGGGTCGCTGTCATGGCGGTTCGTGCCGCGGAAACGGAGCTTCTCTCCGTTCAGATAAACGATCGAGTCGGCCACCCTGATCTCACGGAAACCGATCCGGTCGCGGATCACCTCCCCCGGGGTTTCCAGAACCAGCGTGTACAGATACGGCGCCTCCGCGTTCCAGAGCGTCACATCCGAAACGGAGAAAAGGATCTCCGACCCCTCCGACTTCCCCTGCGCCACGATGCCGCCGCAGGCCGTCCTGAGCGTCCAGGAGACCGGGAGCTCTCCCTCCGCAAACGTCAGACGGATCCGCACCTTAGCGTCCCTGTAATGATTCTTCAATGTCGTCGTCGTAAAATAATCCCGGATATAGTTCCGCGGGCGCGCCAGGATATAGACGTCGCGGAAAATACCGGAGTTTCGGAACTTATCCTGATCCTCCAGATAGCTGCCGTCGCACCACTGCAGCACCAGAACAGCGAGCGTATTCTCGCCGTCCCGCAGCTGACCGGTGATATCGAACTCTCCGGTGGAATGGGACACCTGATGATAGCCGATAAACACGCCGTTCAGCCACACGTAATAGCAGGAGTCCACTCCCTCGAAATTCAGATGGTACGTCTCCGTCCCCTCCGCCCTGTGATACTCGAACGTCCTTACATAGGCGCCGCAGGGATTCTCATGTGGCACATACGGCGGGTCAAACGGAAACGGATAGCGGGTGTTCGTATACTGGTGCAGCCCGTAGCCGTGATCCTGCCAGTTCGAGGGAACCGGGATCGTGTCAAACTCGTCCGTGCTGTACCCCTCCTCATAGAAAATCTCCTGACAGTCGTAAATACTGCTGAAATATAAGAATTTCCAGTCGCCGTTCAGGAGATAAAAACGATCCGTCTCCCGCCGGTTTTTCCAGTCCGTCCCCTGCGAAGGGGAAACCGGGATATAATAGGAGCGGACCGGCTCCGCGTTCACATTCAGCGTCGTTATGTCCTCGTAATATTTCGGTATGATCATGACAGGGTCCTCCTCTTTTTCATATTTATGATACATGCATCATAAGGATCACTGATCCTGCGGATGTGCGCATCCGATTTCTGACTTTTTCTTATGTATCCCTATCATAATCTCTCAAAAAACTGTTTACAAGGCGAAAAAAAAGAAAGATTTCAATCGCAAACATCATAGTCGAATATGCATGTTTTTTTATTATATGAAAAGTTCTCCGAAGTTTCTGTTGAATTTTGAAATGCGCTGGGCTATGATAAGAACAGTACGGGCAGGACCTCCCTGCCCCTGCGGGTTTACGAGAACAGATCTTTCCATGTCAGATTTTTTATAAGGAGGTATTCATGAGACATCTGATCAGTCCAATGGATTTTTCGGTAGAGGAGCTGGACCGGCTTCTTCATCTGGCAAACGACATCGAGAAATATCCGGAAAAATACGCGCACGCCTGCGACGGGAAAACGCTGGCCACCTGCTTTTACGAGCCGAGCACGCGGACCCGCCTGAGCTTCGAGGCAGCCATGCTGAATCTCGGCGGACGGGTGCTGGGATTTGCCGACGAGGCGAACTCTTCCGCGGCAAAGGGCGAGAGCGTTTCCGACACCATGCGGGTCATCTCCTGCTACGCGGATATCTGCGCGATGCGCCACCCGAAGGAGGGTGCGCCGCTGGTCGCTTCTGAGAAGTCTGCTATCCCCGTTATCAACGCGGGCGACGGCGGCCACCAGCATCCCACGCAGACCCTGACCGACCTGCTGACGATCTACAGCCTGAAGGGCAGGCTGGACAACCTGACCATCGGGCTCTGCGGCGACCTGAAGTTCGGCCGCACCGTCCACTCCCTGATCCACGCGCTGATCCGCTATCCGAACATCCGGTTTGTGCTGATCTCTCCGGAGGAGCTGCGCGTTCCCAGCAATCTCCACGACGAAGTCCTAGTCCGGAACAACATCCCGTTCAAAGAGGTCGTCCGTCTGGAGGAGGCCATCCCCGAGCTCGATATCCTGTACATGACACGGGTACAGCGGGAGCGCTTTTTCAATGAGGAAGACTACATCCGCATGAAGGACTTCTATATCCTGAATAAGGAAAAAATGGAACTGGCGCCGGAGGATATGCTGGTGCTTCATCCCCTCCCGCGTGTGAACGAGATCTCCGTCGAGGTAGATGATGATCCGCGGGCCGTTTACTTTAAGCAGGCGCAGTACGGCGTGTACGTCCGCATGGCGCTGATTCTCACGTTGTTAAATATTGCGGAGGTATGATATGTTAAATGTAGGCGCAATCAGAGAAGGCTATGTGCTCGACCATATCAGGGCCGGCACAAGCCTCTCCATTTATCACTATATGAAGCTGGACGAGCTGGACTGCACCGTGGCCATGATCATGAATGCCCGCAGCAATAAAATGGGAAAAAAGGACATTCTGAAGATCGAATGCGATCCTTCACTCATCGACCTGGACATTCTCGGCTTCATCGACCACAATATCACGGTAAATATCATCCGGGATCAGGAGATCGTCGAAAAAAAGGCGCTCGTGCTCCCGAAGCAGATCAAAAATGTGATCCGCTGCAAAAATCCCCGGTGTATTTCCTCCATCGAACAGGAGCTGGATCAGGTGTTCTACCTGACCGACCCTGAAAAAGAAGTGTACCGGTGTAAATACTGTGAGACAAAGTATAAGAGAAATTAAGCGTGATTCCTGAGTTCTGCCGCCAGACGTTTGATCGCGTCTACCGTGTAATCGGCCTCCTCGCGCGTATTTTCCGGACCGACCGTGATGCGGATGGCGCTCTGCGCGTCCGCGCGGGAATTGCCGATGGCGAGCTGTACGTGGGAGGGTTCGTCGCTCCCGGCGGAGCAGGCGGAGGCGGCGGAGATGCAGATCCCCTCCAGATCCAGAAGCGCCACCAGCGCGCCGCCGTTGACCCCGCGGATGCTTACGTTGACGTTGTTCGGCAGCCGCGACTGTACGGAGCCGTTGATCCGGATATCCCGGATCTCCGTCAGAAGACGCCTGAAAAAATAATTTCGCAGCGCGGTCTCCTGAGTCCTCTTTTTTTGCAGCATCTGATGCGACAAACGCGCCGCCGTCCCCAGCCCCACGATTCCGGGGACATTCTCGGTTCCCGCCCGCATTTTTCTCTCCTGGGAACCGCCGCGGATCAGCGGCTTTAAATCGACGCCCTTTCCCGCATACAGAAAACCGATCCCCTTCGGCCCGTTCAGCTTATGGCCGCTGGCGGACATCAGGTCGATCCCCATCCGCCGCGGATCGATGGGAATCTGCCCATAGGCCTGCACCGCGTCGCTGTGGAAAAGAATCCCGTAGCGCTTCGCGATCCGCGCCGCCTGCGCCACGGGCTGGATGGTCCCGATCTCATTGTTCGCGTACATGACGGAGATCAGAACGGTATCCGGGCAGACCGCCTCCTCCAGAGCGGTCAGGCTCACGATCCCTTCCCGGTCGACAGGGAGATAGGTGACGCGCACCCCCTCCTGTTCCAGCTCCTCACAGGTTCGAAGAACGGCGGGATGTTCGATCGCCGTCGTGATGATATGAGGCGGCCCTTCCCGCCGGCCGAACGGTTCTTCCCGGAAATCCCTCCCCGGCGTTCCGCTCCGCGCGGCTCTTTCTTCTGCATCTTTTTCGACCGCGTACCGCAGCGCCCAGTTATCCGACTCCGTTCCTCCCGATGTAAAGTAAATCGTATCCGGCGTCGCGTTGAGCGTCCCGGCGATCAATCCTCTCGCCCTTTCGACGGCCTGTTTGCTCTCCTCCCCCAGTTCATAAGCGGAGGAAGGGTTTCCGAAACTGGATTCATAATACGGAAGCATCGCTTCCGGCACCTCCGGAAACGGCTGGGTCGTCGCGGCGTGATCCAGATATATATTTATATTCTGTTTCATCTGATTATCCTTTTTATTTGAAGTTCTCACCGATATTTCACTTTATTTTCGCTTCTCACCGTTGGTTCATTTTATTTCCGGTTCTCACCGTTATTTCCGCACATACACTGTAAAATAGAACGCCCCTCACCCGGAGAGCAAGCCATTGAAAAAAAGTAATATTCTCAAAAGCAGCCTGATCTCAGGCGCCCTGATCCTGACGGTCACGGGAATTATCAGCAGATTTATCGGCTTTTATTATAAAATATTCCTGTCAAGGGAAATTGGTGCGGATGGACTCGGAATGTACCAGCTGATTTTTCCGATCTTCGCGCTTTTTCTCGCCGTTTCCTCCGCCGGGATCCAGACCGCCATCTCCCGTTTCTGCGCGTCCTGCCGGTCCGAACGGGAGGCGAAGGGTTATCTGGCAGCCGGACTGTCCGTGTCCGTCACGCTTTCCATCCTCTGCGTGAGCCTGATCCGGACAAAAGCGGACTGGTTCTGCCAGATCATGATGGAAGGCATGAATGCGGCTGACCTGCTTATGATCATGTCGTGGGCCATTCTCCCGGCCTCCGTCCACTCCTGCATCAGCGGCTATTACTACGGCAGAAAAAAAGCCATGGTTCCCGCTGTCTCACAGGTTTTTGAACAGACTGTCCGCGTAGGCGGCGTGTGGCTTCTCATGCAGATCGCCCTGTCGCAGGGGCGAACGCCTTCTGTCTCCGACGCAGTGTGGGGTATTTTCATTGGAGAGATCGGCGCCGCGCTTTACTGCGTCACCGCCGTCTGTTTTTCAGGAATGCGGAAAGCAAACGGCTGTTCCCCGTATTTCAACAAAAGAAACCTGCGCCAGCCGCAATATTCCCATACAAACATCTGCTCAAAAAACAAAGAGCGGCCTGCCCGCAAAGCGGGCATCCGCTTATCGATCCGTTATTACAGAAATCTGTTATCCCTGGCGATTCCGCTGACCGCGAACCGTCTGGTCAGCAGCCTGTCCGCCAGCGCGGAATCCCTGCTGATCCCATACTCCCTTCGTCTCTTCGGATACACGGGCACTGACGCGCTGAGCGTCTACGGCATCCTGACCGGCATGGTCTTCTCCACGATCATGTTCCCGGCCGTCGTCAGCAATTCCCTGTCCGTCATGCTGCTCCCCTCGATCTCCGGCGCCTGCGCGAGCGGAAACCTTCCCCTCGTAAACAGGATCGTTCGCCGCACGGTTGAAACCTGTATCCTGCTGGGTTTCCTGTGTACCTTCGGATTCCTGCTCGGCGGAGACTGGATCGGCAGCCGCCTGTTCGGAAACACGCTGGCGGGCGTCTATCTGAAAACCCTGTGCTGGATCTGTCCCTTCATCTTCCTCGGAAGCACGCTCGGGAGCGTCCTGCACGGATTAGGCAGAGCGGGCGCGACGCTGGCGATCAACCTCTCCGCCTCCCTGATCCGCATCGCGTTCATTGTCTGCGGCATCCCGGTCCTCGGACTGAAAGCCTATCTCTGGGGTATGCTCGTCAGCCAGATCTTCACATCCGCGGTCTCTCTGGTGTGTATTCGAAATGCCAGCGCCACATGTGCTTCACAGACAGGAAAAAGGGCATAACTGCCCTTTTTCCTTCCGATTATTTTGCGACAGTTCCTTACTCTGCCAGAACCCTGCACTGCTTCAGGCAGAACGCAATTCCGTAGTGCCGGATACTCTTCGGCGAGCGCCGGCTGAAATACTGATCATATCGCAGCCTGTTCATCTGATCTATTGCTTCCTGCGCATCCGCCGTCAGATCCTCATTATGTTTTGAATACTTAACCTCTATAATATACGCGTCTTTCCTGCGCAGGTCAAACGCAGTTATATCTGCCCTGCCGTTGCCCGCCTCACGCTCGGATCTGATCTCCCAGCCTTTTCTGGTGCTGAGCATCCCGAGCAGCAGACCGTGATAAAATGTTTCCTTATCCTCATAATTACCGCCATCCAGATAGCTGACAGACTCGCCGAGGCAATAATTCAGGCAGTCCTCCAGAGCCTCAGCATTTCCGGACGTAAAAGCCGCAAAAAATTCTTCCAGCCCGTCCCCGTCATCGAGAACCTTTGCCGTAAACCAGGCGTCAATTTTCGTCATAAAAATATTTTTTACTTCACGATTCGGAATACACAGGTCATAGCTTCCGTCCTCATATCGCGCCCGGTGTGTCAGATAACCTGATGTATACAGAACACTCCATATATTCTCCGGCTGATCCATCATATCCCTGTACGTCAAGTCGGGCACCAGTTTCCTGCGGACAACCCTGCCTTCTATCAAAGCGCCGATCTGGTCGCGGGTTATGCTGTCAGCCTGTTCAGCGAACTGCCGGATCATATCCGTCCCGCCGGAGTTTACCCAATAATTCTGCGGGATACGATCCGATGTGTTCAAAAGCTGGTTGCACCAGTTGATAACATCCCAGGGGCAGTATACATCCTGCTGCCCGAACCGATATCCGTCATACCACTCCCGGGTAGTGTCATAATATTCAGCCAGGCCGAGGTCTTCCAGCAGATGGAACATTTCCGCTTCGGTAAAACCAAACCACTCATCAAACTGCCCGTCGCTGATCGAGTGAATGACAGGATTATTCAGATCCGAAAAAATGCTTTCCTTCGAAACTCTCATACATCCGGTCAAAACACTGAAAAATAAAGAGCCATTTGATTTTAAGGCATAGCCGAAAATCTGGCGTATGAGCGTAACCATATCATCATAGTAGTTATTTTCGTATGCTTTTTGCAGCGGCGCGTCATATTCGTCAATCAGAATTATTACTTTTTTGCCATAATGCTTATAAAGCATTCTTGACATCAACCTCAGGCTTTCCTGCTGATTTCCTTTTCCCTCGCTCAAATCAAATATCTTTTTTTTATCGCGGGCATTCAGCTTCTCACTTTCCTGCAAATAATCCAGCTGTTCTGCCGCCTCAGCAACAGAACTCCACAATTGCTGCCGTGCCTCTTCAAACGAAGCGCCGCTCACCTGCTTTAATGAAATGGAAATCACAGGATACTGCCCCATATACTCCTCACACAGACCGGTTTCTTTCGCAATTTCCAGTCCGTCAAAGAGATCCTTATCTGTCCCGATTTCGAAAAATCTCTGCAGCATACTCATGTTTATGCTTTTGCCGAACCGGCGCGGACGGGTGAAGAGATTCACCTGCCCCCAGTTGCCGAGAAGCTCTGCTATCATTCCGGTCTTATCAACATAATAAAAATCTCCCGTACGGATCGTTTCGAAATCATCTATACCGATGGGCATTCTCATTTTTTCCACTCCGTTCACCTCAAGTCTTACATCTGTATATGACCGCTCTGTTTTACCGGTATATTACCAAAAAGTCGCCCGCTTAGCAACCCCGGCGCGCCGTATCAATAATTTTTTTAACAAATCCCCGGTTCATAATCGAACCGGGGATTTTCTGTTTCGTATTTCTTTACCTTTACTTCTGACTGTAGCCATGCGCCTCTTCCAGCAGCATGTCTTTCACCTTCATCAGACGGATCTGCGTGCTCCGCTCGTTCTCATCCAGCTTCATCGAAATGTACTTGATGTTCTCCTGGGCGTTGGGAATCACCACATGCTCCAGGGCGTTCACGCGCCGCCTCGTCTTCTCGATCTCGGCCGCCATGAGCTGGCAGGCCTTCTCTACCTCGGCGAGACGCAGCATATCCGGCAGGATATCCGCCAGAGATTTTACCGCCCCGTCCAGGTCGCTGGAGGTGTAGGCAAAGCCGTAGGAGTAGATGTCGTTCTCGTCCGCCGTCCGGGTCTTGTACTCGAAAACCGGCGTGTTGACGCTCATGACATTCTTTTTGCTCACGTCCAGATAGACCTCCTGCTTCGGAGCCATCAGCGCAGTGTGAAGTCCCTGCTCGGACATGGCGGATCTGGCGATGACGAAGTTCGTGTTGGCAGCTTTAATGCCCTCCTCCACCTTCAGTCGCAGCTCCATATTCTCACGGACGAGCTCCAGAAACTGACGCATCAGCTCATCACGCTTGTCTTTTAAAAGTTTGTGTCCCCGCACGGCTGTGACAAGCTTCTTCTTCTGCTTTGTCAGCTCCATACGGGTGGGATTTACCTGTGTTGAAGCCAGCGTTCTCACCTTCCTTTCTGAATATACGATTTATGGTATTATCATTTCTTCTCGTAGTACTCATCAAGGAACTTATCATCGATACGCTTCAGCTCGGACCTCGGCAGAATCCTCAGCAGATCCCAGCCGATATCAAGGGTCTCCATGACGTCGCGGTTCGTATTGAAGCCCTGGGAGACATATTTCGCCTCGAACTCATCCGCGAACTGCGCGTAAATCAGGTCGGTCTCGGAGAGAGCCGCCTCGCCGAGGATGGTCATCAGCTCCTTCGCGTCCTTTCCTCGTGAGTAAGCCGCGAACAGCTGGTTCATCGTGTTGGCATGATCCGAACGGGTCTTGCCCTCGCCGATACCCTTATCCTTCAGACGGGACAGGGACGGCAGCACGTCGATCGGCGGCGTAACGCCCTTGTTATGAAGATCACGGCTCAGGATGATCTGTCCCTCCGTGATATATCCGGTCAGGTCGGGGATCGGGTGCGTCTTGTCGTCCTCGGGCATGGTCAGGATCGGGATCATGGTCACGGAACCCTCCTTGCCTCTCTGACGTCCGGCACGTTCATATAAGGAAGCCAGGTCGGTGTACATGTAACCCGGATAACCGCGTCGTCCCGGAACCTCCTTCTTCGCTGCGGAAATCTCACGGAGAGCGTCCGCATAGTTTGTGATATCCGTCAGGATGACCAGTACGTGCATGCCCTTCTCGAAGGCGAGATACTCGGCAGCGGTCAGCGCCATACGCGGCGTCGAGATACGCTCTACGGCCGGATCGTTCGCCAGGTTGATGAACAGGACGGTACGGTCGATCGCCCCGGTCTCCGTAAAGGACTGGATAAAGTAGTCGGACTCCTCAAACGTGATACCCATGGCCGCGAAAACAACGGCGAACTGCTCATCCTTTCCGCGAACCTTTGCCTGACGCGCGATCTGCGCGGCCAGCTGTGAATGCGGAAGACCGGAACAGGAGAAGATCGGAAGCTTCTGTCCGCGGACCAGCGTATTCAGTCCGTCGATCGCGGATACGCCCGTCTGAATGAACTCCTCCGGGTACACGCGGGCCGCCGGGTTCATCGGCAGGCCGTTGATATCGCGGCGCTGCTCCGGCAGAATCTCCGGGCCGCCGTCGATCGCGTTTCCTACGCCGTCGAAGACACGGCCGAGCATATCGCCGGAAACGCCCAGCTCCATACTCCTGCCCAGGAAACGGACTTTACTGTCGGAGAGGTTGATTCCGGAATTGGACTCGTACAGCTGAACCAGCGCGTTCCCTCCGTCGATCTCGAGCACCTTGCAGCGGCGTTTTTCGCCGTTTGAAAGCTCGATCTCTCCCAACTCATCATAGGCTACGTCCTCCACACCCTTTACCAGCATCAGAGGGCCTGCCACTTCCTGTATGGTTCTATACTCTTTCGGCATTTACTCTTCCCCCTTTCCGATAACAGAGGCGATTTCTGTCTTTAATTCCTCGCGGATCTTCGTGTATTCATCCTCGATATCCTTTTCAAGCGTATATTTATAACGGCCGATTCTCTCACGTACATCCATCATCAGCAGGTCGCGGATGTTGGCCGTGCTGTTCAGTGCCTCTGAACACTCGTCATAATAAGCTACCACGAGTTTCATCAGCAGAAGCTGCTTGCGCAGGGAAGTGTAGGTGTCGATATCATGGAAGGAGTTCTGATGGAGGAAGTCCTCACGGATGGATCTCGCCGCTTCCATCTTCAGGCGGTCTCCCGCGGAAAGGGCGTCCATACCTACCATCTGCACGATCTCTTCCAGTTTCGCCTCATCCTGGAGCAGGCTCATCATCTTCTGACGGCACTGCAGCCACTCGGGAGAAACATTCTCATCAAACCACGGGCCGATATTATCCAGATACAGGGAGTAGCTGGTCAGCCAGTTGATCGCTGGGAAATGCCGCTTGTATGCCAGCGCGGAATCCAGTCCCCAGAACACCTTGACGATACGCAGGGTCGCCTGCGATACCGGCTCGGAGATATCGCCGCCGGGCGGAGATACGGCTCCGATCACGGAAAGCGCTCCCTCGCGTCCGTCTTTTCCGAGGGAAACCACATGTCCGGCGCGCTCGTAGAACTCCGCCAGCCGGGAACCCAGATAAGCCGGATATCCCTCCTCACCGGGCATCTCCTCCAGACGTCCGCACATCTCACGGAGAGCCTCCGCCCAACGGGAGGTGGAGTCCGCCATCAGAGCTACCGAATAACCCATGTCGCGGAAGTACTCCGCGATGGTGATGCCGGTGTAAATGGACGCCTCACGGGCGGCCACCGGCATATCCGATGTATTCGCGATCAGCACGGTCCGCTCCATCAAGGACTTCCCGGTCTTCGGATCCTTCAGCTCCGGGAACTCGTTCAGAACGTCTGTCATCTCATTTCCACGCTCGCCGCAGCCGATATAGACCACGATGTCCGCCTCTGCCCACTTGGCCAGCTGATGCTGGATGACGGTCTTGCCGCTTCCGAAAGGACCCGGCACAGCCGCCACACCGCCCTTCGCGATGGGGAAGAACGTGTCGACGACACGCTGTCCCGTGATCAGCGGACGGGTCGGCGCCAGTTTTTTCTGATAGGGACGTCCCTTACGGACCGGCCATCTCTGCATCATGGTGAGATCCCTGTCGCCGTCGTCCGTAGACAGGACAGCCACGACCTCCTCCACCGTGAAATCACCGGAACGGATGGATTTGATCTTGCCTGAAAGTCCGACGGGAACCATGATCTTCTGCTGCACGACCTCCGTCTCCTGCACGGTACCGAGCACGTCGCCGCCCTCGACCTCATCGCCGACCTTTGCCACCGGGACAAACGTCCACTTCTTATCCCTTTTCAGGGAAGCGACCTCCACGCCGCGATGCAGGTTATTGCCGGAGATCTTGAGAATATCGTCCAGCGGTCTCTGGATACCGTCATAGATACTGGTGATCAGTCCGGGTCCGAGCTCTACCGACATGGGCACGCCCAGGGACTCGACGACGCCGCCCGGCTTTAAGCCCGACGTCTCCTCATAAACCTGAAGAGAGGCCTCATCCCCGTGGATCTCCAGAACTTCACCGATCAGACGCTGTTCGCCTACGCGAACCATGTCTGCCATATTTGCATCCCGCATGCCGGTCGCGACGACCAGCGGGCCTGCAATCTTCTTAATCGTTCCTTTGCTCATTAATCTTGTCACCTCTTATTCGCCAAAGATAATGTCAGAGCCAACTGCCTTCTCCACGGAAGTTTTCACTCCGCGGACTCCCTCTCCGGTGTTCCCGGTGATGCCGGGGATCAGGATGATCGCCGGGAGCAATTGCTCCTTATATTTTTCAATTTCCTGCTGCATCGACGCCGCAAGACCCTCTGTTACATATACGACAGCGTATTTATCCGCAGCCAGCCTTCTGAGCCTGGTCTTTCCCTCCTCCGGGTCGTCCGCCGGGAAAATGTCAAGTCCCAGCGTCGCGAAACCGTAAATACTGTCATATGGTCCGAGCACTGCCATCTTATACATACATTTCCCTTATCCTTTCCCGGATGGAGTCATCCGTCAGTCCGTTCAGCTTCCCGGAGAGGATGATTCCAACTGTCTTGATCTCATTTTCTCTCGCCAGCACATAAGCCACAAGCGGTCCGACAGAGAACACCTCGTATTTTTCCGGACGAAGAATCTCCATCAGATAATTGTCGCACCAGCGCTCAAACGCGGAGGGTGACTCGCGCAGCGCTTCTGCCGCCTCGCGGAATCTGCCGCCGGAGAGGTACTCCAGAATTGACTCAAAGCCGGACGAGGCCGCCTTTGCCAGGCGCTCAACATCCACATCAGCACAGGGCTGCAGGGCGCGCCGCATAAACTCGATGGACTTGCCCGTCTTCTGGCAGCGTGCCGCGATCTTGATATCCGTCACTGCCACGACCGCCTCGGCATATCTCTGAATGGCTCCCGAATCGGATTCTTTCCCGGCTTTATCGATCGCTTCCAGGCAGGCTTTGTCGATGATCACATCGCAGAGCTGGCCGTCGTTCGAATGGAAAATGGTCTCGAAGGCGTCCTGCGCCGCCGTGTCCATGTTCCCGGGCAGTCGTGAGAATTCCTTTCGGGAGATGATATCCCTTATTTCTTCACGGGACGGCACGGTTCCGTCATAAAAGAACTCATCGTGCTGCTGTCCGGTAAAGACCTCTTTGATGGCAGTCTTCAGATTATGGAATACATTCGGATAGGAGAGAACGTCAAAGGTATCCATCGGCACGCTTAAGCTCTGGATCGTCTCCCAGATCTTGCTGCGCTCTGCCGCCAGGATCGCATCGGCGTCCCGTCTGACATCCATTCCTCCCCAGCCCTTTTCGATGATAAAATCCAGCGCGGCGTCATAATCCTTACACGCCATCAGCTGATCGATCGTAGCCTGAGAGAACAGTTTGCTCTCCAGTCCGCGAATATGCGCGACCGCAAAGGTATATTCCACTTCAGACATCGTCATGCCTCCTTTCCGTAAAGAATCGCATGAACGGTATCCTGCATCTCCTCACGGCGCGCGTCGAAGATCGCTCTCACTGTACAGTTCTCCTCTATGCCGCCGTAAACCAGTATAAAACCGTTTTTAATATCCTTTCCTGTCGCGGAAAGTTTTAATGTGCCGCCGGCCTTCTTCGCCGCTGCCTGGATCTTTTCTTCAAATCCCTTCGGCATCGCCTTCAAATCAGTATCGGAAAAATAAATCTCCCCGGACTGTGCCAACGCGTATTTCTCAATCCATTTTTCCAGCATTCCAAAGTACGCCGCCGCATCCATACCGCACACTTTGTCATAGGCCATGTCAATGACCTTTGCGATCACCGCCTGTTTGGCGGCCAGCGTCTGTGTGCGTCGATACAGGTCGTTTGCGGAATGCATGCGCTGTTCCAGAGTCTTCGCGTCTGTCTCGGCTTTTTTCTGAATCGCCTGAACCGATTTCTCCGCCTGCGCGTCGGCTTCCGTGCGAATGTTCTTCGCCTCAGCCTCCGCGTCCGAGAGAATCGTCTGCGCTTCTTTATTCGCCTCCGCAAGAATCTGGTCAACGATTTTTTCCAGTCCTGTCATATTCGCTGTTCTCCCTTCCTGCTGTTATTTTCAACCAGTTATTCGCCATCTGATGTACTAGAAAAGCTGAATAACAACAAGGATGGATACTAACAGGGAAAGGATGGCATACGTCTCAACCATGGCCGGGAAAAGCATGGCCTTTGCAAACTGCTCCGGTCTCTTCGCCACAAGGCCGATGGACGCCGCGGATGCCTTGCCCTGGAATGTTCCGGATACAAGACCGGCGATCGCGATCGGAAGGCAGGCGCCTACCGCTTCTACACCCGTATGAACGTCGATCGCGGAAAAGTTTCCGGACAGAACGCCTGAGCTGGACAGTACAAGGAAGGCGATCAGCAGACCGTAGATACCCTGTGTACCGGGCAGCAGCTCCATGATCAGAACACGCGCGAATTTACTCGGATCCTCCGCGGTAACACCCGCCGCGGCCTGACCCGCAATACCGCAGCCTCTCGCCGAACCGCAGCCCGCCAGGCCAACCGCCAGAGCTGCACCTATGATAACTAATGCTCCTCCTAAACTACTCATGATATCCATGATAAATCCTCCTAAAATAAAATTTTATTCTGTATAAACAGATTTATATATGAAGTTGTACGGGACATCCGCCGTATCCGGCCTCCAATGTCCTTTTCGATTATTTGCTGTGCGCGAAATCGACATACCTCGTCTCCGCCGTAAACGGCGTAAACGGTTCTCCCTTGCCGTCATAGAACTTCTGGAAAAACTCTACGTACTCCAGCCTGTTCGAATGTACATACGCGCCCAGCAGGTTGATCGCCATATTCTGCACATGTCCGATAATGAATACGACGATAAAGATCGCCAGCTTTAAAACGCCGTGACCGAACATCGTTCCGATCATGTTGACCACCTGCGCGATCGCGCCGGTCGCCAGTCCGAGCGCCAGAAGCCTGGAGTAGGACAGCCAGTCCGAAAGCCAGCTCGTGATGCCGTAGATCTCATATACACCGAGAAGCAGCCGCATCCCGACCTTCTTTTTCTTTCGTCTGCCGGCAAACAGCAGCAGGATCAGAGCTCCGACGATCGTGAGCACATAGGACAGATAAGTCAGTCCCGGTCCGAAATCAATCGTCGTCTGAGCCATGGACTCAAAGATGGTCGACGGGAAGAGCAGCAGAAGCAGCCCGACCAGAAATGCGAACCATCCGACCACTTCACTGAAGAATCCCATGCCGTCTCCGTGTTTTAAAAGGGTATAGCCGTGGATGGCCAGACCCAGGAACAGGTGAACGATACCGATGATCAGAGCATAGATCAGCAGCCGCATCGGATCCTCGATCGGGGCAAACCACACAGGATTAAACGCGATCTCGTTCCCGAAAAACTCCCGCGAGACGACCTGGATCACATCGCCGAAAAATCCGCCGAACAGGATACCCCAGACCACGGTCGAGATCCCGCAGAAGAAAAACATCTTCAGGCTCTTGCGGAGCCCCTCGCCCATCCGCGGGAACTTCGCCAGCGCGATCCCGCAGAAAATAACCATAAGCGCGCCATAGCCCGCGTCGGAGAGCATAATACCGAACATTACAATATAGAAGATCGACATGATCACCGTGGGATCGATCTCTCCCTTGCCCGGAAGTCCGTAGGACGCAAGCACACCGTCCACGGAATTCGAGAACGGGTTATTCTTCAGAAGTACCGGCGGATTATCGTCTTCGGGGATATCCTCGATCTCGACGACCGCGCCGTATTCTGATTCCAGTTCCTTTGCCAGGTTCTTCGCCAGATATTCGGGTACATATCCGCTGACGGCAAAGGTGTTCTCCGTCTGCGGCAGGGTGCCGAGCACCTCGTATTTACCTGCGCGCATCCGGTAATAATCAGACACCATTCGAAGGTCTTCCCTGACGGGTTCGAATTTTTTCACTTCTTCGATATAACCCTCGATCTCGGCCTGATGTTCTTCGATTTCTTTCCGAATCTCCTCCTGCTCTTCCGCGGGAGTGCGGGAAACAAACCAGGACGGACGGGCAAAGCCCATCTCACGCAGCGCTTCCTCTGCCGCCGCTGCGTCACGGCGTAAGCATAAAACAGAGAGATAAGTCGTATCCTTGTCGGTAGACAGGATCTCGACGTCGGCCTGATCAACCGCCGGCTCGTGTGTCTTTAAGGCTGTCAGCACAGTCTCCTCCGACACCTCATCCGGCATAGTGCCGAAGTAAAGCACTGTCTTCGCCGTTCCCTCCGTACTCATCGGAATATCCATCTTCTCCCACGGGACAAGCGCCTCCGCCTGATTCTCGAGCTTCTGGATCGTGGAAGTCGCCTCCGTGATCTGTTTGTCCAGATTCACGATCTGATTCGCCTGCCGCATAGTCTCACTCTGATTCTCGACGGTCTTTTTCAGCTCTGAGCGCTCCACAAGCGGTTTCCCGGCCAGTGAGGAAAGAAGTGATGAATTCTCAGGCGCATACTTCGCCAGTATCTCCAGCGCCTGATCCGCCGTGGCCGACCTCTTCTCAAAGGTAGCCTTAGGTGTGGAGGTGTCCTGACAGGCTGTGCCCTCTAACTCCTCCGCCTTCACATCGATCTCAATTCCTCCCAGCTCCTGGAGACGCTCCAGAATGGATTTCCGATTCTGCTTCATGGCAACCAGATTCATGCGCTGCATCTGTAATACTGCCATT
Source organism: Clostridiales bacterium (assembly GCA_021202015.1). Lineage (GTDB taxonomy): Bacteria > Bacillota > Clostridia > Lachnospirales > Lachnospiraceae > Eubacterium_I. The sequence continues at coordinate 4,888 of JAJQDV010000037.1, read as the reverse complement.
GAAACTTCCTCCTTTTCTGCATTGTGAATAAGTTACTCATTTTCCCTGTACAATACGATCCGCATCATACCAGGCCTGCAATAATTGCTTCCACAGCCACGTCAGCTTTCGCGTAAGCCTGCTTGTCGGATGCTTCAAGCTCGCGGTCAACCGAAGCCGCATACTTTGCCTTTTCCGCTTCACCGGCTTTCACCACATCCGCAAGAGAAGATTTCGCTGCTTCGTCGGCACGGCCCTCGGCCTCCTTCACAGTCTGCTTTGCCGCCGTCCTGGCCTCTTCCAGCATGGCCGCCGCTTTGCTTTTCGCATCCTGAAGGATGCCCGCTGCCTGCTGCTCTGCGTTCTGGACCTGTTTCATTGTGTCAGCTAACAAACATTCTCGCCCCCTTTTCATAATATAATTGTATTTACAAAAATACACTCTAAGAATACCACAAATACATTTCTCTGTGCAAGTTTTTTTGTACGAAAACAAAAACAATATGTCATTTTTATTAAATATTCCAAAAAAATGATAAAAATATGTCAAATTTTTACGTTACCATATGCAAACCACCTAACCGGATGGTAATCTCTTTCTATTATTACCCGTCAAACTGGCTCTGATACAGATCATAGTAAAACCCCTTCTGCGCCAGGAGTTCCCGGTGATTCCCCTGTTCGACGATCTTCCCGTCCCGCATGACCAGGATGAGGTCCGCGTTCCGGATCGTGGAGAGGCGGTGCGCCACGATGAAGCTGGTCCGTCCCCGCATCAGCGTTTCAAACGCGTCCCGAATGCGGAGCTCCGTTCTCGTATCGATGGACGAGGTCGCCTCGTCGAGAATCAGCATGGACGGATGGCACAGCATCACCCGCGCGATGGAGAGAAGCTGCTTCTGCCCCTGGGAGAGGCTGCCGCCGTCCTCCCCGATGACCGTGTCATACCCCTCCGGCAGTCTGCGGATAAAGCTGTGCGCGTAGGAAGCCTTTGCCGCCTCCACGACCTCCTCATCCGAGGCGTCCGGGCGGCCCATCCGGATATTGTCGCGGATCGTGCCCGTTCGAAGCCAGGTATCCTGGAGCACCATACCGTAATGCTCCCGCAGGCTCTTCCGTGTCATTCGGCGGATGTCACAGTCCTCCACACGGATGCTTCCGCTGTCCACATCATAAAACCGCATCAGGAGATTGATCAGCGTGGTCTTCCCGCAGCCGGTCGGCCCGACGATGGCGATCCGCTGTCCCGGGCGCACGTCCAGATTCAGATGCTCGATCAGGGGCTGTTCCGGATCATAGGAGAAACCCACCTGCTCCAGATTCACCTTTCCCTCCGCCTGTCCCAGAACGACGGCATCATCATCGTCCGGCTTCTGCGGCTCCTCTTCGATCAGCTCAAAAATACGCGCCGCGCAGGCCAGCGCGTTCTGCAGCTCCGTAATCACGCCGGAGATCTCATTAAACGGCTTCGTATACTGGTTCGCGTAGCTTAAAAACGCGGAAAGCCCGCCCACCGTCATCCCGCCGGAGATGACCGCGAGGGCTCCGGTCAGCGCCACGCCCGCATAGACGATACTGTTGACAAAGCGCGTGCAGGGATTCGTGAGGGACGAGAAAAATGTGGCCCGCAGGGAGCAGCTCTCCAGTCTCCCGTTGATCTCGTCAAAACGTTCCAGCGCCTCGCTCTCATGGGAAAAAGCCTGGACGACCTTCTGATTGCCCACCATCTCATCGATCAGCGCCGTCTGCTCCGCCCGGGTCTCGGACTGAAGCCTGAACATGTCATAGGTGTGCTTCGCGATAAACCGCGCCACCAGCAGGGAGATCGGCGTCAGCACAACGACGACCAGCGTGATCCCCGGGTGAATCGTCAGCATAAAAATGAGCGTCCCCGCGATCGTGACCACCCCGGTAAAAAGCTGGGTAAATCCCATCAGCAGACCGTCCGCGAACTGATCCACGTCCGCGATGACACGGCTCACGATGCCCCCGTAGGCGTGCCCGTCCAGATATTTAAGCGGCAGAATCTGAATCTTCTGAAACGCCCGGTTGCGCACGTCCCGGATCACGTGATACGTCACCCGGTTATTGATCGTATTCATGATCCACTGAAGCACAGCCGTAACCGCTGCCGTGATGCCGATCCGGATCAGGATACCGGTGATCGTCCGGAAGTCCACCTGCCCCGCCCCCACGATGCAGTCGATCGCCCGTCCGACAAGAACCGGAATATACAGCGTCAGCGCAACGGTCACGACCGCCAGCAGGATGGACAGCGCCATCCAGAACCGATAGGCCGCGATATAGTGCAGAACCTTTTTTATTGTACCCGTCTGTCCTTTTCTTTTCCTCATACCACGAATACCCCCGACTGACAGTCAGTTCACGACACTTTCACAGCTATCTGAGATTGATAAATCTCCTTATAAAGCCCGCAGCTGCGCAGCAGCTCCTCATGCGTACCGATTCCCGCGATCCGTCCGTCGTCAAGGACAACGATCTGATCTGCGTGCTGTATGGACGAGGTCCTCTGGGAAACCAGAAACAGCGTCGGGCGCGGGCGAAGAGAGGCGATCGCCTTCCGAAGCGCGGCGTCCGTCGCAAAATCCAGCGCGGAGGAACTGTCGTCCAGGATCAGGATATCCGGCTGTCGCACCAGTGCGCGCGCGATCGTAAGGCGCTGCCTCTGGCCGCCGGAAAAATTCCTGCCGCCCTGTTCCACCCTGCTGTCCAGCCCGTCCTCTTTTTCCTCAATAATTTCAGCAATCTGAGCGACCGTCAGCGCCTCCAGCATCTCCTCCTCTGCAGCGTCTTTTTTCCCCCACTGCAGATTTTCCCGGATCGTCCCGGAAAAGAGAACCGCCTTCTGAGGAACCACGCCGATACGCGCGCGCAGCTCCTCCAATCCGTAATCCTTTACATTTCTTCCGTCAACGAATACTTCTCCCCGCGCACAGTCATAAAAGCGCGGAATCAGGTTGACAAGGGAAGATTTCCCGGCGCCCGTGCCTCCGATGATCCCGATCGTCTCTCCCTTTTTTACGCGGAAACAGATATCCGACAAAGCCTCATCGGAGGCCTCCGGGTAGCGCAGGCCGACGTGGCGGAACTCCACTGCGAAATCCCCCGTTTCCCCGCCTCGCGCGGCTTTCCCGTCCTTTACCGTCGGCTCCTCCTCCAGCACCGCCTGAATGCGGTTCCCGCAGGCGACAGCTCTCGTGATCGTGATGATGAGACCGGCAAATTTGATCAGCTCCGTCAGGATCTGCGCCATATAATTGTACAGAGCCACCACCGACCCCTGCGTCAGAAGCCCCAGATCCACACGGACGGCGCCCACCCATATGAGGACGATAACGGCGGCATTTACGATCACGTAGGTCAGGGGATTTAAGAGGGCGGAAATCCTGCCGACAAACTTCTGTATATCCGTCAGCTTCTGATTCTTTTCCGTAAACTCCCGGATCTGCTCCTCCTCCTTACAGAAAGCGCGCAACACGCGCACGCCTGTCAGATTCTCCCGGGTCAGGCCCAGAACGCTGTCCAGACGGCTCTGCACCTTCCTGTAGAGCGGAATACTGGCAAACATGATCACAAACACGACCACCGCAAGCACCGGAATATCGACTGCGAAAACAAGCGCGGCCTTCGTGTCAACGGTAAATGCCATCACCATCGCGCCGATCACCACAAAAGGCGATCGAAGCAGGAGACGCAGCGTCATGTTCACGCCCGTCTGTACCTGATTCATATCGCTGGTCAGCCGCGTGATCAGGGTAGACGTCCCCTGCGTGTCCAGCTCCGCCCAGGAAAAGCTCTGGATATGAGAAAACAGCACATGCCTCAGCTTCTTCACAAACCCCACCGCAGCCTTTGCCGAAAAATACTGCGCCGTGACGGAAAACGCCAGACCGACCGCCCCGAGCACCACCAGCACAAGCACCATGTGTACGATATAAGCAGAGTCGCCCGCCGCAATCCCGACGTCGATGATGGCCGCGACCACAAGCGGAACAAACAGCTCCAGCAGCGCCTCCAGCATCTTAAACAGAGGGGCAAGCACCGTCTCCTTTTTATAATCCTTTAAATAAACCAGTAACTTCCACATATCCCGCTCCCGGCTGCCGCGCACGGCCAGATCCGCCCGGAAATACCATACGCGCCGTATTCTCAGTTTGTCCCATTTTCTTAATATACAAAAGCCCTGCATCCCTTATCCCTCCAGGGACAAAGGATACAGGGCACACCTCATTTTCCGGATCATGCTCTCATCCGCGACGTCTCATCGATACATCTCGCGCCAGTCCAGATCTCCCCGCTCCAGAGCCAGGATCAGGATCTCCGCCGTCGCCAGGTTCGTGGCGATCGGGATATTGTGCATATCGCACTGCTTCAGTATATTCGCGACGGAGATATCCCGCGAATTCTCGGACATCGGATCGCTCAGAAAAATCACCAGGTCAATCCGGTTGCTCTCAATATCCGCGCTCAGCTGCTGGACACCTCCGAGATGTCCCGACAGATACTTCTTCACCGACAGGTTCGTCACCTCTTCGATCAGTCTCCCCGTCGTGCCCGTCGCATACAATGAATTCTTTCCGAGAATCCCTCTGTACGCGATACACAAATTCTGCATCAGCTTTTTCTTAGACTCATGCGCGATCAATCCAATATTCATCTCTGCCCCCTTATGCACTCTCCTTTACCCTTTACCCTGCAGCCCGACACACAATCTTATTTTAAATCATACTGACCGGGAAAGCAAGAAAAATATAGGAAATCCTGTCAATAATCCGGTCATTCAATGAAAAATCAGTTCCATTTTCCGGCAAACACCTCATCCCCTGACTTTCCATAGGAAAAGGACAATTCCGCATTGCCGCCTTCCAGCGTATTGTTGATGAAATAC
>JAJQDV010000038.1 GCA_021202015.1 Clostridiales bacterium | reverse complement strand
CACGTCCGGTTCTTGGAGGGGCTGGCTTTGCAAAGAGCCAGTCTACTTAACCCGGAAAAAACAATTAGGAGACAGAAGATGGAGTTTAATAAAAAAATAAGCGGTGTCGCGCCGTCGAAGTCCGTGACGCTTCTCTCGAAGACGAAAGAGCTGCAGAAGACGGATCCGGATATCATTAATCTGACCGGAGGAGAGCCGGATTTTCCGACGCCGACGCCGATCTGCGATGAAGTGAACCGACAGCTGGCGGCGGGAAACACGCATTATTCCGACAGTAAGGGGAACGAGGATCTGCGCATCCGCATCGCGCAGAAGCTGAATGAGGAGAACCACGCGCCTTACACGAAGGATCAGATCCTGGTGACGCCGGGCGCGAAGCTGGCGGTCTATCTGGCCGTGCGGGCGCTTATAAATCCCGGCGACGAGGCGATCTGGCTGACGCCGGGCTGGGTATCCTATCCGTCTATCGTGGAGATCAGCGGCGGCGTGCCGGTTGCGGTTCATCTAAAATACGGGGAGGACTACCGTATCACAGAGGAGGCTTTGGAGGAGGCGGCTTCAGAGCGGACGAAACTCCTGATCCTGAATTATCCCAATAATCCGACCGGACGCATTCTCAGGCCTGCCGATATCGAAGCGGTCAGCGCATTTCTGCGAAATCATCCGGACGTTTATGTCCTCTCGGATGAGATCTATGAAAAGGTGATCTATGACGGCAATGAGGCGGTCAGTATGGCGTCCTTTCCGGAATTTTTCGAGCGCGTGATCGTGGTAAACGGATTTTCAAAATGCAGCGCGATGACCGGCTGGCGCATCGGCTATCTGGCGTGTAATTCTGATCTGTATCGCGTCGTATTAAAGCTGTTTCAGCACTGCATGAGCTGTACCAGCGGCTTTTTACAGAAGGGCGCCCTGGCAGCGCTGGACTGCGCGTCGGATACGGAACGGATGCGTCAGGCTTATGAGAAAAGACGCGATCTGCTTGTCGAGGGAATCCGCGAGATCCCGGGCGTGGAGTTTGTCTCTCCCGGCGGGGCTTTTTACGCGTGGGTGAGATTTGATACGGATAAAAGCAGCGGAGAGCTCTGCGGGGATCTCCTCGAGAAGGCAAAGATCGCGGGCGTTCCCGGCGACGCCTATGGGGAGGAGGACGCGGTCTGCGTACGTTTTTCCTTTGCGGCGTCTGAGGAGGATTTAAAACAGATGCTGATCAATCTCAAAAAATACGCGCAGACAGAGCTGGCGGCTATCCCGGTGAAATAGAGTGCCGTTTGCGGCAGGTCTGCCCTGCGGGTATTTCGCGCGCGTATTGAAATCCGATTGTGTTTAAAAAATGTTTTTTCTGTGAAAATTCACAGGTTGAACATATTTATCTGTCAGAATATTTCTGTTGACAGTACATTTTCAGTGAAAATTCGCATTTTCATACCTCATACCTTTTGAGTTCTGCGCGAAACGCATGAATTCAGGGGTGCCCGGAAGGTATACGAGAGAGCAGGGTGCTGTCAAAATATCAGACAAAACGGAGGAATCGGGATGGAACAATTACAGATTTTGGTTGTGGATGATGAGAGCAGGATGCGGAAGCTGGTGCGCGATTTCCTCGTTAAAAATGATTTTGACGTACTGGAGGCCTCTAACGGGGAGGAGGCGCTGGATCTTTTCTATGAGGAGAAAAGCATCGCGCTGATCATTCTGGATGTAATGATGCCCAGGATGAACGGCTGGGAGGTCTGCCGGGAGATTCGTGAGACCTCGAAGGTTCCGATCATCATGCTGACGGCAAAGGGTGATGAGAGCGACGAGCTGATGGGCTTTGATCTGGGTGTGGACGAATATATCACCAAGCCGTTCTCCCCGAAGATCCTTGTGGCGCGTGTGGAGGCGATTCTGCGCCGGACGAATCAGTATACGGCGGACGGAATTCTGGAGGTCGGCGGGATCAGCCTGGACAAGACCGCTCACACGGTTACAATCGACCGGGAGCGCGAGGTGGAGATGAGTTTCAAGGAATTTGAACTGCTCACTTATTTTATGGAAAATGTCGGGATTGCTCTTTCCAGAGAAAAAATTCTGAATCACGTGTGGAATTACGATTTTTTCGGGGATGCCAGGACGATCGACACCCATGTCAAGAAACTGCGGAGCAAGCTCGGAGACAAAGGAGAATATATCAGAACCATCTGGGGAATCGGATATAAGTTTGAAGTATGAAGAGAAGACGATCGCTGACGCTTCAGATCATGGCGATGATCTGTGTGCTGGCGGCGGGAGCCGTTCTGGTCTGCTGGATTTTGAATTCCACGTTTCTGGACAGGTATTATGTCATGCAGAAGAAAAAGAACATGACCGAATCTTTTCAGACCATCTCCAATGCCAGCGCGCAGGATCTGCTGCAGTCGGAAGAATTTGACATCACGTTTGAAAATATATGCGCGAACAATAATATGACCATTCTTGTGATTTCGGCTGACGGCGTGGTTATCCGGTCGTCCGCCTCCGACATGAATACGCTGCGTCAGGATCTGCTCAACGCGATCTGGGATACGGAGCGGGCGGAGGTCGTACAGGATGAGGGTGATTACCAGATTTTTTCACAGAATGATCCCCGGCTGGATTCAGAATATCTGATTCTGGTCGGATCGCTGGAGAACGGGGAGATGATCCTGATGCGGACTTCCCTGGAGAGTATGCGTGCGAGCGCTCAGATTTCCAATCGTTTTCTGCTCATTGTAGGACTGATTACGATCGCGATCAGTTCCATCGTGGGCGGCCTGATGGCGAGGCGGGTGACGCGCCCGATTTTGCAGCTGGCAGATATATCGAAAAGAATGATCCATCTGGATTTTGACGCGAAGTATATCCGCGGCGCGTGGAAAAAAGACCCTGCGCTGCGGCTGGGTTCCCGCGTCGGGCGGCATGGTACGGACAGTGACGTTATGGATGGCGATGAACAGATTTCGGGCAATGAGATCGATCTGCTCGGCGATCACATGAATCGTCTGTCCGGTGAGCTGGAGCACACGATTTCCGAGCTGAAATCAGCGAACGCGAGCCTGAAAAAGGATATAGAGAAAAAGACACAGATCGACGAGATGCGGAAGGAATTCCTGTCGAATGTCTCACATGAGTTAAAGACGCCGCTGGCGCTGATCCAGGGTTACGCGGAGGGACTGCAGGCCTGTATCAACGACGACGAGGAGAGCCGCGATTTTTACTGCGAGGTCATCATCGATGAGGCGGATAAGATGAACCGGATGGTGAAAAAACTCCTGACGCTGAACCAGCTGGAGTTCGGCAATGAACAGGTTCAGATGGAGCGGTTTGAGATCACGGAGCTGATCACCGGGCTGGCCAACGCTTCCGGCATTCTGATGGAAAAACAGGGAATCACGCTGGATATGGAGGATTTGTACGAGGTCTACGTCTGGGGCGACGAGTACAAGGTGGAAGAGGTGATCACGAATTTCCTGAGCAACGCCATCCATCACTGCGAAGGGGAAAACGTGATCCGGATCTTCTACACTCAGACAGAGGATCTGCTGCGGGTCAGCGTGTTTAATACCGGAAAACAGATTCCGGAGGAAGATATCAACCACATCTGGGATAAGTTTTATAAGGTTGACAAGGCCCGCACCAGAGAATATGGCGGGAGCGGGATTGGTCTGTCCATCGTGAAGGCGATCATGGATTCGTTCGGACAGAGCTGCGGCGTGATCAACCGCGAGAACGGCGTTGAGTTCTGGATGGAGTTGAGTACGAAGTAGGAAGGGCTCAAACCTGCAGACCGTGAAAGGAAAAGACATGACGTCGGAAAAGGATCTGAACGGACAGGCTGTAAATAAAGACAAGATGTCGTTTTAAGGATATATGGGGAGGAAATGAGATGATCGCAATTATCGATTATGACGCGGGAAATCTGAAGAGTGTACAGAAAGCACTTGCGTTTCTCGAAAAAGAAAGCGTGATTACGAGGGATCCGGAGGAAATTCTGCAGGCTGAAAAGGTCATTCTGCCCGGCGTGGGCGCGTTCGGCGACGCTATGGAAAATCTGAAACGGCTGGGTCTGGTTCCGGTCATCCGGGAAACGACGGATCGACAGATCCCGTTTCTCGGCATCTGTCTGGGACTGCAGCTTTTGTTTGAGAGCAGCGAGGAAAGCCCCGGTGTGGCGGGACTCGGTATATTGAAGGGGCGGATTGTCCGCATTCCGGATCAGGAGGGACTCAAGATTCCTCACATCGGCTGGAATTCCCTGGAGCTTACAAATAACGGCAGACTGTTTGCCGGTTTTTCCGGGGAACCGTATGTCTATTTTGTGCATTCCTATTATCTGGAGGCAGAGGATGAGCGGATTGTGAAGGCTTCCACGGAGTACAGCGCGCATATCCATGCCTCCGTTGAGCAGGGGAATGTGTTTGCCTGCCAGTTTCATCCGGAGAAGAGTGGCGAAGCGGGTCTGCGGATTTTGAAAAATTTTGTTAATGTGGTCGGTTAGTGGTGTCTATGGGGTCAGACCGTGCGTCCAGCTAAGGTCGCAACATTTAGCGGGTGGAA
>JAJQDV010000010.1 GCA_021202015.1 Clostridiales bacterium | reverse complement strand
TCGTATTACCGTCTTCTGCGCGGGGAGTCCGCTCCGGAAGCGACGGACGGAGCGCAGATGTTTGACGACGCCGCGTCTGCCGCAGCGTGGCTGAATATGCGGGAGGGGAACATCTTTCTCACAACAGGACTGAAGGAACTGCCTGTCTTTGCGGAAACGATGACAGATAAGGGGAGACTTTATATCCGGACACTGCTTCAGACGGAAGTTTTTGATCAGATGAAAAAATACGGCCTGTCCGCGAAGCAGTTTCTCTGTATGCAGGGTCCCTTTTCAAAGGAGATGAATCTTGCGGTGCTGCGGATGACCGGAGCGAAGTATCTGGTGACGAAAGAATCCGGGGATGCCGGCGGATTTTATGAAAAAACAGAGGCTGCGAAAGCGTGCGGTGCGGTCTGCGTTGTGATCCGCCGTCCGGTGAGGGAGAAGGGATATTCCGCAGCGAAAATCCGGGAAATCATTCTGAAACTCCGGGAGGACTGTCAGCCGAAAAGTGAGTATGAAGGAAATGACCGGAGCCGGGACGGAACAGAAAAACGGGGTTCCGATCTTCGCCGGGTTACGCTCGTCGGAATCGGTATGGGCGCTACGGAAAATATGACAGTGGAGGTGCAGAATGCCTGCCGTGAGGCCGACTGTATCATCGGTGCGGATCGAATGCTGGATGCCCTGAAAGCGTTCAGAAAACCGACGGCGTCTCTCTACCTGGGCGATGAGATCGCGGATCATATCCGGAGGCATCCGGAATATCGGAACATTGTAATCGCGTTCTCCGGCGACGTCGGATTCTACAGCGGAGCAAAAAAGATCCTGGAGAAGCTGGAGAAAAACACGGATGATACTGCTTCAGACATGGAAATCCGTCTGCTCTGCGGCGTTTCCACGCCTGCTTACTTTGCTTCCCGTCTGAAAATGAGCTGGGAGGACATGGTTCTGATGAGCACGCACGGAAGGGATCAGAATCTGATCGGCGCTGTCCGGGGAAATCCGAAGGTCTTTACACTTGCTTCCGATGCAAAGAGTATTTCTGCCATTGCCGAAAAGCTGGTTCTTTTCGGGCTGGGGGACTCCCGTATGTATGTGGGAGCTGATCTGAGCTATCCGACGGAAGCAATCTATGAGGGAAGGGCGGAGGAATTTGTGCGCTTCGAACGCTCCGGTATGTTATCGGGTGAAAAAACCCGACCGACTGCGGATGAGGAGTATGCGCGTCCGGATTGCCCCGGCCTGTATGCGGCCGTCATCTGCAGCGAGAGAGCAAAAAATAAGATTGTCACGCATGGGATTCCGGATGAAGCGTTCAATCGCGGGAAAGTGCCGATGACAAAGGAGGAAGTGCGAAGCGTTTCTGTTTCAAAGCTGCGCCTTACCAGGGACGCCGTAGTTTACGACATCGGCTCGGGCACCGGTTCGATCGCCGTAGAATGTGCCCGCGCGGCGGACCGCGGAAGGGTCTTTGCCGTTGAGTGGAATGAAGACGCGTGGAAGCTGATCGCAGAGAACCGCAGGAAATTTGCCGTTCCAAATCTGGAGATTGTTCCCGGCCGGGCGCCGGAGATACTGTCGGGTCTGCCCGCCCCGACACACGCCTTCATCGGAGGAAGCGGCGGTAGTATGAAAATGATTTTAAAGGCGCTGTTTCGCAAAAATCCTTCGGTAAGGGTCGTGATAAACTGTATCACTCTGGAGACGGTAAACGAAATTCTGGAGGCGGCGCGGGAACAGCGGTTTGAGATCGAGGATATCACCGCGGTAAGCATTACAAAATCCCGGCCGACCGGGGAATATCATATGATGACCGCGCAGAATCCCGTGACGGTTATTACCGTTGTTGATCAACGTCAGACGTTTTAACAGTCAAATCATATATGTCGCACTTCGATAATATGCCGGGCGTGAATTGAAATAAAAAAGCAATATAGTTGATATAACACACATGCGCTGCATACGCAGCGCGCTGATATCTATGAAAGGCGCACCCGTGACACTGCCGAGAATCATGATCGCCGCTCCCGCGAGCGGCAGCGGAAAAACCCTGGTGACCTGCGGACTCCTGCAGGTATTGATCAACCGGAATATAAAGGCCGCATCTTTCAAATGCGGCCCGGACTACATCGATCCGATGTTTCATAAAGAGGTGATCGGTACGCCGTCACGCAATCTGGATCCGTTTTTTACATCCGGGGAGACTGTCCGGTATCTCTTCGGCCGCCAGGCGGCAAAGGCGGAGATTTCCGTCCTCGAAGGCGTCATGGGCTTCTATGACGGCATTGGCGGCGTTACGCCGCAGGCCTCCTCCTGGGAACTGGCGAAGGAAACCGATACGCCCGTCATTCTCGTCGTCGACGCAAGGGGAATGAGTCTCTCTGTTGTCCCGTTGATACAGGGTTTCCTGTCTTATCGCGCGGACAGTTTTATAAGAGGCGTCATCTTAAATCAGGTCTCCGCTTCCGTTTATCCGGCACTGAAGAGAGAAATCGAAAATTCGCTTCCGGTGCGGGTATATGGCTTCGTGCCGAGGGCGGACGACTGTGTGATCGAAAGCCGTCATCTCGGTCTTGTGACGCCGGATGAGATCACAGATCTGCGGAAGCGGCTGCGCAGGCTGGCGGAGATTCTGGAGACCTCTCTGGATATCAACGGGATTCTTTGCCTCGCACAGAACGCGCCGACTGTAGATGTCTCGATGCCGGAGGAACTGAATTGCAGAATTACAGGTTGCCTGAAATTATTATCCGCGGAATCTTCAGATCCCGGAGCGGATACCTGGAAAAAGCAGAATCAGCAGCCAGCGAACCGGATGGAGAATGTTCGGAAAGAGCGGGAACAGCATACAACGCCCCGGATTGAGGGCGTCCGGAAAGCGCAGGAGCAGCATACAACGCCCCGGATCGCGGTGGCCCGGGACGAGGCGTTCTGTTTTTATTATGAAGATAATCTGGATCTGCTCCGCGAACTGGGGGCGGAGCTGGTTTTCTTTTCCCCGCTGAATGACAAACAGCTGCCGGAACGGATACAGGGACTTTTGCTGGGGGGAGGATATCCGGAGCTGTACGCGGAAATGTTGAGCAAAAACTCCGAAATGCTCCTGCATGTAAGGACCGCGATACAGAACAGACTTCCCTTCCTGGCGGAGTGCGGCGGATTTCTGTATCTCCACGCGTCGATGGAGGATATCGAGGGCCGGGAGTGGCCGATGGCTGGCGTTTTTCCGGGAAAGGCACAAAAAAAGAACCGCCTTGGGCGGTTTGGATATATCACGCTTTCTGCGAATCGTTCTCAGATCTTCGGCGATGCTGGATGCACCATCCGTGCCCATGAATTTCATTATTATGACAGCACGGAACCGGGAGATGCCTTTCATGCGGAAAAACCGTATGGACACCGAAGCTGGGAGTGTATGGCCGCGGGAGATAATTATGCGGCGGGATTCCCGCATCTGTATTATTACGCGAATCCGGAATTTGCAGCCCGGTTTGTGAGACGATGCGGGGTGTATACCGGTGCGGATGTGTATCGTCAGTAGATGCCATGCACTGCCTCAGATCTGTGAAAATCCCGATCACGATGGAAGCGGGTTGATTTCAGGAGGCATGCAGCCGCTCCCGCGGGCTGTTTTCGTCCTTCGACGTCTCTGCGTCGGAATTCACCGAAATATGAAACTGGCGGCGAACCCGGTTTCGGCGCCTGCGGCTCCAGAACTGCTTCTGCACCAGTCGGAAAAGCTGTGAATCCATAATGCTCTGCTTCAGATTCGCGGAGAGCGCGATCAGCTCCTCAATCTCTACCTCGCGTCTGCCGTGACGAAGAGAACCGCTGGCCTTATTGTACAGGTAAAACAGGCGGAGCATAAAATCATAGGCTGCGCCCATATGGTCCCGGTTGCTTCCTGAATAATGGCTGCCGCCGCAGGAGAGAACAGGCGCCGTTTTCAGATATCGGATCAGATCCGATTCGGAATGGATCGGCTGCTCAATATCCGTCCAGGCGAGGCCGACGCAGTCTGTCTTATGCGTGTCACTGCCCGCGGTGCCCGGAAGGCCGTATTGATCCGCCAGCCGGGCGGCGCAGCGGTTTTCTTCAGGGGTGATGCAGGAGTTGTACACCTCCATAAAGTCAAACTCCTGGATGATCTCCGGATGCTTCTGATAATACTTGCAGTTGGTGATGCTCATGTACTTCTCGCCGGTCGGATGAGCCGGCCCGAGGATGCCGCGGAACGCGTGGACGATCTCGATGAGCAGACGCACCGGCAGGCCGCGCAGCTCCAGAATGGGCAGACGGATGTGCTCGGGCATGATAATCAGCATATGGCCGCCATCGCAGGTGTCATACTCAATCCCCTTTAAAAGTGTAAAATCCTCAAACACTTTATCCTCTTTGTTTTTCAAATACCAGCGATACCCCTTGTAGGAATTGTGGTCGGTGAGAAGCATGCCGTCATATCCGAGTTCCTTCAGACGCAGCACATATTCCCGCAGAGAGATCTTCGCATCGATCGAGCCTTCCTTCGTGTGGCAGTGCATATCAAAGCGCATGGCACGATACCTCTTTTGTTCGTTTTGTTCGCATATTGAAAACACCGCAGGCGGCATTTTGTTCCATGGCGTCAGCATATCACATGAATGATGAAAAATCTACGGTATTTTTAAATTTTACATGAATTACATATTTCCCCGGTTGGGAATTTTACACAGAATTTCTACAATGTAGCCATCGTTGCGATTACATGGAAAAACCGGCAGCCGTTTTCGATTCGGAAAGTTCGGGAAATTCGAAAATTCCGACATATTCGGAAAGTCCTGGAACGGAGGCGGCGGATGCCGTAAAAGGGAGGCGCGTGATGGAATTTTTGTGGAATTATCTTAACCGAAAGAAAAATGAGACTTTCCGGACGTATCTGCTGTTTCTGCTTCTGCATACCCTGATCTGGATTCTGCCGATCGGCATTGCGACGGCGGTTATCTGCCTGCGGCTGTCTCTGCCGACGGCGGACGTCATCCGGTATACCGGACTGATCGCGGGCTATCCGGGAATGGTGGTCGGATTTTTCGGAGGACTTCTTTATCTGCTGCGGAATCAGTGAGCGGGATTCTGTTTCAGATGTTATCAGTTTAAATACGCAGATATGATTGATCAGTTTAAATAACCGGGCTTAAATATCAACAGAAAAAGGTTCTTTACACAGACGGAATAATTTTCTATAATGATAGGCATATGCGGAAACGATGCTTGTCATTATAGAATTTTTTTGTCTCACAGGAAAGAATCGGAGGAACGACAGAACATGAGAAAACGGTTGGCTCTGTTTATACTTGCGGGTGCCCTTCTGGCTGTGCCGGTATTGTCCGGATGCCAGAGCAGGTCTTCAGAGAAAATGCAGGAATATAAGGTGCTGGGGATTTCACAGATGGAGTCCGGAGACTACGAGAGCGCGGCGAACAGTTTTCAGAAGGCGCTGGACCAGTCTGTGGGAAGAATCGGCGCGGAGGAACTGGATATATGCTATTACAGGGCGCTGGCCCTGTTTGAGTCCGGCGATACGGAGGGCGCCATCGAGGCTTATACGTCGCTGGTGGAGTATGACGCGAAAAACTGGGAAGTCTATTATCTGAGAGGGAATGTTTATCTGTCCGCGGGACAGGATGAGGAAGCGCTTGCGGACTATGCGCAGGCGGTTTCCCTGCAGAAAAATGATGTGGAACTCTGTGTGCATATTTATGAGAATCTGGCGGAGGCCGGTCTGGAGGACAGCGGGGCGGAATACCTGGCGGTAGTTCTGAGCATTGAACCGTCGGACGCGGAGGAGTACTATTACCTGGGCGATGTATATTTTCTGACGGGAGATTATGATTCGGCAAAGGCTTATCTGAAACAGGCGCAGGAGCTCGGTTATGACAAGGCGCTGCTGCTGCTCGGACGCATCTATGCGGATGAGGGAAATGACGAGGACGCGCAGGCCGCGTTCGAGGCCTATATGGAGATCTATCCGGAGGACGCGGAAGCGTTGAACGAGCTCGGAGAGATCGCGCTTGCCGCCGGTGAATATGAGAATGCGGTCACATATCTGGAATCCGCGCGCGCGGCGGCGGATTCGGGATCGGATGAGACCATTCTGAAAAATCTGATCATTGCCTACGAGTATATCTCAGATTTTGAGAGCGCCTGTGACGCTGCGGAGGAGTATCTTTCTAAATATTCGGATGAGGAGATCGAGCGGGAGTATGAATTCCTGCAGACCCGGATCGGATCGGAGATCGAGCAGGAGTCGGATGAGGAAGAGGATACGGCGGAAGATACGGAGGAGACAGATGCTTCCGCGGAGTCAGACGGGGAAGAAGAAAATGCAGCGGAATGACGGCGGCGAGGCAGGATTATAAATATGTACGAGAATAAGGAAATACAGGAACGGGTCATTCTTATCGCCGTCTGTGAGCGCGAGGGCGATGATACGGAGAATTCCATAGAGGAGCTGGCGCAGCTGGCGGAAACGGCCGGCGCCGAGGTGGTCGGAACGCTTGTTCAGAATATGGATCACGCGCATCCGGGCACCTATTTCGGCTCTGGGAAACTGGAAGAGTTAAAGGATCTGATCTGGGAGACGGATGCGGACGGCGTGATCTGCGATGATGAACTGAAACCGATTCAGATGAAAAACATGCAGGATGCGCTGGATGCGAAGGTAATGGACCGGACGCTTCTGATCCTGGATATTTTCGCGGCGAGAGCCGTGACCGGCGAGGGAAAGCTGCAGGTGGAGATGGCGCAGCTGAAGTACAGCCTGACCCGCCTGACCGGTTTTGGCCGCTCCATGTCCCGTCTCGGCGGCGGCATCGGAACGAGAGGACCCGGCGAGAAAAAGCTGGAGACGGACCGCAGGGTCATCCGGAACCGGGTGGCGCAGCTGAACCGGGAGTTAAAGGAGGTCGTCCGCCACAGGGACGTTACCCGGAGTCAGCGCATGAAAAACCACACAAAGGTAGCCGCGATCGTGGGGTATACAAATGCCGGGAAATCCACCCTGCTGAATACGCTGACAGGCGCCGGCGTGCCGGAAGAAGACCGGCTTTTCGCAACGCTCGATCCGACGACCCGTATGATGGAACTGTCCAATCATCAGCAGGTGCTTCTGACGGACACCGTGGGGTTTATCCGGAAACTGCCCCATCATCTGGTGGAAGCGTTCAAAAGCACACTGGAGGAGGCTGTTTACGCGGATCTGATCGTTCATGTCGTGGACGCATCGAATCCGCAATGGGATATTCAGATGCATGTGGTCTATGAGACGCTGGAAGAACTCGGCGTGAGAGATAAGCGGGTCATCACGCTCTTCAATAAATGTGACTGCCTGAGCGGAGACGAGGTTTTTCAGGATTTCCGGGCGGACAGGACACTGCGTGTTTCCGCGAAGACGGGAGAGGGGATGGAGCGTTTCCGGGAAGTTCTGGAAGAACTGCTCCGCGAGGACAAGGTGCTGCTGAAGCATACCTTTCCCTATGAGAAAGCGGGGGAGATCCAGCGCATCCGAAAGTACGGCGAGCTGCTGACGGAGGAATACCGCGAGGACGGGATCTATGTGGAAGCCTATGTCCCGGCGGAACTGATGTAAGGCGGTATTTAAAATGCGCGAAAAATATTTCCGGTAAGGGGAACACCGATCCCGTATCACTCCTCCGTCCGCTTCTCCAGCTCATCAAAAAGAGCATCGTTCAACACTTTGATATAGGTACCCTTCATGCCGGAGGATCTGGATTCGATCACACCGGCGCTCTCGAATTTGCGCAGGGCATTTACGATAACGGAGCGTGTGATTCCGACGCGGTCGGCAATCCTGCTTGCGACAAGAATGCCTTCCCTGCCGTCCAGCTCATTAAAAATATGCCGGATGGCGTCCATCTCAGAATAGGAAAGCGTATTAAACGCGGACTGCACCACCTGAACGCGGCGGGACTCTTCCTCATTTTCTTCATTGACCGAGCGCATCATCTCCAGGCCGACCACCGTAGAACCGTACTCGCAAAGGATAATATCGTCAATATCATAAGGCTGATCCAGACGATAGGCAAACAGCGTTCCCAGACGTTCTCCCGCGATATCGATGGGCGCGATCGTCACGGCATAGCTGCGAATCCCGCCGTCCGAAAATCCGAGCGTCTCCAGATTCACGTTTTCTTTCGTGGAGAGAATGCTCAGAAGCCTCTCGTTCAGAGGAGGGTCGATATGTCCGCCGACCTGATTTTCAAGCAGTTCGGTGATTACGCGGATCCCGTCCCGGCATGAGATACCGAGTACCTTGCCCTTTTTACTGATGACCAGGACATTCGATGCCAGGATGTCCGTCATCACGGCGCAGATATCATTGAAAATAACCTTTGATGAATTATTGTTGTGAAGTAATTTCCCGATTTTTCTGGTTTTATCCAACAGTTGAACGCTGCTCATTTTACCCTCCGAAATATTCACTTACTTCTTCGTAAGTGTGCTCTGTATCCTTCCGTCTCTTTCGCTTCCGAAAGTGCCCGGCGTGACTACGCTTCCTGCTCCTCCTTCGGCTTTTTCTGAACAAAGCCGCAGCTTTCGCCGGCGCACACCAGCTTATTCCCTTTTTCTACCATATAGCTGCCGCATTGCGGGCAGCGAATCACGGAAGGCTTCTGCCAGGACATGAAGTCACAGTCCGGATGCCCTTCGCAGCCGTAATATTTCCTGCCCTTCTTCGTCTTTTTCAGGACGAGCTCCTTCCCGCATTTCGGACAGGGAACCCCTATTTTTTCCAGAAGCGGTTTCGTGCTGCGGCATTCCGGAAATCCGGGACAGGCCAGGAAACGTCCGTGCGGACCGTATTTGATGACCATGTTGCGGCCGCAGACGTCGCAGACCTCATCGGAGACCTCGTCGGCGATCTCGATCTTTTCAAGTTTCTGTTCGGCGGCTTTCACCGCCTCGTTCAGATCCGGATAAAAGTTCCGGACGACCTCCTTCCAGTCCACCGAACCCTCTTCCACATTGTCAAGCAGCGACTCCATATTCGCGGTAAACTGTTCGTCTACGATGGACGGAAACTCCTCCTTCATAATTCGGTTGACCACCTCGCCCAGCTCCGAGACATACAGATTTTTATTTTCCCGGATGATATATCTGCGTCCGAGAAGAGTCGTGATTGTCGGCGCGTAGGTGCTCGGCCGCCCGATGCCGAGCTCTTCGAGTGTTTTCACGAGAGACGCTTCCGTAAAATGTGCGGGAGGCTGCGTGAAATGCTGCTTTGCCTCCAGGTCTTTCTTTGTGAGAACGGCGCCCTTCTCCAGGCTCTTTGACAGAACGGCCGTATCCGGCTTTTTCTCATCCAGCGTATAGACGGACAAAAATCCGTCGAAAAGAAGCTTTGTCGCAGAGAGACGGAAACGATAGTCTTCCGCATCAATCACCACGGAAGTCGTCTCATACACCGCAGCGGCCATCCGGCTCGCCGCAAACCGGTTCCAGATCATCTGATACAGGCGGAACTGGTCTCTGGTAAGAGAATCCTTTACCCGGACCGGAGTCAGGCTGATATCCGTCGGACGGATCGCCTCATGCGCGTCCTGAATATGGGAAGACCCGCTTTCCGTCCGGGTCTTCCCTGCGACATAACGCCCGCCGTAATGCTCCGCGATATAGGAATCCGCTGCCCGCTGCGCCTCGTCGGACACCCGGGTGGAATCGGTACGCAGGTAGGTGATCAGGCCTGCGGTCCCGCTCCCTTTCACATCGACGCCCTCATAAAGCTGCTGTGCCAGACGCATGGTTTTCTGTGTGGAAAAATTCAGATGACGGCTGGCTTCCTGCTGAAGCGTGCTTGTTCGAAACGGAAGCGGCGGCTTTTTCACGCGCTCGCTTACTTTTACCTCCAGCACCTGATATACGGCGTCCTCCAGCTTTTTTAAGATTGCATTCAGCTCGTTTTCATTATGAATCGTGATTTTACCGTTTTTATCACCGCAGAATTCCGCCGTGATCGGTTTTTTCTCCCCTTCCGCGCCCAGCACGGCGGTAATCGTCCAGTATTCCTCCGGAATAAAGGCGCTGATCTCATCCTCCCTGTCACAGATGATGCGAAGGGCGGCCGACTGAACGCGGCCGGCGCTTAATCCCCGCTTAACCTTCGCCCAGAGCAGCGGGCTGATCTTATAGCCCACCAGTCGGTCCAGGATCCTCCGTGTCTGCTGCGCGTCCACCAGATTCATATTGATATCGCGCGGATTCTTCAGGGATTCCCTGACCGCGCTCTTCGTGATCTCGTTAAACGTGATGCGGCAGGTGTTTTTGCTGTCCAGCTTCAGCGCCTGGGACAGATGCCAGGAGATGGCCTCCCCCTCGCGGTCCGGGTCCGTTGCCAGATAGACCCTGTCCGCTTTCTTTACTTCTTTCCGGAGCGCCGCAAGGACATCGCCCTTTCCGCGTATGGTGATATATTTCGGCTCGAAATCATTCTCCACGTCGATGCCGAGCGCACTTTTCGGAAGATCCCTCACATGACCGTTGGAGGCCGTCACCTCGTAATTTTTGCCGAGAAACTTCTTGATGGTCTTTACCTTTGCGGGAGACTCCACAATCACTAAATTCTTTGCCATACGAAAACCTCTCACTTTATAATATTTTACAAAAATAATTTTGAAACGTTTCCTGGACCAGCTGCTTTTTCTTCAGAAAATCCAATGCATGAAGAACTGTCAGAAGATTGAGTCCCGTTTCCTCTATGATCATATCGATAAATTTCGGATTAAAATCCAAATTACTATACACCAGCCTCTCCTCTTTTGCAAGCGATAATTTATCCAATTTTTTTTCCATTATTTCAGAATCGGAAACAATACCTGTATTTTTCAGAAAATTTTCGATATCATACAGGATTCCGGCGCCCTGTTCGATCAGGTGGTTGCAGCCCTCGCTCAGGGAATCGCGGAAGCGCCCCGGGACGGCAAAAACATCCTTTCCCTGATCGATGGCGCAGTCCGCCGTGATGAGGGAACCGCTTCTTTTTTTCGCTTCAACAACGACCACAACATCGGCGAGCGCACTGATGATTCGGTTGCGCCGCGGGAAAAACTGCGGCAGCGGCTGCGTTCCGGGCGCCAGCTCGGAAAGGATACCTCCGCTTCCGGACAGTATATTCAGATAAAGATTCGCAGAGGTTCTCGGGTAGCAGACATCACAGCCGCTTCCGAGCACGGCAAAGGTATCCCCTCCCGCCGAGAGGGCTCCGGCGTGGGAAGCGCTGTCAATACCGATCGCCAGGCCGCTGATCACCGGTACGCCGTGCTCCGCCAGCGTCTTCCCGAGCAGACGGGCTACGCCGCGCCCGTACTCCGAGCAGGCACGGGCGCCGACCACCGCCACACTTTTCTTTGCGGCGTCCGGCAGGCTTCCTTTTACATAGAGCGCATAGGGAGGATCATAGATATGCCGGAGCCTTGCCGGGTACTCCTCCTGTGAACAGGGAAGAAATCGGATTTCCTTCTGCCGCAGGCGTTCCCATTCCCCCTCGATGTCAAATCCTTTCCTGCTCTCCCTGATATAATGGATCTCTTCCTCCGTAAAATAATGAAGTCTCCGCATTTCGTTTTCCGAAAGCCGGTATAATTTTTCCGCCCCGCCGCAGATCAGGCAGGACTGCCGCCGTCTGTTGTCACTGATTCTGTACAAAGATGCCATCCAGTATTCGTATTTCAGATCATTTCCGCCCTCCATGTCCGGCCGCTCCGCCGCGACGTCCTCCGGCATCCGCGAGCCGCGATCCACATTTTCTCCCATCCTTCAGCACCCCCAGTATTTTTTGTTCGGACTCCGGTAAAAAAAAGACTCCTCCAGATGCTTCCAGCGGATGGATTCCTCGCCCTCCATGTCGGCGATTGTCCGCGCGATCCTGAGAACCTTGCCGCAGGTCCGCGCGCTCAGGTGATATTCCTCATATTTTTCTTCCATCTTTTTCGTACATTCTTCATCGAGATGGCAGAATACGTCCATATCCGCGTTTGTGATCTGGCTGTTGAAAAGGTAACCGGACGCCCGATAACGCCTGCGCTGAATCTCATGCGTTCGCTCCACCCTTTTCCGAATCTCCGCGGAGGATTCGGCGCGCTCCCGCGTATGCATCTCAGACCAGGAAACCTCGTGCGTTTCCACACAGAGGTCCATACGATCCAGCAGCGCCTGGGAAATCCGATTGATATAATTGCGGATGGCAAACGGGGAACAGCTGCAGCGGTTTCTGTCGGGATAATAGCCGCAGGGACAGGGATTCATGGAAGCGGCCAGAATAAAATCCGCCGGATAAGTGATGTTCGCGTCAAGCCTGGAAATGTGAATCTGCTTCTCCTCCAGCGGTTCGCGGAGCACCTCCAGCGTCCGCGGGGAAAACTCCGGAAGCTCATCCAGAAACAGGATGCCGTGATGCGCCAGGCTGATCTCTCCCGGACGAGGGAACTTCCCCCCGCCGGCGATCGACTGCGGCGTCGACGTGTGATGAGGACATCGAAACGGCCGCTCGTTCTGAATGATCCGATTTTCATCCAGAAGATCACAGATGCTGTAGATCTGGGAGAGTTCCAGCTTCTCCTCCCTCGTGAGCGGCGGCAGAATAGTAGGGAGACGTCGGGCCGCCATCGTCTTTCCCGAACCAGGCGGCCCGATCATCAGGAGATTGTGCATGCCGCTCATTGCGATTTCACAGGCGCGGCGCAACGTGTTCTGGCCGCAGATCTCCTCAAAATCCACCGGATAAGAGGCTTCCCAGACAAAATCGGCATCCGGGCACACCGCCGTTTTCGGAAACTCATCCTGACAGATCCGGAGAAAGCTTTTGATATCAGAGACCGGGAATACATCCAGATCCGAAAGAATAGCCGCCTCCTGCGCGTTCTTTTCCGGCACTATGATCCCCGCGAAATGCTGTTCCTTCGCGAGAATCGCCGCGGACAGGATCCCGCTGACCGGCAGAATCGCGCCGTTTAAGCTCACCTCCCCGATTACGAGATAGCGGGAAAGCATCTTCTCATCCACAAGCCCCAGCGCGGCCAGGACGGAGGCGGCGACCGGCAGGTCACAGCAGGTTCCGGATTTTCGGATATTCGCGGGTGTAAGGTTGATCGTGATTCGTTTCGGAGGAATCGGACAGCCGGAATTGCGCAGAGCGGTGCGAACCCGCTCCCGGGCTTCCTTTACCTCCGAAGACAGAAAACCGACCATCTCAAAGCAGGGAAGTCCTTCGCTGATGTCCGTCTCCACCCGAACGGGGACGGCACGAAGGCCATAATTGATCGCTGTTGTAATGACACTGTACATTTTCTTCGCGGTACAGCACAGATTCGATAAAGACGAGTTGATTATAGCATGGTTTCCGCGAGAATGCACGTCTTATTTTTTACGCGGGTTTCATAATGAATATCTGATTAAAAAAAATACTCTTGAATCCCCGCAGTCAGTGTGTTATACTACGTAAGTCTGGGATTTCGGAGTCTTTTTATTTCTGTATCTTTCAGACGATTCATTATCAATCACATGTGCGGACTGACCGGTATGGTGCCTCCGCTTCGGTTGCGGCGGTAATCCGGCGGGCTGGATGCACATGGAAGAAAAACCATGGAGGGAAAGACATGAGTGTTATTTCAATGAAACAGTTACTGGAGGCGGGTGTTCATTTCGGACATCAGACAAGGAGATGGAATCCGAAAATGGCTCCCTACATTTACACCGAGAGAAACGGGATCTACATCATCGACCTGCAGAAGTCCGTGATCAAGGCGGATGAGGCCTATAAGGCAGTCGGAGACATCGTGGCGGACGGCGGCACCATCCTGTTTGTAGGCACGAAAAAGCAGGCGCAGGATGCGATTCAGGCCGAGGCGGAGCGCTGCGGCATGTATTATGTAAATGAGAGATGGCTCGGCGGCATGCTGACGAACTTCAAAACCATCCGCAGCCGTGTCGGCAGACTTCGGGCGCTGGAGAGAATGTCCGAGGACGGCACGTTTGACGTGCTTCCGAAGAAGGAGGTCATCCAGCTCAGGAAAGAGTGGGAGAAGCTGGAGAGGAACCTCGGCGGCGTCAAGGACATGGAGAGACTGCCGGATATTATTTTTGTCGTGGATCCGAAGAAGGAAAGGATCTGTGTGCAGGAGGCGCATACGCTGGGCATTCCGCTGATCGGTATCTGTGATACCAACTGCGACCCGGAGGAGCTCGACTATGTGATTCCGGGCAATGACGACGCGATCCGTGCGGTCAAGCTGATCGTATCTACGATGGCGGATGCTGTTGTCGAGGCGAAGCAGGGTCAGATCGACACCGAGGATGCGTATTATGACGAGGCGGAGGAGCCCGAATACGAGGAAGCGGCTGAGGAAGAAGCATAGGCTTGGGCTACCGGCGAGGCTTTTAGGAACTGCGATTCGCGTATTAGGCGGTGCAGGATGCATAAGTTATTTTTCGAAAGTTCCTAAGGATCGGAGAAGCAGCGTGCGGCAGGACAGGCATCCGCGAAGCAGCGGGTTCGGACGCATTGCCGTACAGCAGACAGAACAGATTTTATTGGAGGAAATATAAATGGCTATTACAGCAGCAATGGTAAAAGAGTTAAGAGAGATGAGCGGCGCCGGTATGATGGACTGCAAGAAGGC
This sequence comes from Clostridiales bacterium, assembly GCA_021202015.1. Taxonomy (GTDB): domain Bacteria; phylum Bacillota; class Clostridia; order Lachnospirales; family Lachnospiraceae; genus Eubacterium_I. Next base: position 10,527 of record JAJQDV010000010.1, on the reverse strand, counting down.
TCTTACCGAGGCGGAAGGAGATATGGACAAGGCCGTTGAGGTTCTGCGAGAGAGAGGCCTTGCGAAGGCCGTCAAGAAGGCAGGCCGGATCGCGGCGGAGGGAATGGTCGCTTTGAAGGTGACCGACTGCGGAAAGAAAGCCGTCGCCGTGGAGGTGAATTCCGAGACCGACTTTGTCGCGAAGAATGAGAAGTTTCAGAATTATGTGGCGCAGGTCGCGGAGCAGGCGCTCGAAACGTCTGCTGCGGATGTTGAGGCGTTTCTGGCTGAGCCGTGGAAGTTTGATACCGCAAAGACCGTGAATGAAGTGCTGGCCGGACAGATCGCCGTCATCGGTGAGAATCTGAAGATCCGTCGTTTCATGCAGGTGACGGAGGAGAACGGATTTGTCGCTTCCTACACGCATATGGGCGGTAAGATCGGCGTTCTGGTCGACATTGAGACAGACGTGGTCAATGACGCGGTGAAGGAGATGGCGAAGAATCTCGCGATGCAGGTTGCGGCCTTAAAGCCTCAGTACACTGACCGTTCCGAGATCAGTGCTGATTTCGTATCACATGAGGAGGAGATTCTGCGTGCGCAGATCATGAACGACCCGAAGGAGTCTCAGAAGCCGGAGAAGGTGATTGAGGGCATGATCAAGGGTCGGATCAATAAGGAACTGAAGGAGATCTGCCTGCTGGATCAGGTATATGTAAAGGCTGAGGACGGGAAGCAGATCGTCAGCAAATATATCGAGCAGGTGGCGAAGGCGAACAGTGCGAAGATCACGGTGAAGGGATTCGTTCGTTTTGAGACCGGCGAAGGTCTTGAGAAGAAGAACGAGGATTTCGCGGCGGAGGTTGCGGCACAGATGGCCGGCAATTAAGTTATAAAAAAACAGTAAGGGAAAGAAGCTTTTAAGTTGCATCACAACTGCTGCAGGCAGAAAACTGCAACGATAACCACAAACCCTCATCAGCCATTAGAAAATGGCTGGCGAGGGTTTTTTGGCGTACAAAAATATTCTTTGTTTTTGTGTGGTAGAAAAGCAGCGCGTCGTCGGGGGCATTTGTCCGCCACCCGGCATTGCTCGCGGCTTAGCGATGAAAAGGGTAGCTGGTCTGACGAAGCAAAATGTAGTGTCAGTGAGAACGCTGGGAACGGCAACGGATATCCGTGACATTCAGATTGATATGGTAAAAATCAAATTTATGCAATAGGTTTTATATTACAAAATATTGTCGATATCTCTTTTTCCATAAATCAGTCTGCGGACTTCCATTATATTTCCGATGACTACATAAAAAATGGTGTAGTTTCTTACATATATTTGATAATAGGGATAATCTCTTTTTTTGGAAGAATGATACTCCTCAAAAGCCAGTGGATTTTCTGACCGTTTTAAAATAGCTGCTTCAACATCATCTATTAATCGGTCTGCAGCATCTTCGTTTTGCAGTACATTGGCGATGTAGTCAGCGATGGCGATTAAATCCTGTTCAAATAACGGCATATACCGAAGCTGACAGGTTTTATTTTGCATGTACGGCTCTCCTTGCGTTTGCGAATACAGTCTGATGTGATAACCGTTCAGTAGTTGTCGCAGCCTGCCGGTCTGCTTCATCAAGCTTCATTTCAATATCATCGGTGAGTTTGGAGTATTGCTCCAGGCTCAGGACAACCATAGATCCGTAGCCGTTTTTGGTTAAGTATACCGGCTGGCCTTCGTTGACAATGTTTTCAATTTCCGGAAATTTATTTCTTAAATCTGAAACCGGACGAATCTGAATCATAATAGTACCTCCTCATAGTGTTTGCTTATCGTTATTTTATCAGAATTTTATCACAAGCGCAATGGCAATTTGAAATTTTAAGTACCATTATATTTCCGACAGTCTAACAATAATATCACTCTGCCGGAGCAGCCAGTCCGTAAATTCTTTCGGAGTGATTGTTCCTTTTTTTACTTCTGTTTTTCTTAGCAGGTGTAAATCCTGCCCGACAAGGTGCCAACCACACCACCAGCAGCGGCAAGAATATAATACCGAAGATGACGATGGAGATGATTTCGAAGCTGATCAGATATTCTTTGGCATCTCGTCCAGCAATTGCAAAAACCATGAAACGGCCGGATTTTCCGAACTCTGAAGCCACGCCACGCCCACCGTTATCTGTGCGTGAGGTCCGTCCAGCGGAAGATACACCAGGGAGGACGGATAAAATGCCTGGTTTTTGGATGGCAGGATCGTCACACCCAGACCGGATTCTGCTGAGAAGAGGATTTCATCCATGGAATTCAGATATTTTATGGCATGGGGCTGAAAATTATGGGCGCGGCAGACCTGCAGAGCCTGCTTTGTCATAAATGGTCCGATCCCCGGATCCAGCAAAAAAAATGTCTCCGACGCGATTTTATCAAAATCAATCCTGGAAGCCGTTGCGCAGGGATGTCCGTCAGCGCAGATCAGGCATAAGGGATCGGTGAAAAGCGTTCGGCTGGCATATTCATTCTGAGTATCAAAATCCCGGGAGACAGAAAAAAAGAGGTCGTACTTTTCCTGCGGCAGAGCGTCGGAAATGTCATGTGCATCCATGCGGGTCAGGATGATATTCACCTGCGGATAACGATTGTGGAACTGCCGGATGAAAGCCGGGAGAAAGGATTGGCAGGGCGTAAGCAGGTACGCGATGCGCAGCGCCAGTTCCGAAGAATCGTCCGCCAGGTGAATGCGCTCGCGTGCGCTCTCCATCATACTCAGCATTCGTTTGGTGTCCTCCAGAAACAATTCCCCGCTCTTTGTCAGTCGAACACGCCGCGTGCTTCTGGTAAACAGGCGGGTTCCGAGCTCTCTCTCCAGAGCGGAAATCTGATGGCTGATGGCGGGCTGTGTGATATAAAGCTCCTTTGCAGCCTCCGAAAAATTCAGATGTTTTGCGGTTATGACAAAAAACTCCAGTTGTTCATAAGTCATTTTTGCGTCCTCCTTCTGCTGTGTTGAGATTACCTGTCGTATATGAACGGTAATAACTATTCAGGATAGTACTTCGCACTAGCTGCGAAGTACGTATGATGACGTAAAAAGCACAAGGAAAAGTCCCATCACACGGCGATTTTAAATGGACTTTTCCTCGTAACTGAGAAGGTACTGAACAGTTATGAATGAAAAATCATACAGGCAGGTTACATAAGATCAGTATAGCACATATTTATAAATATTATTTATAAATAACAAAAAAATTAAGAATTTTTCATCCTGATTCATTAGTGATATAATAAAAACGTAACAGAAATGTATATCTTCCAGGCACTCGTGAACTCATGCGCTAACACGCGGGGTGCGCTATGCGCAACAAGGTATACCTTATTATTTCAGCGCGAAGCGCATGAATTAAGGGGTGCCTGGAAGGCATAAACATTTGTAAAAAAGGAGGAGGTTTCACATGAAGTTTGAACATTTGTTAAGTCCGATGCAGGTTGGAAACAAAACCTATCGCAACCGCGTGGTCAGCGCGCCCATGGCATTTTCACTGATCGTACAGAACCCGGAGGCGCAGGGGCCGACCTACCGCAAGCTGGAGAGCAGCGCGAAAGGAGGAAATGCCTGCGTGACCGTAGGAGAGCTGGATGTCAATTTCAGGGATGCGGTGCGTATTCCGGGATTCCGTTCTGTTGATTTTTCCGATCCGGATCAGGATCCGGATACGTTCGACGCTGTTTCCGAGTACGCGCGGCGGATTCACAAACACGGCGCCATTGCTCTCGCAGAACTGGCGCACTGCGGAAAAGAAAAGGTTCCGTTCAACGATGAGCAGGAGACGATCGGACCGGTGGAAACCGTAAATTCGGCGGGGTTTCCGGTACGCGCCATGACGAAAGCGGATATGGATCGGATCGCTCAGGATTTCGGCATTGCTGCGACCTACATTCAGAAAGCAGGTTATGACGGCGTCTGCCTGCACGGCGGTCACGGTTTTATCTTTACACAGTTTCTTTCCCCGCTGATGAATACGAGGACGGATGAGTACGGCGGCTCTCTTGAAAACCGGGCGAAATTTCCTCTGCAGATTATCCGTGCTGTCCGTGAAGCGGTTGGACCGGATTTTCTGATTGAACTGCGCATCGACGGTACCGATCATCAGCCGAACGGAATTACGCCGGAAGAGACCGGACAGTTTGTACAGTGGGCAGAGCATGACCTGACGAGTGTTCATGTTACCTGCGGCATTTACGAGGATTCCGTAAAATCCGGCATGGAGAGCAGCATGTTCCATCCGCACGGACTGAATATCGAACAGGCGGCTATAGTAAAAACTTACACAAAGCTTCCTGTCGGCGTGGTCGGAGGCATCAACTCTCCTGAGATGTGCGAGGAAGCGATTGCATCGGGAAAAGTGGATTTTGTCGTTCTGGGACGACAGATGCTGGCAGATCCGGAGTTTACCAATAAATGTATCGCCGGGGAGGAAAGCCGCATCCGCAGATGTCTGCGCTGCTACAAATGCTTCCCGGGATCACCGGAGGAAGGCTATGAAGATCTTCCGTTCAACAGCGAGGAACTTGCCCTGTACGTCGGACACTGCACGATTAACCCTCTGGCACATCTGCCGTTCGACCCGGATGAGCTGGCTCCGGCAGAGAAATCGGCCAGGGTTCTCGTCATCGGCGGCGGTGTCGCAGGCATGCAGGCTGCGATGACGGCATGCGACCGGGGACACAGGGTGACCCTTGTTGAAAAGTCGGATCAGCTGGGAGGCCTGCTCTTCTTTACCGATGTGGACATTGACAAACCGGATCTCAGAAATTTCAAAAACATGATGATCCGGGAGGTTGAGATGCGGGATATCGAGATCTGTCTGAATACGGAAGTGACTCCGGAATATATTCGGGCATTTGGCGCGGACGCCATTATCCTGGCGACCGGTTCCGTTCCGGCGCATCCTCCGATTCCGGGCATCGAGCACGCGCATCAGGCCATGGAGATCTACGACGGCACCTATACGCCCGGAAAAAAGGTCGTCATGATCGGCGGCGGTCTGGTCGGCTGCGAAACCGGACTGTTTTTACAGAAGACGGGACATGAAGTGACGGTTGTGGAAATGCTCGACCGCATCGCAAACGAATCCTTCGGTATGTACCGCGAAGCGCTTGTTCTGGAGATGGAGAAAAACAATATGGTTTCCCTTCCGAAGACGAAATGCCTGAAGATCGAGGCGGACGGCGTGACGATTGAAAATGAAGACGGCGTACAGAAGCTTCCGGCTGACAGTGTCGTATACGCACTCGGCATGAAAAAGGTCTGCCCGCAGGAACTGATGGACGCGGCGGGTGACGCGAAAGTGTTTGTGGTTGGCGACGCGAAAGGTCCGGGCAAGGTGGATCAGGCAACCCGGAGCAGTTATCTGGCGGCAATAGAGATTTAAGAAGATTCAAAGGAGGCAGTACGGATATGGGAAAAAAGGTTGGTGTTTCTCAGGAAGAGAAGAATCTCTCCTATTATAAGTATTTTGAGCGGGAGCTTGCACCGATTCCGGCAGACAAACAGGTGATTCTGGAGAAGGGACCGGCTGATCCGAAGACATTGATCCCATTTTCAAAGCGTCAGCTTTTTTTAGAGGGAAAAGATGAGACAGAAGGATATTGCCAGGTGGGTTACGGTATTCTGGAAGACGGCACCGGGGAAGTGTGTAATACGACCTATATGCCGTGCGTGACCGGCGAGATGCTGGACTGGTGGTTTCCGTGGCATTCCGTGGGATCTGATCTGAGATATAAAATATGGGATAGTGAAGATCATTATTTTGCCAGAGCGGACCGGGTTGATTACGTGACGGATCCGGAAGTGCCGATGAATGAGAAGACCTGGGGAGTAAACCATTATATTATTGAGGATGCGGGTACCGGGCCGGAGTTTTTAAAGCTTTGCTTCAAAAAACCGTCTGACCTTGGATATGATATGTCGGTGCTCGGTACGGAAAAATGTAAGTCCATGGTCTGTGCGATTGGTGAAAGCTCCTGTGCGGCTGTGATGACGCATAAATGGTATCCCTATCGGGATGGGGTGATGTTTTGTTCGAGATTCTGGATCGGTTATGTGCTGACGGAGGAGGGCGAAGTCGTCAAAGCGCTTGCCGACGGAGATTGTATTCCTGTTTTTGTGCCTCAGGGGTTATATGCACATAATATTAAGGAATTTACAAATCTTGCTTCGATTCTTCCCTCACTTTACAAAGAAGAAAAGAATTTGTTTTAAGAGGGAACTGATAATTCTTTCGGGACGAACTTTCCTATAAAAAAGAATCCCGCTTTGCGGGATTCCTGCGCTGCCGCGCGTCTGCATAAGCAGACATCTTCCTTGTGCGCGGCATGTGCATCCACAGCGGAGCGTTTTTTATCATATAGGAAGTTCGGAGAATTTTCCTATATGATGATAAAAAAACCTGTTCTGTCAGATTTTGGCAGAACAGGTTTTTTGATTCTTATTATAACCACTATAATTACTTATTTTTGTTTGCGAGAACCAACATGATCTGGTTGCTGCGCGCGACGAATGCTGTCATATCTTCCGGTTTCAGCGGATGATTGGCGAGCATCGCCAGATCGTAGAGCTGTTTGCAGAAGATCGGCACATGCGTGTCATCCTTATGCTCCAGGATGAAGGTGACGAGCGGGTGATTCACATTCAGGATCAGGGTCTCATCTCCGCCGAACATGGATTCATCCATACCGGACAGATTGTACATCTTCATCATATCCTGCATGCGGCGCCCCTCCTCGGAGAGTGTCATCACGGAGGAAACGGAGGCATCCTTTAATTTTTCGACTTTGACATTCAGATCTTCTTTTCCAAGTGCCTTGCGGAAAATTTCAGTCAGGGAATCGAGGGATTCTTTCAGATCCTCCTCGGAGACATCCTCCTTCAGCGCGTCGGTAACGTCCGCGTCGATTCGCATGAACCGGTAATTCTGGTTGCGCTGTTCCAGCTGCGTGATAAAGGAGCTGTCGATGTTGTGATCCAGGATGACGGCGTTCATGTCATATTCCTTAAACATGCGGATGTACTGACCCTGCTGATTCACGTCGGTGACGTAGTAGACTGTCTTGCGGGTATCCCTTTCCTCTTCGTCCTCATCGAAGGTATCGGCTTCGTCCGTGTTCTCATCCTCATCGAAGGTGTCGGCTTCGCCCGCATTTTCATCCTTGTTGGTCTCATCGGCGTCCGAACCGGCAGCAGCCTCGTTTCCTGATCCGTCCTCTGCGGCGTTCTCCGCCTCCTTTTCTTCCTCGGCTTTCAGGAGCTCCGGCAGCGTAAGGAACTGCTCATTGATATCCTTAAACAGGATATAATCGTTCATCTTGTCGCAGAACTTCTCATCCTTCAGGCAGCCGAATTTGATAAACGGGCTGATATCGTCCCAGTATTTTTCATAGCTTTCCTTTTCGGTTTTACACATGCCGATGAGCTTGTCCGCAACCTTCTTCGTGATATAATCGGAAATCTTCTTCACAAATCCGTCGTTCTGCAGCGCGCTCCGGGATACATTCAGCGGCAGGTCGGGGCAGTCGATGACGCCCTTTAACAGCATCAGGAATTCCGGAATGACCTCCTTGATATTATCCGCGATAAACACCTGGTTGTTGTAAAGCTTGATCGTACCCTCGATCGAATCATACTCGGTGTTGATCTTCGGGAAGTACAGGATGCCTTTCAGGTTGAACGGGTAATCCATATTCAGGTGGATCCAGAACAGCGGCTCCTTATAGTCCTGGAACACGGTGCGGTAAAATTTCTTATAATCATCATCCGTGCACTCGTTCGGATGTTTTGTCCAGAGCGGGTGAATATCATTGATCGGAACCGGGCGCTTGACAATCTTGAGCTTCTCCGTCCGCGGGGAAACCTCTACAACTTCCTTCTCGCCGTTTTCATTCTCGCGCTCCTCTGTCTTCGGCTCCTCAATGATGGTCTCAACAACGACGTCCTTCTCTGTTTTCTCCTCGACGGGGATCGTCTCATACTGTGTCTCCGCGGTCTCGTTCACGAGATAAATCTCCGTCGGCATGAAGGAACAGTACTTCATCAGCACTTCCTTCGCGCGGTATTCGTTTGCGAACTCCAGGCAGTCCTCGTTTAAAAATAAGGTGATCTCCGTGCCGACCGTTTCCTTCGTGCCGTCGCCCATCTCGAACTCTGTGCCGCCGTCACAGCTCCAGTGAACCGGTGCGGCGCCGTCGCGGTAGGAGAGGGTCTCGATCTGTACCTCGTCAGCTACCATAAAAGCGGAATAGAAGCCCAGTCCGAAGTGACCGATGATCTGGTCTTCACTGGATTTGTCCTTGTACTTCTCCAGGAAATCTGTCGCGCCGGAGAAGGCGATCTGGTTGATGTACTCCTCGACCTCCTCCGCGGTCATGCCGAGGCCGTTGTCGATGACCTTTATGGTCTTTTCCGTCGGGTTCACGCGAACCTCCACCTTCGGCTCGTAATCGTCCGGCAGAGAGTACTCGCCCATCACATCCAGCTTTTTCAGCTTTGTGATGGCGTCGCAGCCGTTGGAGATCAGCTCGCGGTAGAAAATGTCATGGTCGGAATACAGCCATTTCTTGATGATGGGGAAAATGTTCTCGCTGTTGATGGAAAGACTTCCCTGTTTGTTTGTCATAATGCATCACTCCTGTTATATTTGATTTTTTTAACGTTATGGAATACTATAATACTTGAAATTCGAAATGTCAATAGAAAATCAGCACTCTTTTTGGATGAGTGCTAACAGATTTTGTTGATATTCGCGGGTAATGTCAATGAATAGAAACAGGATTTATAAAAAGCGGATATTCGGATGAATTGGTTCTTGAGGATCCGGTTCTTTTATGCTATGCTTCTTGATATAATATATGATTATGAGGTTCTGCAAAGCAGGTTCTCATAATATATGATTATGAGGTTCTGCAAAGCAGGTTCTCATAATATTTTACGGGTCTGAAGAACCGGGCGGGAAGGATGGACGGACAGATGGAAAGCAGAGTAGCCGTGATGAGTATTATCGTGGAAAATATGGAAATGGTCGAGCGGATCAATACGATCCTGCATGAGAACGGCAGATATATTATCGGGAGAATGGGACTTCCCTATCGGGAGAGGAGGATCCATATCATCTGTATTGCCCTTGACGCGCCGCAGGACGCGATTTCCGCGCTGTCGGGCAAGATCGGATCTCTGTCGGGAGTCAGTGTGAAGACCGCTTACTCCGGAACGGCGTTCCGTGATTAGGCGGACGGATGTTTTTGAGGATGGGAGACAGTCATATGCAATATCGGAAAGCAAAGGACGGCTCGGAGATATCCATACTCGCCTACGGCTGTATGCGGTTTACGAAAAAGAACGGCCGGGTTGATCTGGAGAAAACGGAGCGGGAGCTGATGGAGGCCATCGATCTCGGCGTGAATTATTTTGATACCGCCTATATCTACGGCGGGAGCGAGGCGGCGATGGGAGAGATCTTTGAGAGGAACCATTGTCGTGACAGGATTTATATTGCCGATAAGCTGCCCCACTATATGATTCGTACCCGGGACGGCCTGGAAAAGAGGTTTCAGGAGCAGCTGAAACGACTGCGCACGGACTATATCGATTTTTATCTCATGCATATTCTGACAGATGTCGCTACCTGGGAGCGTTTAAAGGGTCTCGGGATCGAGGAATGGATCGGGGAGAAGAAGGCCTCCGGTCAGATTCGGAATATCGGGTTTTCCTATCACGGGAATTCCAACATGTTCTGCCGGCTGGTGGATGTATACGACTGGGATTTTTGTATGATCCAGTACAATTATCTGGATGAGACCTCTCAGGCCGGAAGAGCAGGGCTCTCCCATGCGCATGAGAGAGGGCTTCCGGTGATGATCATGGAGCCGTTGCGCGGTGGGAAACTGGTCAGCCTGCTGCCGGAGGAGGCGAAGCGCCTGATTGCGGAGAATCCGAGAGGATACAGTGCGGCTGAGTGGTCGTTTCGCTGGCTGTGGAGTCAGCCGGAGGTGACAGCCGTACTGTCCGGCATGAATTCTCTGGACATGCTGCGGGAGAACGCAGCGATCGCTTCTGATGTGAAGGAGAATTCCTTTACGGAAGAGGATTTTGCCCTGATCGGTCAGCTGAAGGAAAGAATCAACTACAGCATGAAGGTGGGCTGTACCGGCTGCGGCTATTGCATGCCCTGTCCAAAGGGCGTGGATATACCGGGTACGTTCAGCTTCTGGAACGCTTTCTATTCACAGGGGAAAAAACAGGCCCGGAGTGGCTATATGCAATGCACGATTTATCGCCATGATCCGAGCAGCGCTTCACAGTGTATCGGTTGCGGGAAATGTGAGCAGCACTGCCCGCAGGGGATTGAGATACGAAAGGAATTAAAAAATGCAGCGGCAGATCTCGAAACGCCTCTGTATAAAGGCATCGGAGCCGGGATCCGCCTGCTGCACATCTGGTAAGTCGCCGCTATGGGGTCAGACCGTGCGTCCAGCTAAGGTCGCAACATTTAGCGGGTGGAAAT
>JAJQDV010000036.1 GCA_021202015.1 Clostridiales bacterium | reverse complement strand
TTAAAGAATTTATCTTCACCAAGTTCCGTGGTAACTGTTCTTTTGGGTTTCCTTTATTCATACATATACAGTATGAGAAAACAAAGCGGAAAGAAATCATCCGAAAGAAAAACGTCCGTTTCCGCGGCGTCCGGGCTGAACCTTCCGGGAGATCTCGTATTCGGCGACGCGATCGTAACGATCACGGGAAGAAGGGAGATGACGGTGGAGAATTACCGGGGGATTCTGGTCTATGAGGAGACCGTTGTGCGCCTTTCTTTAAAGAAAGGGCAGATTCTGATATCCGGGAATGCGCTGCACATCGATTATTATACAAATGACGATATGAAAATCAGCGGCAGAATTGACAGGCTTGAGTATATGATATGATTTTATTGTAAAAAATATCATGATGTGAGGACGCTTTGTGCTAAAATTCATCAAGTTTTTCCATGGTTATCTGTATGTGTATGTCAGCGGATACTCGCCGGAACGTTTTCTGAACCTCTGCAGCCGGATGAATATCGTTCTCTGGGGCTTAAGTCCGGATGAGGACGGATACTGTTTTTACATCAGCAGAAAGGCCTTTTCCCTGATCGACCCCGCGCTCCGGAAGTCAGGCACGCAGGTGCAGGTCGTCCGGCAGATCGGGCTTCCCTTTCTGATACGAAAATATCGAAAGCACAGCTTCTTTTTTGTAGGGATATGCTGTGCCGCCGTTCTTTTGTACGGCATGTCCCTCTTTATCTGGAACGTGGAGATCGAAGGAAATTCATACTATTCCACACAGACGATTCTGGATTATCTGGATAAAAACGGGATCGGCTATGCCTCCCGGAAGGCGAATATTGACTGCAAAGAGCTGCAGACCATGTTGAGAAAAGACTTCGAGGAAATGGCCTGGGTCTCGGCAAAAATCGAGGGCACCCGGCTGTATCTCGTCATTCAGGAGAGCGTGAACGGCAGCGCGGACGAGTCGGAGGAGGATACGGGGACAGCGCTCAGCCTTGTGGCAAAAAACAGCGGTATCGTGGAGTCTGTCGTCGTCCGCCGGGGCACGCCGGCTGTCGCGGCGGGCGATACCGTGGAGGCCGGAGATACGCTTGTCTCGGGCATCGTGGAAATTCTGAATGACGACGGCGAAGTCGCCGCCCGCCATTCTGTGGCCGGTGATGCCGATGTGTGGATCCTTACCAGCCTGCCCTATGAGGATTCTTTTGAATCCGCATCTCAGGAGAAGGTCCTGACCGGTCAGAAAAAACTGCGTTTTACGTTTTGCTTCGGATCCCGGTTCGTGAATTTACTGCCGGAACCGGATGGGGACGACGTGCTGGTGCTGGAAGAGAACCTTCCTGTTGTGATTGGGTCAGACTTTTATCTGCCTGTCCGGATCATAAAAAGCGCGTATCTTTCCTTTGAAATTCATACGACAGAGTACACGGAAGAGGAGATCGAAACCCTGGCCGCGGAGCGTCTGGAGCAATATTGTGAAAATTTAGAAGAAAATGGGGTTCAAATTTTATCAAATCGTGTTATTATAGAGCGTAGCGGCAAAAAGATCCTTGTTCAGGGGGACCTGGAAGCGCTCGTCTATCAGGATCAGTACGAGGAAATAACACAGACAGAAGAAGGGGAACTGCCGGATGGAACTGATACAGCAGATGATGGATATTCCGAGTGACCACATGGCTAATGTGTTCGGGGAATTTGACTCGTGGCTGAAACTCATCGAGAAACAGCTCGGCGTCACGATCGTTGTCCGCGAAGGAAATATAAAGGTGATGGGGGCGGCACAGAGTGTGGACAGCGCCTGTTCGGTGCTGGAACAGCTCGCCGCTCTTTCCGCGCGGGGGAATGACATCACGGAACAGAACGTCATCTACGCGCTGGACACCTGCCGGACGGATCGGCACGCCCTGCTGGACGCGGACAGCGAGATCATCTGTCATACCATAGACGGCAAGGCCGTGAAGCCTAAGACGTTGGGGCAGAAGGATTATGTCGATCAGATCCGCAATAAAATGATCGTGTTCGGCATCGGGCCCGCGGGGACCGGAAAAACCTATCTCGCCATGGCTATGGCGATCACCGCATTTAAAAATGAGGATGTGGGCCGGATTATCCTGACCCGTCCCGCCATCGAGGCCGGAGAGAAGCTCGGTTTTCTCCCGGGAGATCTGCAGAGCAAGGTAGACCCTTATCTGCGGCCGCTTTATGACGCCCTTTACCAGATCATGGGACCGGAGAGCTTTCTGAAAAATCAGGAAAAGGGGCTGATCGAGGTGGCGCCGCTGGCCTATATGCGCGGCAGGACGCTCGACAACGCCTTTATCATTCTCGATGAGGCGCAGAATACGACGCCGGCCCAGATGAAGATGTTTCTGACCAGGATCGGCTTCGGCTCGAAGGTGGTCGTCACGGGCGACGCCACACAGAAGGATCTTGCGCCCGGCGTGAAGTCCGGACTCGATGTGGCGACGCAGGTGCTGAGAAAGGTGGAGGACATCGCGTTCTGTAAGCTGACCAGTCAGGATGTTGTGCGGCATCCTCTTGTTCAGAAGATCGTAAAAGCCTATGAGGATTATGAGAACAGGCAGGCGGCCCGGGAGAAGAACCGCGCGTCCAGGACAAGGAGGCCGGTATGACAGTTTCCGTTTTTGCAGAGGTTACGCCTGGGTTTTCCTTTCATTATCGCAGGCTGGCCGAACGGGTGATCGGGGCGGCTCTCGAAGCGGAGCGGTTTCCGTATGAGGCGGAGGTCTCTCTTACGCTGACGGACAACCCCTCCATTCAGGAGATCAACCGTGAGATGAGAGGCATCGATGCCCCCACGGACGTGCTTTCCTTTCCGATGCTGCACTGGGCTGCGCCCGCGGATTATTCCGCCATGGATGGACAGTGGGAGGAAAGCGTCAATCCGGATACCGGGGAGGTGCTGCTCGGCGATATCGTTCTCTCCGTGGACAGGGTACGTGCACAGGCCGGAGAATACGGACATAGCGAGAAACGCGAATACGCCTTTCTGATCACGCACAGCATGCTTCACCTGATGGGATATGACCATATGGAACCGGAGGAGGCGGCTGTGATGGAGGAGCGCCAGCGCGTTATTCTTGACGGGCTGGATATAAGTCGATAAACCGCAACGATTCAGGACAGTATTTCGCACTTGCTGCGAAGTACGCATGATGACGTAAATTATGATAAATCTTACAGAAAACAAGGGAGAACTTATTAAAATGAAACATTTACGAATGATATCGCTGATCACGGCCGGAGCACTCTGTCTGACACTCTTTGCCGGATGCAGCAAAACGGACGGGGTCTCAGATGCTGACGCTTCGCAGGAGATCAGTGTTGTGCCGGTGGAAACCCTTTCCGAAGCGGAGGAGGAAGAGGAGGTTGAAACTGATCCGGGACACGAGGGGGAGGCGAGAAGCGATCTCACCGGCGAGTGGATCGACGGGGAGTTGGCGGCGATGTGCCCGCTGGCTATTATGATCGGCAATACCGAGTCCGCCCTCCCGCAGTACGGGATCGGATCCGCGGAGGTGATCTATGAGGCGCCGGTGGAGGGTTCTCTGACCCGTATGATGGCGATCATTCAGGATTATACGAATGTGGAAAAGATTATGTCCATCCGCAGCTGCCGCCTGTACTATATCGACTGGGCGCTGGAGTTTGACGCGATCTATGCACACTGCGGACAGGCTTATCTTGCGGAGGATATGCTCAGCAGTTCTTATGTCCATAATCTGAACGGCATCGAGGGAGCTCTTTCCAACACCATGTATTTCCGGGACTCGAGCAAGAGCGCTCCGCATAACATGTATACGACCGGTGAAGGCATCACTGCCGGAATCAGTCTTAAAGGTTACGAGACCGCGCATGACGATTCCTATACGTCCCATTATCAGTTCAATGAGGACGATGAGAATGAGATTGTTCTGTCACAGGGAGAGGACGCCGCCGTTGTAAAGCCGGGCTACCTTGTCAATAAGCCGTGGTTTGTTTATAATGAAGAAACCGGCCTCTATGAGCGGTATCAGTACGGTGCGGAGCAGATCGACGGACTTACGGACGAACAGCTGACTGTGAAAAATATCCTGATCCAGGTTTGCGACTGGTCTGTTGCGAATTCAGACACCGGATATCTCGACGTTGAGACGGTGGGTTCCGGAACCGGCTATTATATTACCAACGGGAAGGCGATCCCGGTCACCTGGTCCAAGGAATCCCAGACAGCCGCGACGAAATATTTTGACGCCGACGGCAATGAGATCACCATGAATCAGGGAAAGACCTGGGTCTGTATCGTGCAGGATACGTATGAGGATAATATTACGTTCTATGCGGATGAGGCTTCATTTGCCGCGGAGTGACAGTATCGCGGGCAAAATGGTGAAACAGGATGCGGTCAGAGTTTTGAGGTAATCTATGAGTAATAAGAAAAGTGATACATCGTTTCTGGTTCAGGGATCTGTCCTGGCGATCGCTTCGATCGTCAGCCGGATCATCGGGCTGCTTTATCGGATTCCGATGACCAATATCATCGGTGAGTACGGCAATGACTATTACAGCTGTGCTTACGAGATCTACAGTATGATCCTGCTGATCTCGTCCTACAGTCTGCCCATGGCCGTATCCAAAATGGTATCCGCGCGCATGGCGAAGCATCAGCAGGAGAACGCCTGGCGCGTGTTCCAGGGAGCTCTGGCTATCGCCCTTGTGACCGGTACGGCCGGATGTTTGTTTGTATATTTCGGCGCCGGATTTCTGACAAGGATCTTTCAGACGCCTCTGAGCTTTTTTGCGCTGCGTGTGCTGGCTCCGACGCTGATCATTGTCGCCGTGCTCGGCGTGATCCGCGGCTTCTTCCAGGGACTCGGAACCATGATTCCAAGCGCCGTTTCCCAGATTCTGGAGCAGATCGTGAACGCGGTCGTCAGCGTCGCGGCAGCGTTTGTGCTGTTCGGATACGGGACAAGGATCGCGGCGGTTCTCGGCGGCAGCCAGCATTACGCGGAAGCCTACGGCGCGGCGGGAGGCACCCTCGGGACCAGTACGGGCGCCGGGGTTGCGCTGGTTTTCTGCATTTTTGTATTTCTCGCCTATCGAAAAACTTTAAAAAAGGGGATAGCCCGGGAAAAACGTTCCGGACGCAGTAAAACGGAAAATTATGGATCCATCATGAGAGTCCTGATCCTGACGATCGTGCCGATTCTTCTGAGTACAACCCTTTACAACCTGGTCTCCATCGTGGATCAGGGTCTGTTTAAAAATCTGGCGATCCTGCAGGGGAATGACAGTGATTCCGTTTCCCTCTGGTGGGGCGTTTATTCCGGATATTACCGTGTGCTTGTCAATGTGCCGATCTCCATCTCCACAGCGCTCGCCACCAGCAGCGTGCCGGCGCTGGCCGCCGCTTTTGCCAGAAAAGAGCATGACAAGGTGCGGAGGAGGATTGCCTTATCCATGCGGTTTATCATGGTCATCGCGATTCCCTGTACGGTCGGACTGGCTGTGCTGGCGGGTCCGATCATGCAGCTGTTGTTTCACACCACGACGGATCTGGCGGCGCATCTGATTCAGGCGGGCGCGATCAGTATTATTTTCTATTCGATCTCGACGCTTTCGAATGCGGTGCTGCAGGGCATTGACCGGATGAGGATTCCCATTCGCAACGCCCTGATCGCCCTGGCGGCAAATGTGGTGTCGCTGCCGATCTCTTTATATGTGTTTGACCTGAATATTTACGCCATGATCGTGGGAAATATCGTCTTTTCCCTCGTGATGTGTATTTTAAACGGGCTTTCTGTTCAGAGATATTCCGGTTTCCGTCCGAATATCACAAAAACATTCGTGAAGCCCGCAGTGGCCTCTGTTCTCATGGGGGTCATCGCTTACGCGGTATACTTCGTTACATACCGCGCGGCAGACAGCAATGCCTTCAGTACGGTGATCGCGATCCTGGCCGGTCTTATCAGCTACGCCGTGATCCTGCTTCTCATCAAAGGACTTACGGAGGAGGAACTGAAAAGCTTTCCGAAGGGGGACGTGATCATCCGACTTGCGAAGAAGCTGCATCTGTTGCGTGCGTGAGGCGGAGGACTCGTGATTTCTGTCAATACGGCCGGATATGCCGCGCGCTGTATTTTTTGCGTGCGTGAGGCGGGGGACTGCGAAAGTTCCCTGCGTCTGTAAAACGGGCAGGATACTTTGGATTGCTCCGCGAAAACCGCAGCTCTCCATAATTTTATACAATATTTTTACGGTAACGGTATAAAAACCACGTAAATGTGAATCCTAGTAACTGTACAGAAATTTACTCCGGGACTGAAAAAGGAGTTTTTTATGAGACAGGTTCGAATGATTCGCATTTCTTTTTTAATCTGCGCGGCCATAGCGGTCGCCGCCTTCTGGACAGGCTGGTTTCTCGGAAATACGGGGAGTTCGGCGGATCTGTCCGCGGCGGAGGATACGACGGATCTCTATCTGGACAGCGGTGAGGATGCTTCCGAGACAATGTCGGATCTGAATGGTTCGGGGGAGAACGGAACAGGGGTATCCGGTACCCGGTCCTCTGAGACGGATTCTTCCGAGGCGGAGCGTTCCGGCCCGGAATCGGGCAGCTCCGGCACGGAGACGGACAGCTTTGTGGAGTCAGAAGGGAACGGGACAAAAGCAGATGAAGGGACGACTGAAAACGACCCGGAGGAGGATGATACCGGGAGTTACTGTCTGAAACAGGAGGGGGAAACTCTGGTCGTCTATCAGAGCGGTTCTGATGAAATATTTTTTGATACGGGCATGAAGGTATCCGATCTGCCGGAAGAGGTGCGGGAGGATACGGAGAGCGGAATATTTTTTGACAGCCTGGAAGAACTGTACGGGTTCCTGGAAAATTATTCGAGCTAGTGTACTAGTAGCCCGTATCGTAATTCCATGTGCATTCTGCTTGCCTGTTTCGCCGATAGCACAATGCAAAAATCCTCGACGTAGCTCGCTACGCCTACGGTTTTTGCACCGCACTCTCAACAAAACATTCTGCGCATTATGCACAAGTTCTTACGATACGGTCTACTAGTCGGCCGCATGTGATCCGGCGATGAAACCGCTGGTCCAGGCCCACTGGAGGTTATAGCCGCCGCAGATACCGTCCACGTTCAGAATCTCCCCGGCGAAGTAGAGTCCGGGCACGAACCCTGACTGCATGTCGACGCCGATTTCCTTCAACGGTACGCCGCCGCAGGTCGTCTGCGCGCGTTCCGGCGCTCCGGTTCCGGAAATGGGGATTCGCGTGGCTTTCAGCTGACGTACGATCAGGGCGAGCTGTTCCTTTACGGTTTGCTCCGGGAAATTTCGAATCAGGGAATCCTGCAGCCGGAGCGTGCGGCAGATCATGTCGGCGATTTTCTGATTGCAAACGCCGTTCAGGATATCTCGCCAGGTTTTTTTCGCGCCGGAGCGAAAGACACGGGCGGACAGATAAGGATATAATTCTTCGGCCGGCATCTCGGGGATAAAATCGATCTCTGCCTCTGTCCGGTGTTTTTCAGCCAGGGAGACGGAAGCATAACGGCTCACCTGAAAGGTCGGTATTCCTGAAATGCCGTAGTCCGCCAACTGCAGCTCGCCGGTATCCTCGGCCTGTTTTTCCCCGTCGACGAACAGAGAAACCCGGGCGTCGCAGCGAACGCCGGCTGTGCCCGGAATCCACGGTGCAGGGGAACTGAGCGCGACAAGAGCCGGCAACGGCCGGACGACCGTATGTCCCAGCTGTTTCGCATAGAGATAACCGCTGCCGTCGCTGCCGGTTTTGGGCGCGGCGATGCCGCCGGTCGCCAGAATACATCGTCCTGCGCGGTATGCGCCGTTATTTGTCTGTATATGAAATCCGTCTGTTTTGAATTGAATACCGGTTAGTTCCGTTTTGAATCGGACGTGCACGCCGAGCTCCCGGATCCCGGAAAGAAGCGCGTCGCGGACGGCGGAGGCCTGCGCGGAGCGCGGATAGTAATAGCCGTTGACCGATTTTGTGAGAATACCGAGCTCTTCAAAAAAAACGACGGTATCCTTCCATGAAAACTGTTCCATCGCGTCCTGCACCAGCTGCGGACGGTCGCTTCGATAACAGGACGGCTCCTGGCGCGCATTTGTAAAATTACATTTTCCGTTGCCGGTAGAGAGAATTTTTTTGGCGGAAATCGAATTGTGTTCCAGAATGAGGACGGAGGCGCCTTTTCGCGCCGCGGCGATGGCCGCCGTCAGCCCGGAGGCGCCGGCGCCGATCACAATCACGTCCGAAACAGGAATGTTTTTATCTGCATGCATATCTTATACCATTATAAAATGCCTTCAATTTTATTTCCTCCTGCAAGCGAATGATGTATTTATTTTACTATAATTTAAAAGAGGATGCAACGAAAACCGGCTTTACAAAAAAATTCAAACTGTATATAATAGGAAAGAAATTTACTGACAGCATGAAGAAAGAACAGCCGTATGACAAAAACAATTCGCGTCTCCCGGATTGAGATGCCGCTTTGCCATGACAGACAGCAGGTGCGGCGGGAGGCCTGCCGCGTCGCGGGCATCCGGGAGCAGGACGTCACGGATTTCCGGATTGTCCGGCAGTCCGTGGACGCCAGGCATAAAGGAGATATTAAATACAGTTATACCGTTGACCTGGGAATAAAAAAAGAATTAAAATACAACAGACGCAGCCGCCGGGTTCAGGAGATCATTCCGGTAACTTATCGGCCGGTTGTGAGCGGCAGCATTCCTGCCGTTTCTCCCATTGCTGTGATCGGATCCGGACCGGCGGGGCTTTTCTGCGCGTATCTGCTGGCGAAGAACGGATATCGTCCCGTTCTTCTGGAGCGCGGGAAATGCGTGGAGGAGCGTCAGGCGGACGTCGCGCGTTTCTGGAGCGGCGATAAACTGCTGCCGGAGTCCAATGTCCAGTTCGGAGAGGGCGGCGCGGGTACATTTTCGGACGGGAAACTCAATACGCTCGTGAAGGATAAGGCCGGGAGAAACCGTTTTGTGCTGGAGACCTTTGCGGCCTTCGGTGCGCCGGAGGAGATTCTGTATGTGAACAAACCGCACATCGGAACGGACGTTCTGCGCACGGTCATTATAAATATGAGGAATGAGATCGTTCGCCTCGGCGGAAGTATCTTTTTTTCTTCAAAGGTGACGGATCTGATCATTGAAGACGGACGTCTTGCGGCGCTCCGGATCGGAAATGAAAATAGAATGCATGTATCGGCGGCTGTCCTGGCGATCGGCCACAGCGCGCGAGATACGTTTGCGATGCTTGAAAAACGCGGCGCGGCGATGGAGCCGAAGCCCTTTGCGGTCGGCCTGCGTGTGGAGCACCCGCAGGCGATGATCGACCGGAATCAGTATGGCATGGAGGCGGATCTGTCTCTGCTGCCGACGGCTTCTTATAAGCTGACGCATCACGCGGCGAACGGCCGGAGTGTATATACATTCTGCATGTGTCCGGGAGGTTATGTGATCAACGCTTCCTCCGAGGAGGGACGGCTGGCGGTGAACGGCATGAGTCTGCACGCCAGGGACAGCGGGAACGCGAACAGCGCGGTCATCGTTTCCGTCACGCCGGAGGATTTTCCGGATCCGTCGGATCCTTTATCCGGAGCAGCGTTTCAGCGGGAACTGGAGGAACGGGCATACCGGGTCGGCCGCGGGAGAATCCCGCAGCAGAGATTCGGTGATTTTGAGGCAGATCCGGACAATGACGCTTTTCGCACGGGGGGAGAAGCGGCGGACAGTCCGGCTGATTATGATTCCCACACGAGCGGAAATGAGTCAGGCAGTCCGATCGTTTACGTCTCCCGCACGAGGGGAGAAGCGGCGGACGCGGACTTGCGGGAACTGTTCCCGGCTCCTGTCCGCGAGGCTCTGATCGAGGGGATGCACGCGTTTTCGGAAAAGATCGACAGGTTTGACCGCCCGGACGCCATTCTTTCCGCGGTGGAGAGCCGGACGTCGTCACCGGTCCGCATCACGAGAGACGATTCCTTTCAGAGCAACATCCGCGGGCTGTATCCCTGCGGCGAGGGCGCGGGGTATGCCGGCGGCATTATGTCGGCGGCGATGGACGGGCTGAAGACGGCCGAGGCGTTGATGGCATGTTATAAGCCGGGTTGAAGCAGAAATCCCATTGACTTCAGACAACGGGCAGTTCACAGAATTACGAATAACCGAGGACAAAAACACCATGAACACAGAGAGCGTAGCGATCGATCAGGTCACTCCCATGATGAGACAATATCTTGAGACCAAAAAGGAATACCGTGACTGTATTCTTTTTTATCGTCTCGGCGATTTTTATGAGATGTTTTTTGACGACGCGATCACGGTCTCCCGCGAGCTGGAGCTGACATTGACGGGAAAGAGCTGCGGGCTCGAGGAGCGCGCTCCCATGTGCGGCGTTCCGTATCACGCGGTGGAGAGTTATCTGACCCGTCTGGTCTCGAAGGGTTACCGTGTCGCCATCTGCGAACAGGTGGAGGATCCGAAACTCGCGAAGGGACTTGTGAAGCGGGAGGTCGTGCGCATCGTGACGCCCGGCACGAATCTCGACACGTCCGCGCTCGACGAGAGCCGGAACAATTTTATCATGAGCGTGGTCTATGTGGATTCAAGATACGGGGTCTCCGTCGCGGATGTGACGACCGGTGATTATTTTGTGACAGAGCTGGATTCGGAACGCAAGCTGCTCGATGAGATCGGCAAATATATGCCATCCGAGATCATCTGTAATGAAGCTTTTCTGATGAGCGGTTTTGACCCGGAAGAATTGCGCCGGTCCATGGAGATTGCTGTTTACACACCGGAAACGCGTTTTTTTGATGAAACAATGACCCGCCGCGCACTGGAAGAGCATTTTCATACGGAAGATCCGGCCGGGCTCGGCCTCGAGGCGTACGACTGCGGGATCACGGCGGCCGGAGCGCTGCTTCTGTATCTGAAGGAGCTTCAGAAAACCGACCTCTCCCATATGAAAAAGATATTTCCCTATACGACGGGAAAATACATGGTACTCGACACCTCGACCCGGAGGAACCTTGAGCTGGTGGAGACGCTGCGGGAGAAGAAAAAACGCGGTTCTCTTCTCTGGGTGCTCGATAAGACTAAGACCGCCATGGGAGCCCGGACGCTGCGCGCTTACATCGAGCAGCCGCTTATTGAGAAACCGGAGATCGAGAGAAGGCTCGACGCGGTCTCGGAATTGAAGAAAAATATGATCACCCGCGAGGAGATGCGGGAATATCTCAATCAGGTCTATGACCTGGAGCGCCTGATCAGCCGAGTGGTTTACCACACGGCGAACCCGCGGGATCTGATCGCGTTTCAGACGTCCCTGCAGATACTTCCGGCGGTGAAGACGCTGATGGCGGATTTTTCCTCTGATCTTCTCTGCGATCTGAACCGGGAGCTGGATACGCTGGACGACATCTTTGAACTCATCGGGCAGTCGATCGTGGAAGACCCGCCGATTTCCGTCCGCGAGGGCGATATGATCCGGTCCGGTTTCCACCCGGAGATCGATCGTCTGCGGAACGCGAAGACGGAGGGAAAGAACTGGCTGGCCACGATTGAGGAGAAGGAGAGGGAGAAGACCGGCATCAAAAACCTCCGCATCAAATACAACAGGGTGTTCGGTTATTATCTGGAGGTGACAAATTCCTATAAGGATCTGGTGCCGGATTATTATACAAGGAAGCAGACCCTGACGAACGCGGAGCGCTATATCACGCCGGAGCTGAAGGAACTCGAGGAGACCATCCTGGGCGCCGAGGAAAGGCTGGTCGCGCTGGAATATGACGTTTTCTGCGAGGTGCGCGGACAGATCGCCGCGCAGGTGGAACGGATCCAGCGGACGGCCGGGGCGGTGGCCGTGATCGATGTGCTGGCTTCCCTGGCCGCCGTTGCGGAGCAGAACGGCTATATCCGGCCGAAGATCAATGAAAAGGGCGTATTAAAGATCAAAAACGGACGTCATCCGGTTGTGGAACGGATGATGAATAACGATCTGTTCATTGCGAACGATACGTTTCTGGATAATAAAAATAATCGGATCTCCATCATCACCGGCCCGAACATGGCCGGAAAGTCGACTTATATGAGGCAGAACGCCCTGATCGTTCTCATGGCTCAGATCGGCTCCTTTGTCCCGGCTGATTCCGCGAATGTCGGGATCGTGGATCGTATTTTTACCCGGGTGGGGGCGTCGGACGACCTGGCCTCGGGACAGAGCACGTTTATGGTGGAGATGAACGAGGTGGCAAATATTCTGCAGAACGCGACGGCCAGCAGCCTGCTGATCCTGGACGAAATCGGCAGGGGGACGAGCACGATCGACGGTCTTTCCATTGCCTGGGCGGTCGTGGAGCACATCAGCAACCCGAAAATCCTGGGCGCAAAGACGCTGTTCGCGACGCATTACCATGAGCTGACGGAGCTTGAGGGCAAGCTTTCCAATGTACATAATTACTGTATCGCGGTGAAGGAAAAGGGAGACGATATTGTTTTTCTGCGAAAGATCATTCCCGGAGGCGCGGACAGAAGCTACGGCATTCAGGTCGCAAAGCTGGCCGGCGTCCCGGAATCCGTCATCGAACGGGCCAAAGCCATCTGTGAGGAACTTGAGAGCGCAAATCTGAGCGGCGTCACGCGGAATCTCGACGTCGATGTGCAGACCTTCGAAAAGCGCAGGGAGAAAACGAATGAGATGGATCTGGCGCAGATGTCGCTGTTCGACACGGTAAAGGATGAGGACATCATCCGTGAGCTGACGGAGGTCGATCTGACCAATATGACGCCCTTTGAGGCCTTGAATAAATTATATGAACTGCAGACAAGAATAAAAAACAGATGGTGAAAGGAGAAGCTATGCCCCGGATACAGGTACTGGACGAACAGACAATCGACAAGATCGCGGCCGGCGAGGTTGTGGAACGCCCTTCCTCTGTCGTCAAGGAACTGACGGAGAACGCCATCGACGCGAAGGCCACCGCCGTCACCGTTGAGATCAAAGACGGGGGAACGACGCTGATCCGCATCACGGACAACGGCTGCGGGATCGAAAGGGATCAGATTCCGATCGCTTTTTTCCGGCACTCTACCAGCAAGCTTCGTTCGGTGGAGGATCTTGCGACCATTTCCTCCCTCGGCTTCCGGGGAGAGGCTCTTTCCAGCATCGCCTCCGTCTCACAGGTGGAGATGATCACAAAGACCATGGATTCCTTTGCCGGCAGCCGATATCTGATCGAGGGAGGGAAGGAAATTCTGCTGGAGGAGGTCGGTGCGCCGAACGGCACGACTTTTCTGGTAAAAAATCTGTTTTACAACACGCCCGCGCGGCGGAAATTTTTAAAAACGCCTCAGACGGAAGCCGCCTATATCAGCGACATGATGGAGCGGATCGCGCTTTCGCACACGGATGTTTCTTTTAAATTTATCAACAACGGTCAGATACGTCTCCATACCTCCGGAAATTCGCGGCTGCTGGACAATATTTATCACATTTACGGACGGGACGTCGCCGCGAACCTTCTGGAGATCAGAGGGGAATTCGAGGGATTTTCCGTTTCCGGTTACATCGGAAAGCCGTCTGTATCGAGAGGAAACCGCCGCTTCGAGAGTTATTTTATAAACGGGAGATACATAAAAAGCAGCCTGATCGCAAAAGCTATCGAGGACGGATATCACGGCTTCATGATGCAGCACAAATATCCGTTTGCCGTTCTTGAGATCACGCTGGACGGGAATCTGGTCGATGTCAATGTTCATCCGAATAAAATGGAACTCCGGTTTTCCGATGAGGAACAGCTCTATCGTCAGCTGTCGAACCTGATCCGCACGACGCTGCAGCAGAAAGAGCTGATCGCGGACGTGGATGTGAAATCGGAGAAAAAGTCCTCCGAAGCGCCTTCTTATGACAAAACAAAGATTCCGGAGCCGTTTGAAAAATCCAGACTGAACAAACTGCGCGAGTCCGTAAAAAAAGACAGTCCGTATGAGCCGAAATATGAGGGGCGGCTGCGCGAAGGCCTCCGTTTCGGCGCGGAGCGCGAGGACGCCGGGGAATCGGACGCGCCGGCGCAGAATCCGTCCGAAAATCCCCTCCGTTCAGCAGCTGTCTCCGGTGCTCCGCCGGTACAGGCCTCGCTCGCGGATTACGATTCCGGTGAGACGAAGCTGCTCTCCGAGGAAACCCGTCCGAGACACCGGATCATCGGACAGCTGTTCGGCACCTACTGGCTCGTGGAGTTCGAGGATCGGTTTTACATGATCGACCAGCATGCCGCGCATGAGAAGATCCTGTTCGAGCAGACCATGCGAAATTACCGGGAGAAGGAATTTTCTTCCCAGATGATTTCTCCGCCCATCCTGCTGTCACTGACCATGCAGGAGGAGGTACTGCTGAATAAATACCGGGCGGAATTCGAAAAGCTCGGCTTTGTCATCGAACATTTCGGCGGAAAGGAATATTCCGTAAGCGCCGTTCCGGCAAACCTGTACGGGATAGACGGGCAAAGCCTGATTTCCGAACTGATCGACGGCCTGGAGAGTATCTCGGCAAAAGACACGCCCGATCTGGTGGCGGAAAGGATTGCCGATCTGTCCTGCAAGGCGGCGGTGAAGGGAAACCACAGGCTTTCCCGCGCGGAGGCGGAGCAGATGATCGACGATCTTTTAAAGCTGGAGAATCCCTATTTCTGCCCGCACGGCAGGCCGGTCATCATTTCCATGACAAAGTATGAGATTGAAAAGAAATTCAAGCGCATTGTCTGAGGAGAATTCATTTTGCAGCAGGAATATTCCGGAAACACAAATACATCAGGTGTTGTCTCCGAAGGCAAACCGCCGCTTCTGATTCTGGCAGGACCGACGGCCGTCGGAAAAACCAGACTCTCCATTTTCCTGGCGAAGGCTGTAAACGGCGCGGTCCTTTCCGCGGATTCCATGCAGGTGTACCGCGGCATGGATATCGGCTCCGCGAAGATCCGTCCGGAGGAGATGCAGGGCGTTCCCCATTATCTGATCGACATCCTGGAACCGGACGGTGAGTTTCATGTCGTACGTTTTCAGGAGCTGGCAAAGAGCGCGCTGCGGGAAATTTATGAGAAAGGGCAGATTCCCATTCTCGTCGGGGGGACGGGCTTTTATATACAGGCGCTCCTCTATGACATTGATTTTACCGCACAGGAGGAGGACGCGGCCCTGCGGCAAAGGTACGAGGCCCTGGCTCGCAAAGAGGGCACGCATGCGCTTCATGAGATGCTGAGGCGGGTGGATCCGGCCTCCGCCGAAAAAATCCATGAAAACAATATCCGGCGGACCATCCGCGCTTTGGAGTTTTATGAGAAATCCGGCCAGCCGATCTCCGCACACAATGAGAGAGAGCGGCAGCGGGTTTCACCTTATGATTTTCGCTATTTTGTGCTGACCGATGAACGGGAACGGCTGTATGAACGCATCGACGCGAGAGTGGATCTTATGCTGAAACAGGGACTGGTTGAGGAGGTAAAAGCGCTTCGGAACCGCGGATTTACCCGTGACCTGACATCCATGCAGGGACTCGGATATAAGGAGATTCTGTCCTGGCTTGACGGAGAGATCAGTTATGAGGAGGCGATCCGCATTCTGAAGCGGAACACACGGCATTTCGCAAAGCGGCAGCTCACCTGGTTTCGTCGGGAGCGGGACGTGATCTGGATCAACCGGGCGGAATTTCATGACGATCATGAAATTCTGAATGAGATGTTAAAAAGGGCTTTTTTCAGGAGGACTGTGTATGACCGCAGATAAAATCAGACAGAAATACGCGGAACTGGGGATTTCCCCCGCCGTTCTGGAATACGGAATGAAAACAGAGGCTTTGTTAAAGGATCGGTTTGAGGAGATCGACCGGATTGCAGAGTATAACCAGCTGAAGGTCATCGACGCCATGCAGAAATGCCGCGTGAGCGCGGAATGCTTTCAGTCTTCGACCGGCTACGGCTATGACGATCACGGGCGGGATACACTCGAGGACGTCTACGCGAAATGCTTCGGCGGGGAAGCGGCGCTGGTGCGCCCGCAGATCACCTGCGGCACGCATGCCCTGGCGCTCGCGCTGATGTCGAATCTGCGGCCGGGAGACGAGCTGCTCTCACCGGTGGGGAAGCCCTATGATACGCTTGAGGGCGTGATCGGGATCCGTCCGCTACCCGGCTCCCTCGCGGAATACGGCGTCGCATACCGGCAGGTGGACCTGATCGACAATCACGATTTTGACTATGAGGGCATCCGAAACGCCATTCATGAAAAAACAAAGCTGGTGACCATTCAGCGATCCAAAGGTTATCAGACGCGTCCATCCTTTTCCGTGCGGCAGATCGGCGAGCTGATCGCGTTTGTAAAGTCCGTAAAACCGGACGTTCTCTGCATGGTCGACAACTGCTACGGGGAGTTTGTGGAATGCCGGGAGCCTCTGGAGGCCGGCGCGGATCTGATCGTCGGATCCCTGATCAAGAACGCGGGCGGCGGACTGGCGCCGATCGGGGGCTACATTGTCGGGAAAAAGGAATCTGTGGAACAGGCATCCTTCCGTCTGACGGCGCCCGGGCTCGGCCGGGAGGTCGGAGCCTCCCTGGGCGTTACGCATTCCTTTTACCAGGGACTTTTCCAGGCTCCGCTCATCGTCAGCGGCGCGTTAAAGGGCGCTGTTTTTGCCGCAAACATCTATGAGAAGCTCGGTTTCCCGGTAATTCCGGACAGCACGGAGCCCAGACACGATATCATTCAGGCGGTGACGCTTGGCTCACCGGAAGGCGTGACCGCCTTCTGCCGCGGGATCCAGGCGGCCGCGCCGGTGGATGCTTTTGTCACGCCGGAGCCCTGGGACATGCCGGGGTATGACAGTAAAGTTATCATGGCGGCCGGCGCTTTTGTGCAGGGCTCCTCGATCGAACTGAGCGCCGACGCTCCCATCCGTCCGCCCTACGCGGTTTATTTTCAGGGCGGCCTGACCTGGCATCACGCGAAACTGGGGATTCTGATGTCGCTGCAGAAGCTGGTCGACGCGAAGATCATTTCGCCGGAGCGGTTGTAAAAAAAGTTTAAAAAAGTTTAAAAAAGTTCACTTATTTTTAGGTATACATAAAATTTTTTTTATGTTATCATGTTACTTGTCCGCATGTTGAGAGAGTAGACAGGACATGTATGGAAAAAAATCTGACAATGAAGGAACTGCCGGATCCCGAGAAGCCCTATGAGAAGTGCATGCGTCAGGGACCGGCTGCGTTATCGGACGCGGAGCTGATCAGCGTGATCATCCGCACCGGCTCCAGAGGGGAGAAGAGCACTGATCTGGCGGCCAGGGTGTTAAGCGCCGGCCCGGACGGCCTGCTGAATCTCATCCATCTGGATACGGAGGATTTTATGCGGATTCACGGAATCGGCCGGGTGAAGGCGATCCAGCTGAAATGTGCGGGCGAGCTTTCCCGTCGCATTTCAGCCGCGACAAGACACAGGGAGCCGCTTTTTTCCGGTCCGGATGAGATCGCCGCCTTCTATATGGAGCGATTGCGTCATGAGGGGAAGGAGATTCTGATGCTCGCCCTGTTTGACCGCAAGAATATGCTTCTCGGAGATGAGGTCGTCTCAATCGGGACGTCCAACGCGTCTCTGATTTCTCCGGGAGAGATTTACAGGACCGCGCTTCAGAAAAAGGCCGAGTTCATTATTTTGCTGCACAATCATCCCAGCGGCAGCCCGGAACCGAGCAGAGAGGATATCAGCGTCACGTCCCGCATACGGGAATGCGGAGATCTGCTGGAGATTCCTCTTATGGACCATATCATCATCGGCGACAACTGCTATTTCAGCTTCCGGGAACACGGCCTTCTGGAATACAGTTCATGATATGATAACAGGGTTAAAAATCATGAATCGAATGCCCGCATTTGTGTTTATGACTTTGGAATCCCGACATCATTAATAAAAGGGAGAATAAGATGGGAAATATTTACGGCATCGATCTTGGAACATGCAATTTAAAGATTTTCAATAAACACGCCAACAAGATCACAAAGGAGAAAAACACCATCTCCATTATCAATAAAAATCAGCTTTACGCGTACGGCGACAACGCGTACGCGATGTATGAGAAGGCGCCGGAGGCCATCGAGGTGTCTTTCCCGATCGTCGGAGGCGTGATCGCCGATTACAACAATATGCAGGTCATGATTCAGGAGCTTCTGGAGAAGACGTACAAAGGGCATGTAAAGGGTTCCGAGTTTATCGTCGCGGTTCCCACCGATATTACGGAGGTCGAGAAAAAGGCCTTTTATGATATATTTTTTAAGAGCCGGATGAAGCCGAAGTCCGTGCTTCTCTGCGACAAGCCCATTGCGGACGCGCTCGGACTGGGGCTGGACGTGAATGAACCGACCGGTGTGATGGTCGTGGACATCGGCGCGGATACGACCGAGATTTCCGTGATCTCACTCGGGGGACTGGTCCTGAGCGATCTGATCCATTTCGGCGGCAACCGTCTGGATGAGGCGATCATCTCCTATATCAAAAAGTCGTTTAATCTCGTGATCGGACAGAAGACGGCGATGCAGCTGAAGGAACACATCGGCAGCGCGCTTCCCGGCAGGGAGGGAGAATACACGGTAGTCGGGCTCGACGTGGTCAGCGGACTTCCCATTGAGGTGCAGATCAACGCGGCTCTCATCTATGAGGCGATGAAGGACAGCCTCGCGTCCATCTGCAATGCCATAAAAATGATCCTCGAAAAGACTCCGCCCGAGCTGGCGAAGGATATTATCCATTCCGGGATCTACATGACCGGGGGCGGTTCAAAGGTGACGGATATGGATAAGCTGTTTACGCAGATCACGAATATTTCCGTCAACACCTGCGAGGATCCGGACGAGACGGTCGTGAAGGGATTGAGCCTTGTGGTGACGAATGACAAATTCAAACACCTCGCGTATAACATGAGGACGAGGATTTTCAGATAGCAGAGGCAGCAGATATATGAAGCGAAAAAAGAAGAGTAAGTTTCCCGCGAAATATGTGCTTCTGATCATGACGATCTTCTGTCTGGTGATCATCGGATGCAGCGTGAAGCTTTCCTGGTCCGGCTCCGCCGCGAATACCGTCGTGGGTTATGTGATCGTTCCCATGCAGAGGGGGATCAATTATGTCGGAGGGATTCTGACGGATATCCGTGATAATTTTGTTTCCAGACAGGAGCTGATGCAGGAGAATGAAGAACTGAAGGAGCAGCTCGCCGACGCGCAGGAGGAATTAAACCTCGTGCAGATCGACCGGGATGAGCTGGATCAGCTCAGGGAGCTTTATGATATGGATCAGACCTGGTCCGAATATGATAAGATCGCGGCCAGTGTGATCGGCAAAGACTCCGGGAACTGGTTTTCCACCTTTATCATTGATAAGGGAACGAATGACGGGGTGGAAGAGGGGATGAACATCATCGCGGACGGCGGCCTGGCGGGCATCGTCACGGCGGTCGGCCCGAATTATGCCACGATCCGGGCCGTGATCGACGACAACAGCAATATCAGCTGTAAGGATCTCTCCACGGGCGACCTGATGGTCGTGAGCGGGAGCCTGCAGTCGATGAACGAGAGCGGGCTGATCACCTTTTCCGATCTGAGCGACAGCGACGGGGAGGCCTCCGTCGGCGATCAGATCGTGACATCCAACATCAGCGACCTTTATCTGCCGGGGATTCCCGTCGGATACATCACGGAGATGACGGAGGATGCCAATAACCTGACGAAATCAGGAACGGTCGCGACTATTGTGGATTTTGAACATCTGGAAAAGGTGTTTGTGATCCTTCAGACGAAGGATTCTTTAACTGAAGACGGGGGGGAGTAGGCTATGAGACGAAAACTGACGATCGCAGTCATCATCATTGTCTGCTTCCTTTTACAGTGTACCGTGTTTCAATCGCTGGCGATCGCATCCGTCTCGCCGAATCTGCTTATCGTGGTGACGGCTGCCTTCGGATTTATGAGAGGGCAGAAGGAGGGACTGTTTGTCGGATTTTTCTGCGGCCTGATCGTGGATCTGACATTCGGCGGCGGTATCATCGGGTTTTACGCGCTGATCTACATGTTTGTCGGGTTCCTGAACGGATTTTTCAAGCGGATTTTTTTCCCGGATGAGATCCGGCTTCCCGTGATCCTGATCGCGCTCAGCGATTTTTGCTGCAACCTGGTTATATACTTTATATTATTCTGGTTCAGAGGCAGGTTTGCGTTCGGCTATTATCTGCTGCACACGATCATACCCGAGCTGGTTTACACGATGATCGTTGCCATTTTGCTTTACTTTATTCTGCTGAAGATCAATCAGAAACTGGAAGAGATCGAGAGAAGGAGCGAAACGAAATTTGGTTGAAGTGATAAAAGAATGGATCATAAAGACATTAAAATCCCGTCTCTTCGTATTCTGGATCGTCATGCTCTTTGTCTGTATCCTCATCGTGCAGAGGCTGTTTACGCTTCAGATCATAAACGGCGAGGATTATCTGAATAATTATACCTTAAGCATTGAGAAGGAGATTACCACCGAGGGAACCCGGGGAAATATCTACGACAGGAACGGCGTCCTGCTGGCTCACAATGAGCTTTCCTACACCATCACGCTGGAGGATAACGGCACCTATGATACCACGGATGAGAAAAATGAGGAGCTGAATGCCGAGATTGATTCGCTGATCGATATGATCGAGTCAAACGGGGATGAAATCGTGAATGACCTGGATCTGTATATGGATGAGAGCGGCGAGCTCTCCTTCCTGGTGGACGGGACGAGCCTGCAGGGGTTCCGGCGGGACGTCTACGGACGGTCCTCCATCGATGAACTGAGCGTGAATTCCACCTACGGATATGACGAGGCCAAGGCCACGACAGAGCAGATGTTTGAGTATCTGCTGGACGAGTTCGGGCTCGATACGGAGGATTACGGCAGATACCGCGCCTATCAGATCATGACCGTACGCTATGCCTTATCCCTGAATTCCTATCAGAAATATATTTCTACGGATATCGCTCTGGATGTCTCGGATGAGACGGTGGCTGTGGTCGAGGAACATCTCTATGAGCTCCAGGGAGTGGAGGTCAGCGAAGATACGAAGCGTGTCTATGATTATCCGGAGTATTTTTCGCATATCATCGGATATACCGGAAAGATCTCCACGGATGAGTACACGGAGCTGAGCGAATCCGATGATTCCTATACCCTGAACGATACGGTCGGAAAGGCCGGCATCGAGCAGGAGATGGAGCTTGAGCTTCAGGGGATCAAGGGTACGGAGACCGTGTATGTCAATAACGTCGGCAAGGTCCTGGAGGTAAAGGATTCCACGGACCCCGAAGCGGGAAACGATGTCTGGCTTTCCATCGACGCGGAACTGCAGATCGCGGTCTATGATCTCCTGGAACAGGAGCTGGCCGGTATTGTGTATTCCAAGATCATCAACGCAAAGACGGATACAAGCTCGGATCTGTATATACCGATCTACGATGTGTACAACGCGCTCGTTGAAAACAGTGTCATCGACATTTCAGTTCTGGCGGAGGCGGAAAGCGGCTCTTATCAGAGCGCGGTTTACAGTGTTTTTTCATCTTCACAGGAGAGCGTGTATCAGGAGGTGGAATCCGCGCTGAACAGCGACACCGCCTACGAGGATCTTTCTGAGGAGATGCAGGAATATCTGACCTACATCGTGACGAATCTGCAGGATACGGGTGTGTTTGACACCACGGACGTCTCCTCCTCGGATGAAATGTATACAAACTGGAAAAACGGCACGGTATCCGTGAAAGCATATCTGAAATACGCGATCGAGTCTTCCTGGATCCAGGTATCCGCCCTGAATCCGGATGACAAATACGCGGATACGGACGAGATCTATGACTCGCTGGTTTCTTATGTATCGGAGCAGATCCGGTCCAGCAGCACATTTGACCGTATTATTTATAAATATCTGATCTACAATGACAGCATTACGGGCAGACAGCTCTGCCTGATCCTTTATGAGCAGGGCGTTCTGGTATATGATGAAGAGTCGTTTACCGATCTGGAGAGCGGTACCGTCAGCGCATATTCTTTCCTGAAGGAAAAGATCGGCAGCCTGGAGATCACGCCTGCGCAGCTCGCACTCGACCCCTGTACGGGTTCCTGCGTGATCATGGATCCGGATACCGGAGAACTCCTGGCCTGCGTGACTTATCCCGGCTATGATACGAACCGACTGGCGAATACGATGGATTCCGCTTATTACAATCAGCTGCTTGCGGACGGTTCCCTGCCGCTTTACAACAATGCGACGCAGCAGGCGACAGCGCCGGGTTCCACGTTTAAGATGGTAATGGCCGCTGCGGGGCTGACCGAGGGTGTGATCACTTCGTCTACAGAGATCGTGGATACCGGTGTTTTCGACAAGCTGGATTATAATCTGAAATGCTGGATCTACCCGTCCGCCCACGGTGCGGAGACGGTGGCGGAGGCCATCCGCGATTCCTGCAACACCTTTTTCTGTGAGGTGGGATACCGTCTCAGCCTGGTCGGCGATACCTACAGCGAGGCCACGGGACTGGCAAAAATACAGGAGTATGCCGGACTGTTCGGACTCGGAGATGATACAAATATTGAACTGTCCGAGGGCGTTTCTCAGATCGCGGATGAATATCCGGTCAGCGCGTCCATCGGACAGAGCAATAACCGCTATACCACGGTACAGCTCTGCCGCTATGTCGCGGCGATCGCCAACGAGGGTTCCGTCTATGATCTCACGCTCCTGAGCAAGGTGACGGATTCCGACGGAAATACGCTGGAGACCTATTCGCCGACCCTGAGGAATGAGATTACGGAGATTTCCTCATCTACCTGGTCCGTGATTCACGAGGGCATGGAAATGGTCGTCGAGGATCACAGCCAGTTTGACGATCTCGAGGTCGTACTGGCGGGCAAGACGGGTACGGCTCAGGAGAGCGATGAGCGGCCGAACCATGCGCTGTTTATCGGTTACGCACCCGCGGATGATCCGGAGATCGCCATCGCGATCCGTATCGCTTACGGATATACGTCCGGCAACGCCTGTGACTTTGCAGACGATGTTGTAAAATACTATTTCGGCGAAGCGACAGAGGAGGAACTGTTAAACGGCCAGGCCGCGGACGTCGGAACGTCCGCCAACGGATTTACGGATTAGCGGCATTCCTGAATCGGGAGGAACTTTATGTTTAAGCAATATAAAATAAAAGATTACCGGTTTCGCCTGGTCGCCTATGTCGTACTTCTTACCATCATCGGGATCCTGGCGATCGGAAGCGCGAAGGAGTCTGTACAGAGCAAACAGATCATGGGACTGTTCGCGGGGCTGATCATCATGGTCGTCGTTTCGCTGCTCGACTACAAGGTGATCCTGAAGTTCCGCCGAATCTGGTATGTCGGAATTGTTGTGCTGCTCGGCCTTGTTCTTGTGCCGGGCGTCGGCAAGGAGTCCGGCGGCGCAACGCGCTGGATCCTGATCGGCGGGTTTCAGTTTCAGCCTTCCGAGCTGTGCAAGATTCTGCTGATTGTGTTTTTCGCCGCTTTTTTCATGCGGTACCGGGAAACGCTGAACACCTGGAAGATTCTGCTTTCTTCCATCATCCTGATCGCGATACCGCTCGGACTGATCGTGAAAGAGCCGGATCTCTCCACAACGATCGTGGTCGTTCTGGTGTTTGTCACGCTGATCTATATCGCGGGACTGAGCTATAAGATCATTCTTCCGATCCTGATCGTCGCGATACCGGCTGCGATCATCAGCCTTGTGCTGATGCTGCGGGAGCAGTTTCCGTTCCTGCAGCCCTATCAGTACAGCCGTATCCTGTCATGGTGGGATCCGGATACCTATACCGATACATCCAGACAGCAGCAGAACTCGATCATCGCCATCGGCTCCGGCCAGCTGTGGGGGAAGGGTCTGAACAATTCCTCGATCACTTCCCTGAAAAACGGAAATTATCTCTCCGAGCCCCAGACGGATTTTATTTTTACGATCATCGGGGAGGAACTGGGATTTGTCGGCTGTGTCCTTGTGGTGATCCTGATCATGCTGATCGTATTTGAATGTATCTGGGTTGGGAAAAACGCCAGGGATCTGGGCGGCAGGCTGATCTGTTGCGGCATCGGCAGCCTGATCGGTTTCCAGTCTTTTATCAATATCGGCGTGACGACCGGGCTGCTGCCGAACACCGGCCTGCCTCTTCCATTCGTCAGTTATGGCCTGACCTCGCTGATCAGTATGTTCATCGGCATCGGACTTGTCCTGAATGTCGGACTGCAGCGAAAAAAATATAATGATACATTTGTGAAAAAGGAGAATATTATCGAATGAAACGGTTGAAAAGCGCGCGCGTTCTGTTTCTGACAGTCCTGGTGATCCCGGCCTGCCTGCTTCTGGGCGGCTGCGGCAGTCGGCAGGACGTGGAAAACGCTTATGATATTTATGAGACGACGGAGGAATATCTTTCGTTCGGGGACACCTCCTCTGAAACGACGCTGTCCCTGTTTGCCTCCGATCTGTGTGTCGGCGGTACGGAAAATACGGATTCGGATGAGGTCGTGGCGGAGTGTGCCGAGAGCGCCGCGGTATTCGTGGTCGACAGCGGAGAGATTACATATGCCCAGAATATCTACGAGAAGTGTTATCCGGCCAGCACCACGAAGATCCTGACCGCGTATCTCGCCCTGAAGTACGGGGATTTGGATGAGACGCTGACCGTATCGGACGCGGCGATCAATGATCTCGATCCGGACTCCTCTGTCTGCGGCCTTTCGATCGGAGATCAGATCACGCTTCAGGAAGCGCTGTACGGGCTGATGCTCTGCAGCGGAAATGACGCGGCCAATGTGATCGCGGAAGCCATCTCCGGGAGCACGGAGGCTTTTGCCGACCTGATGAATGAGGAGGCTCTTGCCCTCGGGGCGACGCATTCCCATTTTGTGAACGCCCACGGCCTGCCGGATGAGAATCACTATACGACGGCATATGACATGTATCTGATCTTTCAGGAGGCGATTCAGAACGAGGATTTTGTTACCATAATCTCTTCGACTTCCCACGACGCTTCCTGGACGGACGCCCAGGGGAATGCCGTGACGCAGACATGGAGTAATACGAACGGGTATCTGAGCGGAAAATACACGGAACCGGACGGTGTGACCGTTATCGGAGGGAAGACCGGGACGACGTCCCAGTCCGGCTACTGCCTGGTCCTGTACAGTGTGAATGAGTCCGGATCGCCCGTGATCTCGGTGGTGATGAAGGGAAATTCCAGGTCTGATATGTACAAGATCATGTCGGAGATGCTTGCCGCGTTCGGAAACGGCTGATCTTTTAAATTTTTGAATTAACGGTTGTATTTTAGGGGTGGATATAATATCCGGTCTTAAACACTTTTAGAATAAAAAAGGAGTAGAATGCCCTTATTTT
>JAJQDV010000009.1:18934-26675 GCA_021202015.1 Clostridiales bacterium | reverse complement strand
ACCTTACTGGCTGTAAGGTATCTAACCCATAAATACATTGTAGTAGGAAGGAGATCATCTCACATGGATTTAAATGAAAAGGCACTGATTTTACATAAAGAATGGTGCGGCAAATTAAACACCGTCCCCAAGTCCCCGGTCAACACCCGCGAGGATCTGTCCATCGCCTACACCCCCGGCGTGGCGGAGCCCTGCCGGGTGATCGCGAAGAATCCAGAAGAGGCCTACACCTATACCATGAAGGCCAACACGGTCGCCGTCATCTCCGACGGGAGCGCGGTTCTGGGACTCGGGAACATCGGCGCTCTCGCCGCCCTGCCGGTCATGGAAGGGAAGTGCGTACTTTTTAAGGAATTCGGCAATGTCAACGCGATCCCCATTGTCCTCGACACACAGGACACCGAGGAGATCATCCGCACCGTCGCCGCGATCTCGCCCGGCTTCGGCGGCATCAATCTGGAGGACATCTCCGCGCCGCGCTGCTTTGAGATCGAGGAACGCTTAAAATCCATGCTGAAGATTCCGGTCTTTCATGACGACCAGCACGGCACGGCCATCGTCGTTCTCGCCGGCATCATCAACGCGCTCAAGCTGACCGGAAAGAAAAAGGAGGACTGCCGCATTGTGGTAAACGGCGCCGGTTCCGCCGGCATCGCCATCACTAAGCTCCTGTTAAAGTACGGTTTCCGACATGCCATCCTCTGCGACAGCAAGGGCATCGTCAGCCGTGACAACCCAAACCTGAACCGTATCAAACGTCAGATGTGCGAGGTGACGAATCTCGAAAACATAAAAGGAACACTCGCCGACGCCATGGTCGGCGCCGACATTTTCATCGGTGTTTCCGCCCCCGGCATCGTGACGCAGGACATGGTACGATCCATGAATCATGATGCGATCATCTTCGCCATGTCCAATCCGACCCCGGAGATCATGCCGGACCTGGCAAAGGCTGCCGGAGCCAGGGTCGTCGGGACGGGTCGGAGCGACTTCCCGAACCAGGTCAATAACGTCATCGCCTTCCCCGGAATTTTCAAAGGCGCCCTCGAAGGACGCGCCGAGCAGATCACGGAGGAGATGAAACTCGCGGCAGCACGGGCCATCGCCGGTCTTGTCAGCGACGGGGAGTTAAATGAAGACTTCATCATGCCGGAAGCGTTCGACCCCCGCGTGGCGGACGTCGTCGCAGCCGCGGTGAAGGCGAATATCTGATGATCCCGGAGTCGAAAGGTCATGAACGGAGCGTTTGCGATCCGATTCATGACCTTTGCCGGCATCATCCATATATGAGATTTTCACGCACCCTCGCACATGGAAAACGCGAACGCTGCGGGAAAGTCAACACTGATGAAGGTAGATTTTCACGCAGCCACGCACATGAAAAACACCGGAGGGAGGATCGTCAGCATGGCGGATCTGAATACCATGTATCGCATCATCGTCCTGTATATGCTGAGCAGGGTGGAGTTCCCCCTGACCAACACACAGATCACGAATTTTATACTTGAAAAGGACTATACGGATTATTTCACCACACAGCAGGCGATTTCCGACCTTCTCTCCTCCGGCCTGATCACGGCGGAATCCACGCACAGCAACACGAGATACCGCATCACAGAGAACGGAGACGATACCCTGCGCCTGTTCATTGACAAGATCTCTCCCGGGATCATGTCGGATATCTCCTCCTATTTCAGGGAGCACCACTATGAGCTGCGGCAGGAAACCTCGGTCTACGCCGATTACTATAAGGCAGCCGATTCCGGCTACTCGGCGCACTGCGTGATCAAAAACCTGGAGAAGCCGGTTCTGGATCTGACGATCACCGTACCGACAAAGGAGCAGGCGCGCAGCATCTGCTCCAACTGGGAAAAGGAACACCCGGAGGTCTATACCGTCCTGATGGATCATCTTCTGAAATGAATCATCCTCAACGAAAGCTCTTCACCCAGTTCACCAGAGAATCATGCCAGATATTCTCCTCTACCGTACGACGCATTTCATCCGTCACAGGTCCGTTCTTCGCCATCTCCTCAAGAACCGCCAGCTGAAGCTCCTCCACCGTCATCTCCTCATAGGATTTGCTGACCGATGTTTCCTCTCCCGGTTTCGACACCGTCATCTGTGGCTTCTTTTCCACAGACACCGTCATCTGCGGTTTTCTCTCCTCCGCTTTCGTTACCGTTGCCGTCATTTTCGACTTTTTTTCCACGGAAACCGTCATTTTCGGTTTTCTCTCTCCGGATTTGGACGCTGCTTCATCGGATTCCGGGATCGCATCCTCTGTTGCCGGCAGCCAGATCTCACCGGAATTTGCTCCCACGCGCACCTGAATCCGACCTCCGCTGACCGCCGCGCGCGCACCGGTCAGCGCGCCGATAAACATCGCCGCGTCTCCGGCCGGAAGAGACAACTGCGCGTCCTGATCGTCATTATTCACCGTCACCAGAACCGTACGCCCTTCAAAGCTCCTGGTGAACGCGTACTGACGATTCGTCAGCACCAGCTCCTTATAATCCCCGTAGGAAAGCGCCTGCTCCTTGCGGCGCACCTTCCCGAGCGCCGCGATCAGGCGCGTACAGGGGTTGTCCGTGACGGCATCCAGAAAATCGTCCAGACGCAGCGCCGGCCGCAGGGAAGCATCGGAAAACCGCTCCTTTTTCCCCTCAATGCCGAACTCGGAACCATAGTACACGGACGGCACGCCCGGCAATGTATAGAGAAGAATATGTACCGGCGCATAATGCGCCTTGTTGTTCAGCTTCGTATAAA
Source organism: Clostridiales bacterium (assembly GCA_021202015.1). Classification (GTDB taxonomy): domain Bacteria; phylum Bacillota; class Clostridia; order Lachnospirales; family Lachnospiraceae; genus Eubacterium_I. Next base: position 23,903 of record JAJQDV010000009.1, on the reverse strand, counting down.
TCCGCTCCACATCATGATTGTCGCAGAAATTATACAGCTTTAATCCGCCCGGTCTGCCGCTTCCCATATCACAAAGCCGCTTCACCGTGTGCGCGATCTCAAAATAGTTGTGGTCATTGTGCCCGGAATACAGCGCCTTATGCAGGTGGTAGTTCGTCACGGAATGCAGAGTCCCCTCATTCACCCAGCGGCTGTACTCCCCATGGATAACCTCTCCCATCAGCCAGAACTCCGGCTTCACCTCTTCGGCCAGTCTGCGGAGTGTCCGCATAAAATCCATATCCAGCACATCCGCCGCGTCCAGTCGGATCCCGTCCGCATCGAACTCGCTCACCCAGAAACGGACCACATCGCAGATATAGGCGATCACCTCCGGATTTCTCTGATTGAGCTTCACCAGAAGATTGTAACCACCCCAGTTGTCATAGGAGAACCCGTCATTGTATTCGTTATTTCCCCCGAAATTCACATTACAAAACCAGTCCCTGTACCGGGAATTCCCGCGGTTGTCTCTCAAATCCTGAAACGCGAAGAAATCCCGCCCGACGTGATTGAACACACCGTCAAAGATCACACGGACGCCCTGCGCATGGCAGGCATCCACAAAACGCTTCAGGTCTTCGTTCGTTCCGAGCCTGCCGTCCAGCCTGCGATAATCCGTCGTCTCGTATCCGTGTCCGACCGACTCAAACAACGGGCCGATATAGAGCGCATTGCAGCCGATCTCTCGAATATGCGCAATCCACGGCAGCAGCGAATTCAGACGATGCTCCGGTGTTCCGTAAGGATTCTGCTTCGGCGCCCCCGCAAGCCCCAAAGGATAAATATGATAAAAAACCGCTTCATCAAACCATGCCATCTCATTTCCTCCCTGTTGCATAATAAAAATACTGATACAATCGTATTTTTTCATTATACTAAAAAAAGCTTATATTGCAACAGAAATATCAGGTTATAAAAAAGCAAATTCTCTATGATATGCATCCAAATAGTTAACCTCCCCAAAAAATATATGGTTGACAATTCGCGTGGCACATATTATACTTTACTCACAATAAAAAAATGGGGTAAACGATTATGAAACAAAAATTTTCAACACAGGAACTTACAACCATGGCGCTGCTCGCGGCTCTTCTCTGCGTGTCGTCCTACATCAGCATCCAGCTCCCGTTCTCGGCTGTCCCGATCACGGCGCAGACGCTCGTCATCAACATGATCGCGCTTCTGCTGAAGCCGAGAAAGGCCGGCATCACGGTCACCGTCTGGATCCTGCTCGGCCTGGTCGGACTTCCGGTCTTCTCCGGCGGAAAAGGAGGCTTCGGCGTCCTGGCCGGCGCGACCGGCGGCTACATCATCGGCTATCTCGTCGCCGCGATCCTCATTTCCCTGTTAAAAGGAAATAAAAATAAGATCATCCGGAACACGGGCTCCGTCCTCATCGGCATACCGATCATCTACGCAATCGGGGTTCCGTGGCTGAAGGTCGTGCTCAATCTCGGCTGGCCCGCCGCCTTTACCACCGGCCTGCTTCCCTTCATCGCCGGCGATATCATTAAATGTATCGCGTCCGTCTACATCTGTAAACCGCTGTACCGGATTGTGAACGCCGCGGATGACCAGGTTCGGCTCTCCGCGAAAAAATCATAAAAAGCGTTTGACTTTTTTCGCGCATTATAGTATAGTTGTTTGGTCAGCGAAAAGCTGAACCGGCTGATGTGGCTCAGGGGTAGAGCACTTCCTTGGTAAGGAAGGGGTCACGAGTTCAAATCTCGTCATCAGCTTTAAAACAAAGTGCCATCCTGTTTTTAAACTCCGGGATGGCACTTATTGTTTTTAGCAGGGAGTTTAAGATGATGAATATCAGGAGGATGATGAAAATGAAAACGAGGATAAGAACGAGAAGTCTCAGCCTGTTGCTGATTATGATAATAATATTTACAACCGTTGGGATGGCCGGATGCGGTTCAACCGCGAGTTCGGATGCGGATTCCACAACAGACAGCGCATCAGCGTCTGCTACAGATGAAGATGGCATCTCAGAGGCAGGCGATTCTGACACAGATACGGCGACAGACGAGACATGGGCGCTTGTAAAAGACGCGTATGTATTTACATTTCCACTCATTCTGGAATACGCGACGAAGGAGAAGATGACGAATACCGTAACGGCAACCTCCACTCAGGCGCCTGTCAACCAGTTTATTCATGCGGATTCTCTGGCAACGGCAGATTCCACCGATGTTGTGACTCCCAATGTGGATACGGTTTATTCACAGGTATGGCTTGATTTAAGTGAGGATGCGGTTGTCATTGAAAAGCCGGCTACGGACAGATACTGTTCCATCGAAGTCATGGATGCATACACGAACTGTATGGCGATCCTCGGAACAGGCGGCGACACATCGGATGCCTGCACATACCTGTTTACCGGTCCTGATTATGATGGTGAGATTCCGGAAGGAATGACACAGGTTTCCATGCCGACCAATATGGGCTGGATTATCGTGCGGACGTTGTGTGAAGGAACAGAAGATCTGGAAAATGTGGCAGCCATTCAAAGCGCCATGACAGCATCCACTCTTACGTTGTATCAGGAGGGCGGGGAACCTGCAGAAGGAACCTGTGACGAAGATAAAAATTACACGCCGCTGAATTATGTGCTTTCCTTAAGTCCGACGGAATATTTTACACTGGCAAATGATTTGATGAATGAGAACCCTCCCGCAGAGGAGGATGCTGATGCGATTGCATCTTTTGCAGAAATCAATGTGGGACCCGGTCTTGCTTTTGACGGCGATATCCTTGGCACAGAGGCATCAGAAAACTGGACGGCCATGCTTACAGATCTGACCGCAGAACTCAGTGAGGAGACAGCTGAATTTTCCGTAGAGAATGGTATCTGGTCCTTTTATGGGTATCCAATTGCAGAATTCGGTACGGAATATGCGTATCGTGCATTGATTGCCTTAGGCGGATTTGGCGCAAATCCGGTCTCCATGGCCATGTACCTGAAATGCAAAACAGATGAAGACGGCAATCCGCTTTCGGGCGGGCATTCGTATGTCCTTCATTTTGAAGCAGATGCGCTTCCGCCGGTGGAAGAGGACGGATTCTGGTCAGTTACCGTTTATGACAGCGAGACGGATGCTTTGATTGATAATGCGATTGACCGCTATTGCATCAATGACCGGTCCGAGCTGCAGTATAATGAAGACGGCTCCCTGGATATCTATTTGCAGGCGGAGGAACCTGAGGAAGATCAGGTCAGCAACTGGCTGCCGGTGGATGAAGGCTCGTTTCATCTGATGCTGCGCATCTACCTGCCGACAAACGAAGCGACAGATGGAACGTGGAGTGCGCCGACAATCACGATGGCTGAATAATTCAAACAAGAGGATAACAGCGGAGTTCCCTGTTTGTGTTATATTTTCCATAATATAACCCTCTCTCACCGATTTCCTGCTTTCTTTAAACAGCCCGAAATTCGGGCTGTCGTGCATGCAGGCCGCCTTTGCCCTTGCGACTGCAGATGCGTCATAGACCGTGATAAAGACATGAAAAGAGATAGAAGTATACAAAATAATCTCTGTGAAGGAGATACCGCACAATGGTATACCCTTCCCCTCAAATTTTCATAGAGAGCATTTAACGTATTCTCGCTTTCACCTTGTTGGCCAAAGAAATCTTATCTGTCAACTCTGCAGCCATGATACATTCTGCGATAAATTCTTTCATTATGAGTGTAGAGATAATTATCAACTTCTACTGTCTTCTTATGATACAACGAATAAAAATCACAAACTTTATTCAACTGTATTTCTGGATATTTTTCCATGTACTCATCAGGATACACTAGACGATCAGAAGCGCCAGATAATAAATACTGTAGCCGATAAGCCCGCAGGTAGCCATCGTCAGATATACGCCGCACTGAACCACCAGTACCAGAATCGCCGGAACAATCAGGGAGCGGAAAGTCAGCATCACAACCAGGAAAATCGCAATGGCCGTAAGCAGCGTGATTCGCAGCAATTCCGAATGGAAACTGTTTTGCATCTCATATACCATCGGCGAATTTCCGATCAGATAAAAATCTCCGCTTAAATTTTCCTCCCCGTATTCCGTCAACGCACGCAAAAACGCCGTAGTATCCTCCGATTCTTCCGGGAATGTCGTGGAAAACATGAGCAATGAATAATTTTCTCCCTTCATCTGCGCGACTGCATCGTCAATCTCCTCCTGCATATCCGAGATTTCACTCTTGAGATCCTCGCTCAGTACACTGTCAAACCGGGCATGGCCGTCTCCCTGTCGCCCTCATGTAACTCCAGCTACTGACGGTATCGGTTCATCGGGATAATGGAATAGTCCATGGAAAGAATCAGCTGCAGAATCGCGCCGATGGAAAACGTCGTGTTTGATACCGTCCCCAGGATCACATTCGTTCCCATGTTAATAATGATGGCGATCACGATAGCCGCTATCATGAAAAACGGCTCTATCCACGATCTGCTCATCACAAACAGAATAACAACCAGAATTGCAAGTGCCAGCGCGATCACCCACATCGGCAGGCTGCTGGAAGAAGAATCATCATTGATCCAGATCATGTCATAATCGGCAAATTCCGTATCCAGTGCATCCTCGATCGCAGATTCCTCTGCAGACCCATAGTCATATACCGTATTGATGATATATAACGTATAGTTATCAACATTGTAATCCTCACTGTCCGCCTCATAATCTACGCTGTCCACATATGTAATTTCTTCCAACCGCGTCTGAATCTCAGATTTCTCCGTCTCCGCCAGACCGGTAAACATCACCCGGATCGTCTGATCGGAATCTGATGTGTCCAGTTCCTCCTCCATCAGATCCAGTACGATTTTCATTGAAAAGTCTACCTCCAGATACTTTGTCAGATCGTTGTTGAGTTCGACCTGCGGAGTCAGGGCTGCGCTGGGCTCCC
>JAJQDV010000009.1:0-18924 GCA_021202015.1 Clostridiales bacterium | reverse complement strand
TATTTTCATTGATGTGTCGTGCGTTAGATACTTTGTCATATATTAGTTGATTTAGACCTTCGGAATCAGAGCTTCGCTTCCGACACACAATGCCAGCATAATAAGCAACAGAATCCGATTATGCTTCGCAATAAAGCCCGCTATTTTATTCATATGCCCCAGTTTTCTTTCTCGAGTGTTTTGTCCGCGTTCCTCTGTCAGATATTTCGTTCGCCCGAACAGGGACAGCTTAAACACCAGCACAAAAGAGACACCGTCCTTTCCTTCCTGAATGTCGTTCAGCATCCTCTGGAATTCCAGTCTCCCCTGGATATAAGACGCCCGGCGCCTGATGATTTCCTTCTCTTCCCGATATAAGTCGTCACCATGATAGCACTCATAGATACGAAAACGATTGAAATCAGAAAGAATTGCAGATAGAATAAAATAGTGGTATGATAAACAAAAAAACAGTGGAGATGATGGCACATGACAAAAGAAACGGAAACTGCATTATCAGCGTTTGCCCGCGGAATAAAAGATATGATCGGTAACGACCTGGTAAAGATTATTCTGTATGGTTCCTGTGCGCGCGGTGACGACCATGATGGCTCAGATGTGGACATCATGGTGCTGACGAATCTCTCCGGCCATGAACTGGATGAAGCAGAATGCAGGATATTTGACCTGTCTTATGATATTTTTATGGAGTACGATGTAGATATAAGCGTTGTAGTTAAAAATGAAGAACATTTCCGATATTGGCTTGGAGTGCTTCCTTTCTATGACAACATACAAAGAGAGGGGGTTGTTGTGAGTGGATAACAGACGGGCTGATCTCAGCAAATATCGTTTACAGGAGGCTCAGGACAGCCTGCGGGTAGCAGAACATTGCCTGAAAGAAGGGCTGTATAAAGATTCCATCAATCGTTCCTACTATGCAGCATTTTATTCGGTAAAGGCTGTCCTTGCTCTGGATACGGTTGATTTTAAGAGACATAAAGATGTGATGGGATACTTCAACAAAAATTATGTTGCAACGGGTTTATTCCCACGTGATCTGGGCAGACTGTTAGGCAGATTGAAGCAGCTTCGGGAAAAAAGCGATTACGATGATTTTTATTTAGCATCAAAAGATCAGGCTTCATCGCAATATGAAACAGCAAAACTCACACTGGATATGGTAAAAGAGTATTTAAAATTATAAATCCAGGGTAATTTGAATCTTAAGCCGCCTATCTCGTGACTTCAGTCATGAGCCAGACGGCTCTTTTTTGTATAAACATATATATTATTTGTGACATTTACTATTGTATTTCTATACGCATATGGTATAATGCAAATATGCAAAAAACATATATTTTTCAACAAACAAATAATGAAATACTATGAAAATACGCTGGGGCTAAACGGTATATATGCCTGTAATTTCAAGTGTGATTTTGTGCCTTACCCCATCCCGCCCATCGGACAGGCCAGAATCCGGTCTTGTGCCCCTGACCGAATACACTGTCAACGCAGCTTCCCGGATTTCATTGCCGGAATCGTTTTCCTGGCCGGTCAGAACCTGTAATCTGAAGCGGTGCATGTTGGAAGTGCGGATTCCCATAGGGATTATTCAGGCCAAGAAGAGCAGGACCTACCGAACCGATAAAATCCAGATGCTTTACACCGTTGATGTCCCACCAGTAGGCGTCCTCTGCCTTTATGGCCACATCTCCGGCGCCGATTGCCATGGCGGCTGCGGTTCGGTACTGGTTGTTGTGCTGCAGCTGCATTTTTTTTGCCCAGTCGACATCCTCCTGTGTTTTGACAGACAATGCCTCATCCGAACTGATAAAGCCGGGGAAGAGGTCGGCGGCATTCTGTTTTTTTTCATACTCAGGATAACTCATATACATACCTCCGTTGTGTACAATTTTCAGTTGACTGTATCATTGTTTCATGTGCATTCTGCGTATATTGCACATGTTCTTTGATACGGTCTGACTGATGTATGAAAAGGCACAGTCAAAGCAGATGCTGCTTCGATCGCGCCTTTGCATTCGTTATGCGGAGAGTATAGCCTGGTTTTGTCCTGATATATAGTAAAAATGGGACATATCTGATTGAAGAAAGCTCTTGAAGTTTCGTGTTTTCAATCTTATAATAAACTCATATGACCGGAGATCAAACCGGTATAAAAAAGGATTGGCACGTGTTTATCTGAATGAGTCAGGAGACGCTGCACTGCAAAAGGAAAACGGAGAATCATGTCTGAACAGATCATCTATCCGGTACAGCCGTTTTTTGTGTTGGATTCCGAACATTATTATAAGAAGATGCTTCCGAAATCAGCGGTTGCCCATTTTTACGGTTTTCACAGCAGGGAACAAATTGAAAGTGAAGGAGTTTTCGGCATCGTTTCCGGGGGTATATTTGAAATTGATCGATGAGAATCAGTACCAGAAGCATATCACACTGTTGGAATGAGCAGTGTCCATTGAGGAGGACAGCAATATGAGAAAACAGCGAAATACCTACTCATAATGCGTCCACATTCTCAATACACGCACGATTCCGAGATATTCATTACCCTCAGCGTCAATGATGTTATCCGTATTCTCTAATACTTCATATACAAACCGATGCTGCAGATTAATACGTCGGGAATAATTTCCGGCAAGATTTCCCAACAGCTTCTCATAAGGAGGCGGGTTCTGAAAAGGATCTTCAGAAACAATCTTTATCAGTTCCTTTGCTTTCTTATCCAGTCCGGCACTTTTCAATAAAGATTTATCCTTCTCAGCTCTCTTAGAAAACCGTACCTGATATTTCACCACTCCTCTCCTTCTGCATAAACGACAGCCTCCTCAATCGGCTCATTCTTTGCTTCAATAATACTCTCCGCCATACCCGGAACAGAATTTAAATATAGCGTTTCCTGTATTGCATTCCAGTCATCTTCGGATAAAAGCACAGCATTCTTGCCTCTGCTGTTGGTAATTGTTACAGGTGTGCTATTTGTATTTACATCAGAGATTAGCTGGTACAAATTTTTTCTTGCTGTTGTCGCGTTGATAGCAGTCATATCTGGCCCTCCTTGCTTTTTTAATATTATAACGTACTCAAAGGCGTACGTCAATGGTTTCTGGAAAATACAGTTTCATCAAATGATAAGCCCATATCCTTCAAAACAGCCGCTTCCATTTAGAAACGTGCGCCGCCGGGCGCATTAACTTAATTTTCTATGGACACAAGAATGGAGACGCTAACAACAAGCGTCTCCATTCCTGTTCTGATCAAAACAAATCGCTATGTGATCCTGTACGAATCAATTTTAAGATCAACAAATCCTGATAAATTTTGTAGACCAGCAGCCAGTCTGGTTCTATATGGCATTCTCTCAATTCTGGTCTTAGCATTTTTCTTTTTATCTAAAACTTAATTTAGAATGCGTCCGCATCATAGGTACCCGCCCCGTATACAACACCATCCACAGTCAATGTAACGCCCTCAGCGACAACAACGGTCGCGTTGTCGGAAATGCTCAGGCTTGTGATCAGGGAGGTGCCGTCCACGTTCCATACCGCGTCGTCCGTCAGGGTTACGTTGATATCATTGCCGCCGTTGTAGTTTACAAGGTTCGCCACCTGACCGATGCTGTAATACTCCGTCATCCGCGTTGTTCAGCGTCAGGGATGTGCCGTAAACGTTCAGGTACATATTGCTTCCGGAGTCGGTGGACAGCACTGCCCACGCGCCGGCCTGCGTATCGGAATCGATCACGTTCATGGTCGTTTTATTGCCCATCAGGTTCGTGCAGCGGGAGGTTCCCATGATCCCAAGGATCCACGGCGGAGCTACCATCAGCGCCTGGTCCGGTGTGTTCATGTAATCCCCGTACAGGGTACCGCCGTTGCTGATCAGCGTGGACCTTTCAATCGTTACCGCAGACCCGCTGTCCGCATTTGAATACTCCTTTTATTGAATGATAACCCGATTTTATTGAAAGAAGATTGAGAAGTCAATAAATTTAAGAGGGCATCGAATTTCGATGCCCTCTCTTCATTCCGACAGAATCATGATCCTGACGAATTCCCAGCGTTCATGGCTTACTTTATTTATGCTCTCCTTTTCCGTCTCTTTTCAAGCACAGCCAGAAAGGCAGCCGCTGCAGCCGCAAGCATGATCAGATATCCGGCAACCGGAATATCATCACCGGTTTTCGCATTCGTTGAACCGGACGTTGTCGATGTTGTCGTATCCGTCGTATCTGTTGTATCCGAAGTCGTGCTGTCCGTATCCGAATCCGTACTGTCCGTATCCGAATCCGTACTGTCCGTATCCGAATCCGTACTATTCGTGTCTGTACCATCATCTGTGTCCGTTCCGTTATCCGTTGACGATTCATCCCCGGTGTCGTCCGGATCCTCTGTCTCACTGCCTGTATCAGAAGCATCCGGATTCTCATCTCCGGTATCGTCCGGATCCCCGGTCTCATTGCCTGTATCCGAATCATCCGGATTCTCATCCTCCGAGTTCGCTTCCCATCCCGCATAAACGGTTACATCTCCGGTCAGCGTCACATCCGTGATTGAAGTAGTCCACGCGCTGTCCGCATACCACCCGGTAAAGGTGTAGCCGCTGCGAGTCGTCGTATAAACATCCAGAGAAACCGTGGTTCCGTCGACCGCCGTGACACTGCCGATCTGCGTCCCTTCGCCGGTTTCAAAGTACAGGCTCCAACCGGTGTAGGTGCAGGTAAACGCGGCGGCTTCCAGAGAATTCTCTGTGTCGTAATCACCATCGATCACCTCGCAGATCACAATTTTCCCGATCTGATATTCCTCATCAAAGAAAACATTCACATAATATTCTGTTTTGTCAAAGGTCCAGCCGTCCGCGCTGCCCCCGGCCAGCTTCACATAAAAGCCGTCGCACAGTGCCTGATATACATCGTATCCTCCCGTAAAACTGAGTGTCACGATGTAAGTATCCGCACCGTCCGTGCCTGCGGTATTCGTCACAATGGTTCCGCCGAGTTCGTCCGACTCAATGTCTATGGTGTTCCCCTCCGGATCCAGGATTTCCAGTTTGAAATCCTGCTCCGGCGCGGACGCACTGCCGCCCTTCGCCACCGTAAGTTCAACCGGGATCTCCCATGTGCAGATGATTTCTTCCCATCCCGCATAAACGGTTACATCTTCGGCCAGCGTCACCTCCGTGACTGAAGTAGTCCACGCGCTGTCCGCATACCACCCGGTAAAGGTGTAGCCGCTGCGAGTCGTCGTATAAACATCCAGAGAAACCGTGGTTCCGTCGACCGCCGTGACACTGCCGATCTGCGTCCCTTCGCCGGTTTCAAAGTACAGGCTCCAACCGGTGTAGGTGCAGGTAAACGCGGCGGCTTCCAGAGAATTCTCTGTGTCATAATCGCCATCGACCACCTCGCAGATCACAATTTCCTCAATCTGATATTCCGCATCAAAGGAAACGTTCACATAATATTCCGTTTTGTCAAAGGTCCAGCCGTCCGTGCCATCGTCCGACAGCCGAACACGGAAACCTTCGCCCAGCTCCTGTAAAACATCAATATTTCCCGTAAAGTCAAGCGTCACATTATAAGTGCCGGCGCCGTCCGTATCCACGGTATTCACACCAACGGTTATGCCGAGATCCTCCGGATCCAGGACATTTCCTTCCGCGTCGAGCAGTTCCAGCTCAAAAGTCTGCTCCGGCGCTTCGGCACTGCCGCCCGTGTCTACGGTAAACTCGACCGGAACCTCCCACGTGTAAACATTCGTCTCTTTGGCATATTCGGACAGCAGAAGACTGGCGATCAACTGATGGCCCGCTGCATTGGGATGATAATCAAAATCGAAATCCAGCGTGTACAAATTGATGTTCGCATTCGACAATGATACCTGATAAGCGGAAAACGCTGAGTATATGTCAACCAGCCTGTAATCCGATGTCGCAGCACCCGCCAGAGCATTATTATAAATGGAAATTCCGGTCGCAAACAGCTTTACGATATTGTCGCACCCAATTTGCCACTGATAAGGATTCACCTGATTCGTGATCAGAATCACAGCATCCGGATTAACCGCTTTGATCTTCGCAGCGATGCTGTTTATATTTGCCACAGAATCATTTACAGCCGCCCTGAAGGTTTCGGAAGCCGCCAGCTGCGAACTGAAATCCATTGTGTTTAACATGACAAGCAGATCATAAGCGTCCCCGAAATCTCCGTCGCCCGAATCCGAAAACGTCTGTATCAGACTATAGGTATTGATCTCCGGGTTTCCGGTGTTTGTAAGCATTGATTTGACGGCGCTGCCCGTCAGATAACTGCCGGTCGTATTGTTATCATTGTAAATACCTGCGATCTCAAGGCACATTGCGTTCATCACATCTTCCGTACTTACGGTCACCGTAACGACATTTGCCGCCCGTATATTATCATTGTAGGTACCGGCTTCCATCCCGCTCAGAAGCAGGCCGGACGTCATCCCGTACGCGCTGCTGTTAATCGTGGTCTTCGCGTTGATGGCGCCGGAAAACAGGGTAACGCATCCCTGGACCGTCGGCTGAGACAGCCCGTAGCCGAGGGAAATGCTGTCGCCGAGAGCCAGATATGTGTCCACCTCGCCCGACTGCAGATAGATATCATCCTCATCCCAACCCGCATAAACCGTGGTATCTTCATTCAGTTTAATATACGTCACCCCTGTTTTCAGCGCACGATCCGCATACCAGCCGGAAAAAACATATCCGACACGCACCGTAACGTAATCCGACAGGGCAATCGTTGTTCCTTCAGCCGCAGTCACACTGTCGACAGACGACCCTTCATTGGTGACAAAGCTCAGAGTCCATCCGGTATAGGTGCAGGTGAAAGCAGCTTCGTCCAGAAGAGCCGGGTTTTCTGAATTCTGATAATCGTCCGCCTCATAAATTTCCGATTCGTAAGCCTCTCCGCCATCGAAATAAACATTCACATAATATACGGTATCATCATATGTCCAGCCGTCCGCACTGCCGTCGGCCAGCCGTACGTAAAAGCCGTCGCTCAGCAGTTCATAAAGCGCGTAATTTCCCGTGAAGCTGAGCGTCCCAGTGTATGTACCGATACCGTTCGTGCTTACGGTCTTCGCAACTACGGTTCCCCCGAGTTCTTCCGTTTCAATATCCAGAGATTCTTCCGTTTCCGGATCAAGGATTTCCAGCGCAAACGTCTGCGTCGAAGCCACGCCGCTGCCATCCTCATCCACCGTCAGTTCTATGGGAATCTCCCAGGTATACTCCGCTGTCGCCGCCGCATAAGCGGTCTGCATGGCCTGTGCAAAGACTTCGTGTCCGTCCGCGTTCGGAAGATAAGTGAATTCAAACTGAGCTATGCTGAAATCCACCGACGCATCGGTCAGTGCATCCTCAGACTCGGAAAATGCCGTGTAAACATCCGCGATGGTATAATTGGCGGATTTATTGTCTGAAAGCACCTGATTAAAACAGGATGCCCCCGTGTCAAACAATGAGATGATATTGTCACAATTGGACAGCCACAGGTAAGGATTATACTGATTGGCAACCAGCACCACGGCATCCGGATTAATCTCATTGATCTTTGATACAATACTGTTTATATTCGCCACAATGGCGGCGACCGCCGTTTGATACGCTTCTGAGGCCTCTAACGCGTCACTGTGATCCTCGTTGTTTAACAGCTTCAGCAGCTGATTCGCCTGTAACAGCGCCGACACACTGCTACCCGGATCGGAAATAAGCGCCTCAATATCGGATGCGTCAAGATCCGTCCCGTACTCATCGTTATAGAGTTCCGCGGCGAACGCATATAAAGCAGTCATCAGGTCATTCTGGCCGATGGTGACCGTGATCACATCCGCCGCAGCGATCTCCTGATAATAGCTGCCTGACTGGCCGATAAACTGTAACGCCAGAGCAAGATTCGCCGCCGTCAGATCCAACTGCGCCTCAACGACTGCTCCGTCGGCATCGATCGCGTCTGCAAACAGCGCGATAAAGCATTCGGTGTCCGCGTCACTCAGCCCGTCGCCGGCGGAAATATTGTCTCCCACCGCCAGATAAGACATCGGCTCTGCGGCTTCCTCCTCCCAGCCGGCATAAACCGTGGTGTCATTGTTCAGTGTAACCTCTGTGACAGCTGTTTCCAGGCTGCTGTCCAGATACCAGCCGGTAAAGGTATACCCGTCTCGTGTCGTCGTATAGTCCGTCAGCGAGATCAGGGAGCCCGATACTGCCGCGATACTGTCGACCGCTGATCCGTTATTCGTCTCAAAGCGCAGCGTATAGCCTGTATACGTGCATTCGAACGCGGCGGCCTCCAGGTTTTCTTCCTCATCAAAATTGCCGTTTTCATCTGTCGCATAGATATACCTGGATACTTCATCATCTTCGAAATATATATATACCAGATATTCGGTTTCGTCGTACGTCCAGCCGTCCGCGCTGCCACTGGCCAGCTTCACATAAAAGCCGCCGCTCAGCGCCTGGTAAAGGTCGTATCCGCCCGAGAAATCGAGCACCGCTTCATAGGTGTCCGCACCGTCCGTGCTTACAATATATGAAGTGATCGAACCGCCGAGTGCCTCGCCTTCTATGTCCAGGGCTTCCCCATCCAGATCAAGGATCTCCAGTTCGAAATCCTCCTCCGGTGCGGTTACGCTGCCGCCCTCGGAAACCGTGAGTTCAACCGGGATCTCCCAGGTATAGGCATTCTCCTCCCAGCCCGCGTAAACCGTTGTGTCATCGTTCAGCGTGACCTCTGTGACCTCCGTCTGCAGCTCGCTGTCCAGATACCAGCCGGTAAAGGTATACCCGTCTCGTGTCGTCGTATAGTCCGTCAGCGAGATCAGGGAGCCCGATACTGCCGCGATACTGTCGACCGCTGATCCGTTATTCGTCTCAAAGCGCAGCGTATAGCCTGTATACGTGCATTCGAACGCGGCGGCCTCCAGGTTTTCTTCCTCATCAAAATTGCCGTTTTCATCTGTCGCATAGATATACCTGGATACTTCATCATCTTCGAAATATATATATACCAGATATTCGGTTTCGTCGTACGTCCAGCCGTCCGCGCTGCCACTGGCCAGCTTCACATAAAAGCCGCCGCTCAGCGCCTGGTAAAGGTCGTATCCGCCCGAGAAATCGAGCACCGCTTCATAGGTGTCCGCACCGTCCGTGCTTACAAGATCTGCAGTGATCGAGCCGCCGAGTTCCTCGCCTTCTATATCCAGGGTTTCTCCGTTCAAATCAAGGATCTCCAGCTGGAAATCCTGCGCCGGCGCGGTTACGCTGCCGCCCTCTTTTACCGCGAGATCAATCGGGATCTCCCACGTATAGGCACTCCCTTCCCAGCCCGCGTACACCGTCCGGTCCCTGTTCAGAATGAGAGCCGTGGCCGATGCCTGCAGCTCGCTGTCCGTGTACCAGCCGGTAAAGGTATATCCGCTGCGCGTCGACGTAATGCCCCTCAGGGAGATCAGGGAACCGGCAGCTGCCGAGATACTGCTGACCGCTGACCCGCCGTTTGTATCAAAGGTCAGCGTATAGCCGGTATAGGTGCATTCGAATGCGGCGGCTTCCAGGAGGTTCTCCTCCGTATCGTAAATTTCGATCGCGTCCGATTCACCCGCTTCCGTGAAACTGACAATCACATAGTACGTGGTTTCATCATACGTCCAGCCGTCCGCGCTGCCGTCGCTCAGTTTCACAGAAAAGCCGCTGCCCAGGGCCTGATAAAGATCGTATCCGCCCGTGAACTCGAGCACCGCTTCACAGGTGTCCGCACCGTCCGTGCTTACAATATCTGCCGTGATCGAGCCGCCGAGTTCCTCGCCTTCTATGTCCAGGACTTCCCCATCCAGATCAAGGATTTCCAGCTCGAAATCCTGCGCCGGCGCAGTTGCGCTGCCGCCCTCTTTTACCGTGAGCTCGACCGGAATCTCCCAGGTATAGGTGATCTCCTTCCAACCCGCGTATACTGTCCTGTCCGACGTCAGTGTTATACTACTGATTTTTGTAGTCAGATTTTTATCCGCGTACCACCCATCGAACGTGTAGCCCGTACGCGTCGTCGTATAGTTCGTCAGGTCTATAGTCCCTTTAACACCCGAAACACTGCTGACAGCCGATCCGCCGTTTGTCTCAAAGCGCAGCGTATAGCCGGTATCGGCAGGGGTATAGGTGCATTCAAAGGCGGCGTCCGTCAAAATGTATTCATTATCTACATAATCATAAACTTCTGTTTCATCGGGCACTCCGTCGTCGAAGCGAACAATCACATAGTACACTTTGTCGTCATAGGTCCAGCCATCCGCGCCGCCGTCTGACAGCTTCACAAAAAAGCCGTCGCTTAACTGTTCCTCTGTTGTATTATCTCCCTTGAATTTGAGCGTTGCAGTGTAGACTCCCGCACCGTCTGTCTCCACACTGTTTCTGATAACTCTTCCGCCGATATCCTCAATGTCCACAACATCTTCGTTCCAGTCAAGAATCTCCACCTCGAAATCCTGCGCCGGCGCGGACACGCTGCCGCCCTCTTTTACCGTAAGCTCGATCGGAATCTCCCAGGTGTAGATCTCTGCAGCGATATCATAAGCCTGCTCCATCACATCAGCGATCACCTCGTGCCCCGCCGCATTGGGATGGAAATCCAGGTTTAGTGTCGATGCGTCGGCATTCGTCAGCGCTGTATTCCCGGAAGCGGCGAACGCCGAGTAAACGTCCGCGACCGTGTAATCATTACTCGAAAGCTCTTCATTATAATAGCTGACGCCTGTATCAAACAGATTGATAATATTCGAATACGTCGCGCCCAGCCACTGATAAGGATTATACTGGTTGGCAACCACTATCACCGCGTCAGAATTAATGTTATGGATCTTTTCCGCGATAGCATGAATATTTGCCACATAGGACGCAACCTCATTCTGAAAAGCGGAGGATAACTTCAGTGTTTCACTGTAGTCATTAGAAATCATCAGAGCAAGCAGAGCCTGAAACTCCGTCTGGTATGATGTCGGAGACGAAAAAATAGCCTTGACATCATCTGCTTTAAGTTCCGTCGCAGGCGAATAGGCTTTGTTATACATCTCCGCGATAAATCCATAGAAAGATGTCATCAAATCGTTCCCGCCGATCGTGATCGTGATCACATCCGCCGACTGGATCGCGGCATATTGTGCACTGCTCTGCTCAAGAGACGTCAGCACCTCCGCGAGGGTCTCTGTCGTCATACCTTTCTGGCCTTCATTGTCTGTGGCATCCGCGCCGATCTCTGCGGCGAGCAGCGCGACAAATCCTTCTGTATCCGGATCAGTCAGCCCGTAACCGGTGGTAATGCTGTCGCCAAGCGCCAGATAATTAAAAGTTTCGGCTGCCGCCGCATTATTCCGTGAAGCAGCCGAAAACGGGATCATGCCGATGCAGAGCGCCACCGCCAGCAGCAGGCTGAGAATCCTTTTTTTACCATGTTTTTTCTTCATTCTCATCATTCTCTTTCTCCTCCTGTTTTACTTTTTTCTGTTTATAGCCATCAATTTATCCGGTTCCTGATCTTATCTGACCCATGTCCCGCCTCCGCTTCGTCTCCATCCTTATCCGCGTCCTTCTCCTTTCCGGCGCTGCCCCGCCGCCGCTTCGCATGCCGGCACACGCCGATCAGCGTGTGGTGCGCCACCGGCGTGTAATGAAGACAGGAACCGCAGTCCATACATCGGCCCGGCTCGCTCCATTCACTGTACGGGCAGGCGTCCTCCCCGCTGAACATAATCGGATGTCCGTCCTTCGTCCATACGGGAGTTTCTGTAAAATCGGGATAGGCCTCAATATACATATCCGCCTTTTTGTCATAATACAGCGGTATATTCAAAGTCACTCCCTCAAATTCGTATTTTCTGACTTTCTTTTTCTTTTCCATAATAACCCCCCGGTTTCAACCTGATAATTATTATATCAGTCATTTTCGGAATCCACATCAGCCATTTGGAAACAAAAAAGAGCAGGTAGGGATCGAAATCCCTGCCTGCTCTTAAAAACAGTCCGTCACCAGAGCATATACTGTTTTAACTCACTTCTCTTTGATATCGAAAGTTTACTCAGAATCGAGGCTATATGGAACTTTACCGTATGCAGTGAAACCCCTATATGGCTGCTGATCTCCTGATTCGTCCAGCCGCGTGCCGCCAGCATGGCAACAGCAAACTCGGTCGTCGTCAGATTGTCCGCGACCTCATGCCCCGTATCCGGATTGTGGATCTTGCGCCATCCGGAAGAAAATGTATATGTAATATTAATCATTCGTCTGAAATCATCCGGCCAGTCCTTTTTGATGACCGCCTCGATCATTCCACCGAGCAGACCGTGATGTTCGCCGAAGGGCTCGATCAGATTGTCCGGCCGCGCGAGTTCCCAGGCCCGGAGCAGATGCTCACGGGCGGTCTCCGGCTGCCGAAGGCTCATATAATCCATCGTCGCAATCAGATGCAGATAGATATTCGGAATCGGGCAGATCTCCGGCTGCAGGCCCAATGCGGTCTGAACGATTCCGACGCTCTTGCCGTAATCCCCCTGAAGATAGGCGTAATGCGCCTGGATATAGCAGGCCAGGATGCGCATCCCCGGAGGCAGAATCGCCAGATTCATTCTCTCGATCAGAATCCGATTTTCCTCGCTGAGCGGCAGATGCAGCAAAACCTTCACTGCGACGGCAATCAGAGCCGCCATCGCCCGCATCTCCGACGGGAGATCCTTATCGTTCTCAAATGCAACCCGTTCGATCTCTGCCAGCGAGCGGCGGGTACAATGTATATGGTCTGTAGCAAGATTTGCGAAAGCGTAAATCAGAGAGGCAGAGAGCCGAATCGAAAAATACGGATTTGTCAGATACGATTCCGTCTGCCGTGCGGCTTTATCGGACTGACCGGTGAAATAATAATATTCCGCGAGGGCAATCCCGTGAAGATTCTCATCCTCCATCGCCTGTACTGTCTCCAGACAGTGACCCGGCTCATAACCCGTATTCATCAGGGGCATAGGATGATAACCCGGCAGAGCCTCCGGCTCCCGCAGGAATTCCTCAAACCATTCTTCTTCGGTTTCACATTCAATGCTGTTTTCCAATATCATATACCTCTGATTTATTTACAGGAAACAATATTATGCCAAATCAAACGAATAAATTTATTATGCGCGTAAAAAAAATAATTGTCAAGAAAATGTTTTTTTCCTTTGTTTAACCGAAATAACAAAACTTACTGACATTGCGAGTGAACAGTAACCAACAAAAATCATCATGCACCGGAAGGAAACAGCCTGTGCACCTTGGTCCGTATCCGCTGAAGCGCATTGTCCACGGACTTCTCCGGTTTTCCGATCTCCTCAGCGATCTGACGGTAGTTCATTCCCCTCATATGGCAGTCCAGCACCTGCCGCTCCAACCCGCTCAGATGATCGTAAATACGAGAGATAAAGTCCTGCCCGTTCTCTCTGTCGATCAGCATCTGCTCCGGATCCCGGTTGTTGGCCGACAGGGCGCCGTCAAGAGGCGCATCGCTCTGTCCGTCGCCTCCGGAAGAAAGTGACACATAGGTATTCAGAGGCCCGTGCTTTTTTCTGGCCGCAGATTCAATCGCCGTATAGATCTGACGGCTGATACACAATTCCGCAAAGCTGAAAAAACTGCCCTCGTGTTCATCGTAATCGCGGATGGCCTTGAACAGGCCGATCATTCCCTCCTGGATCAAATCATCATGGTCGCCGCCAAAAAGGAAAAGCGCATACGTTTTCTTTCTGACCAGATATTTGTATTTTTCCATGAGGTAATCCATGACCCGGGAGTCCCCGCCACGCAGAAGGCGGATCAGTTCCGTATCCGTGAATTCGTCATACTTTATCAAGGCCTGCCGCTCCTTCCCGACTCCGAACATTTTCGTTTCATCATCCGCCGGCGTACGCCCTCTCCGGCCGCCGCACCGTGTCCTTTCAGAATTTCTCATGTCATCCGCCGGAATACACCCGCACAAGCTCACCGGCCGCACTGTGCCATCCGCTGGCGGACAATCTCATAGGCCAGCACGCCCGCCGCCACCGACGCGTTCAGCGAATCAATCTCCCCGCGCACCGGGACGGACGCTGTCAGGTCACAGTGTTCCTTCACAAGCCTGCTGACGCCTTCTCCCTCGTTCCCGATCACAAGCCCGATGGGTCCGGTCAGATTCTGACGGTACATCACTTCGCCGTCCATATCCGCACAGACGAACCAGAGCCCCTGTTTTTTCAGATCCTCCATCGCAGCGGTGAGATTCGTCACCTTCGCGACCGGCGTATAATTCATGGCGCCCGCGGAAGCCTTCACAGCGGCCGCCGTGAGCCCTGCCGCGCGCCGTTTCGGAATGATCACGCCGTGTGCGCCCGCCAGATTCGCGGTGCGGATGATCGCGCCGAGATTATGGGGATCCTCGATTCCGTCCAGAAGAATCAGGAACGGGTCCTCTCCTCTGTCTGAAGCCCGCTGAAGGATCTCGTCTACGGAAGCATACGCATAAGCCGCTGCATAAGCGATGACGCCCTGATGCTTTTTCGTCTCCGACAGCTGATCCAGCCTTGCCTTTGAGACAAAACTGACGACCGTATCGTGTTTTTTTGCCTCCCGAACGATCGTTCGCACCGGACCGTCCTGACAGCCGTCGAGCACATACAGGCGGTCGATCGTCCTTCCCGCGCGGAAAGCCTCGAGCACGGGGTTTCTTCCCTCTATAACCAGCTGTCGGCTATCTGTATTATCCGTATTTTGCGTATTATCTGTATTATCCGTGTTTTCCATATTATCCGTAATATCCGAATTTTCCATGAATCGCATTCCCTCCCGTTTGCCGCAGCCCGCGCGGCGAGTACAAGGCAAAACTGCCTCCTGCCCGATTACACGGCTTCCTCCGCCCCGGTTCCCTTCAGTCCCTCATTTACCAGAAACAGCAGCCGGTCGAACTGATCCGTCAGGTACAGATAGCCCATCAGCGCCTCGAATCCCGTCGCCCGGCGGTAATCGCCCACGGTCGCATTCTTCGCCACGGTCGGCGAGTTCGCGTTGCGTCCCCGGCGGTAGTAATTCTCCTCCTCCTCCGTGAGCTCCGGCAGCAGATATTCCATCATCTCCGACTGTGTATGCGCCTTCACCAGATGGCTGGTGTGCGAGTGAAGCTGACCCGGCCTGGTATTTCCGCGGCCCACGACGACGGACCGGATCACCAGATCATAGATCCCGTCGCCGATAAAGGCGAGTGTAAGCGGCGAGTATGTGCGGATATCCATATCCTTCACATGAAAATACCGCCTGATTTCCGAAAATACCGACTCCGTATTTCTTCTGTTCTCTTCCATTCAATCCCTCTTCATTGCACTTACTGTTCTGTTTCGGAAAATCCCTCCCTGTCAGCCCGGCGCTGCGCTCCGGACGGTTCTCTCCCGGACTGCCTTACGCCCGCTTCCATGTAACACCCTCTCTGGTGTCCTTCAGAAGAATCCCCATCGCGGCCAGCTGATCCCGGATCTCGTCGGCCCGGGCAAAATTCCTGGCTTTTCTGGCCGCCTGACGTTCCGCGATCAGCTTCTCGATATCCTCGTCCAGGATCTCCTCCTCCCTGTCCGTGAGAAGTCCGAGCACATCGCAGAGCTGTGCAAGCCGCGCCGACAGGGCGTCGAGATACGCTTTGCTGTTCGCCGCGGACGCGTTCGTGTTGCAGAATTTCACCAGTTCGAAGACAGCGGAAACCGCGTCCGCCGTGTTGAAATCATCCTCCATGGAAGCTTCGAACTTCCCGACAAACCGATCTGTCTGCGCATAAAGTTCCCTCTCCGCGGCACTCATGTCTCCTTCAGCAGCGCTCCCTGACAGCCGCTTTAAATTCTCCGCGGCCGTCAGGATCCGCTCCAGTCCGTTCTTCGCCGCCTCCATCAGATCCGCGCTGAAATTCAGCGGGCTGCGGTAATGCGCGGACAGCATGAAGAAACGCAACACCTGCAGATCATACCGCTCCGCAATCTCGCGGACCGTGAAAAAGTTCCCGAGGGACTTCGACATCTTCTTATTATCAATATTCAGAAACGCGTTGTGCATCCAGTATCTCGCAAACGGCTTCCCGTTCGCCGCCTCGCTCTGCGCGATCTCGTTCTCATGGTGCGGGAAGATCAGATCCTCGCCGCCCGCGTGGATGTCGATCTCCTCGCCCAGGTATTTTTTCGCCATGACGGAGCACTCGATATGCCAGCCCGGACGGCCCTTGCACCAGGGCGAATCCCAGTAAGGCTCCCCCTCCTTCTTCGGCTTCCAGAGCACAAAATCGAGCGGATCCTCCTTCAGCTCGCCGGTGACCTGAATGTCACGGTGACCAGCCTGCAGATCGTCGATGTTTTTCCCGGACAGCTTCCCGTAGCCCTTAAAATTCCGCGTGCGGTAATAGACGGTCCCGTCCTCCGCCGCATACGCGTATCCCTTCTCAACAAGGGTGGAGATCATGTCCAGCATCCCCGGAATCTCCTGCGTCGCGAGCGGATGCGTCGTGGCGGGCTTTACATTCATATCAGCCATATCCTTCCGGCACTCGGCGATGTAGCGCTCCGCCACCTCGCCGGCGGGAATGCCCTCCTCCACGGACTTTTTAATGATCTTGTCATCCACATCCGTAAAATTCGATACGTAATTCACCTCATAGCCCTTATACTCCAGATAGCGGCGCACCGTGTCAAACACGATCATCGGGCGCGCGTTTCCGATGTGGATCAGATTGTAGACCGTCGGCCCGCACACATACATGCGAACCTTCCCCGGCTCCAGCGGGACGAAGTCCTCTTTCCGTTTCGACAGTGTATTATATATTTTCATATGAGTATAATTCCTTCCTATTATAGTTAAAGCGTTTTTCTCTCATGCGCAGGGCTGCGTGTGATAATTTTGTCTCCTGCCTGATCGAACCGGGCGCGCCCTGATCCCGGAAGACCTGTCTCAGCGTCTCTCAAATATACCATAAGCGATCTCATTCATCCGATCTGTCTTCTCCTCGATGTCCAGCACGAGGAAAAACTGATTCACCGCGCGGTAGAGATTCTGTCTCTCACAGGAAAAATCCGTCAGATACCGGTCGCCGTTCAGATAATCCGTCAGGTATCGGATGCCCCGTTCCAGGGTCATGAGCCACACGGCGTAATTGATCAGTTCCCGCTCCTTTTCCGTCAGGATCCGACCCATCTCATCGACATATCCCTGCAGGATAAACCGGTACAGCTCCGGATCGATCTCAATATCGCCGGACTTCTCATCCTCGTCATAGGTGGCGGCTCCGGCGCGGACGCAGTCGCCGAAATCCATGATGGATACCCCCGGCATCACCGTGTCCAGATCGATGAGGCAGAGCGCCTTTCTGCTGTCCGCGTCCAAGAGGATATTGCCGTATCTCGTGTCATTATGCGTGACACGGAGCGGAATCTCACCGGCGTTGACCGCATCGAAAATGCGAAAAATTTTCTTTGAACGTTCCAGTACGAACTGAATCTGTTCCTGACAGTCCGAAGTCCGGAAACAGATATCGCCGCGGACGGCATCCAGAAACGCGCTCATGACATGCTTCATATCATGGAGCCTCGGCACTGTATAGGAGAGCTGCCCCGTGGGGAAATCCCGCAGCCTCCGGTGAAACTGTCCGAGGATCTTCCCCGCCTCATAGGCGGCCTCCGTCGTGTCCGGCTTCTGCATCTCCTCGCCGCAGCAGATCATGCGGTACAGCCGGAAATAACTCCCCGTCTCTGTCTGGAGAAGCTGATTTCCCGCCTTCGTCCGGATAAAGGTCAGCGTTTCCAGATCCGGATCTCTTCCCTCTTTTTCAATGACGTCCCTCAGATATTCCGTGACCAGGAACAGATTATTCATCACCTCGGTCGGATATTTGAAAACGAAGTGATTCATCTCCTGCAGGACATAGCGATCCCCGCCGCACGAGATCTCAAACGTGTGGTTGACCGACCCGTGTCCCAGAGGCTTCACCTCCGTGATCTCTCCCTCGATCTGAAATTTGCGAATGATCTCTTCAAACTGTCTCATACTGAAACTCCCATTCCCGGACATCCGGCACAGCCGGCCCGGCTATCCGCAACCGCGACGCTGCTCTCATAGATGGTGGAAAGCAGGCAGATGGCGTTCGCCGCGATGCCCTCCTCCCGTCCGGTAAAGCCGAGATGCTCCTCCGTCGTTGCCTTGACATTAACCTGACTTTTATCTATCCCCAGCGTATCCGCAATATTCCGCTCCATCTGCGCGATATAAGGGCGAAGCTTCGGTCTCTGCGCGATCACTGTGGCGTCGATATTCTCGATCACATAACGCTCCCGCTGCAAAAGCTCTCTCACCTGTGCCAGCAGACGCAGGCTGGAAATCCCCCGGTACCGCTCATCCGTATCCGGGAAGTGCTTCCCGATGTCACCGAGCGCAGCCGCTCCGAGCAGGGCGTCCATCACCGCGTGCAGCAGGACGTCCGCGTCCGAATGGCCGAGCAGCCCCAGCGCATGCGGGATCTCCACACCTCCCAGAATCAGGCGTCTGTTCTCTGTAAGCTGATGCACATCATAGCCCATACCGATTCTCATACAAACCTCCGTCCTGTTCCTGTTATATTCTGCCGATCAATTGTAACTGCCCGCAAAACAAACCGGCTTTTGACTGCGTTTCCGCATAACGATACCGGTGGAAGCGCAGCATATCATTGATAGTGTAACACATTTTCTGTGATCGGTCACTTTTTTTCTGATTTAAAGTGAATTTTTTGTTATTGTACAAAATATTGACAAAAAAAAGAGATACTACCTGACTTCCGTCGTTACTCTCAAAACCTAGTACTCAGGAACCAAGCAGCATAGTTTTAGTGAAGAGATTTT
>JAJQDV010000073.1 GCA_021202015.1 Clostridiales bacterium | reverse complement strand
TTGTTTGTGGTACCCTCTTATTTTTCTCTATCCGCTACTTATTTGTTTCAAACTTATTACCTTTCTTCTTTCATGAATCGATCAGGAGGCAGCTTTTCTTTACATTATATTATTCAAGCCAGCTCAGGTACAGTATCAGAAGCTACAAAATCAGATTTTAAATGGTAATGTATCGTATGCTGCTTTTATTATTCAAACCAAATATGATCAATTTCTGTGGTATAACCGGTGAAATACCGGTTCCATATAGGGGCACGCTGAAAAAATAATCGGTTTGTAGTATATGCTACATGACCGATTGTTTTTTTTAAAATAAACTAAAAACAAAAACAGGCGGTGTTATTGTGAGAACAGGTGCGGTAATTGCTGCGGCAGGCATGTCCACCCGAATGAAGCAGTTTAAACAGATGATGAAGGTCGGGGACATGATGCTGACGGAAAGGGTCATTGTAAATTTCAGAACATGCGGGGTCAGGGACATCGTTGTGGTTACCGGTTATCGCTCGGAGGAGTTAAGGAAAAGTCTGAACGGTCTGGGAGTTACTTTCCTGGAGAATCAGAATTACGAGACGACGCAGATGCTGGACTCGGCAAAAATCGGTTTCGATTTTCTGAAAGGACGGTGCGACCGTGTGTTTTTCTGTCCGGCAGACGTCGCTCTGTTTACGGAACATACGGTGCAGAAGGAGCTTTCGCGGGAGGAACCGCTGATCATACCCGTCAGTCGGGAAAAGTGGGGGCATCCGGTTCTGATCGACGCCGGGCTGCTGCCGGAAATTCTGCGTTATGAGGGCGAGGGCGGGCTGAAAGGGGCTTTTTTGTCCATGGGTATCGTGCCGTATCTGCTTCCGGTAACGGATGAGGGCGCCATGATTGACGCCGATACGCAGGCGGATTTTGAGAGGCTGGTGCGGCTTCACGATCAGCGCCTGATGCGGGCGGAGGTACGGGTGCATCTGGCCGGTAAACAGCATTTTTTCGGTCAGGGAACGGCCACGCTGCTGCGTTTGACAGACCGATTGGGAAATGTCCGGGACGCGTGTGTAAAAATGGGTATTTCCTACAGCAAGGGATGGCAGATCATTAAGCTTGCGGAGGATGAGCTGGGATATCGGATCATAGAGCGAAAGCCGGGCGGGCGAAACGGAGGCACGGCGTCCGTATCCGAACGGGGCAGACGGCTGCTGGCGCTGTATGAGGAATACGTACGCCAGATAGAAGAGTTTGCAAAAAAGAAGTATGAAGATATCTTCATTGACGCCGATTGGCGGCAGGAGAATATCATATAGAAGCAATGTCATATGAATCAGATCAGAAGGAGGGGCTTTATATGATCGAATTATATGAAAAAATCAGCAGGATCAACCCAAATTACAAGAATCAGGTCTTTACGGTGATTGAGGGTGATCAAATCGGAAAAAAAGCGCTGTTTTCAAATGGAAAACTCGTGTGGGAAACCGAGGACAGGGGCTTTTTTTCCAGTCACGAAAAAGCAGTTTCCGGGATTGAGATCTGCGGTCTGGCCGACCTGGCGGGGAACCGCATTTACAGTGAGATCCTCGGAAATGAAAAAAAGATCGTAATCTGCGGCGGCGGGCATGTGTCCATGCCGATCATTTCCATGGGGCGGATGCTGGGCTGCCATGTTACCGTACTGGAGGATCGGCCGACGTACGCAAACAACGCGAGACGGCAGGGCGCCGACGAAGTGTTTGTGGATTCCTTTGAGAACAGCCTCCGGCAGGTGAGCGGAGACGCGGACACCTATTTTGTGATCGTGACCAGAGGGCATCGGTATGACAGGGAATGTCTGCGGGCGATCGCGGCAAAGCCGCACGGTTATATCGGTATGATCGGAAGCCGGCGGAGGGTCGCTCTTGTAAAGGAATCTCTTGCCGCGGAGGGCGTGGATAAAAGCGTGCTGGATCAGGTCTATTCTCCAATCGGCCTGGATATCGGGGCGGAGACCCCGGAAGAAATCGCGATCTCGGTCATGGCCCAGATCGTAGAGGTCAAAAACAAGAAAAAGAATCACTGCGGATATTCAAAGGAAATATTAAAAGGCATCCTGGAGCCTCCGGAGATTCCGGGGTGCGGCGCGTCAAAAGAGGTTCTGGCGACGATTGTAAGGCGCAGGGGTTCCGCGCCCCGGGAGACCGGAACCAAGATGCTGATTCTGCCGGACGGAAGGACGATCGGAACGATCGGCGGCGGATGCGTGGAAGCCGAGGTGGCGAACCGCGGCCGACAGCTTATGATCAGGGAATCGTTCACACCGGAGCTGATTCATGTGGATATGACCGCGGAGGAAGCGGAGGACGAGGGTATGGTCTGCGGCGGCGTTCTGGATGTGCTGCTGGAGGCGATATGACGATAAGTGACAGATATAACGATAAGTGACAGATATGACGGGACGGCGGTTTTCATGAATTGATGGTGCGCCGGTATGGCGCATGGAGGTTTACTGAAGCAGGAGTAAAGAATGATCTATCTTATCAGACACGGGGAGACGGCGGCGCGGCGCGAGGGACGCTGCATCGGCCGGATGGATCTCCCGCTCAGCGCGCGCGGGATGCGGCAGATGGAACTGCTCGGAAACTGGTTTGCGGGACAGATTGCGGAGCGAAAGATCTGTACCGGCGGAAAAGTCTACACCAGTCCGCTGCTGCGCTGCAGGGAAAGCGCGGATCGGCTGTTTCCCGATGGAAAAAACCGGATTCTGGTGCGGGAGAATCTGCGGGAAGCGTCCATGGGCGCCTGGGACGGCCTGACGTTTCGGGAGATTAAAGAGCGGTATCCCGGGGAATATGAAAAGAGGGGCGAGGATATCGGCGATTATCGGGTGCCGGGCGCGGAAACCTTTCGGGAGGCCGGGGAGCGCTTCCTGAAAGAACTGTCTCTGCTTTCCGGGCAGACGCCCGAGGATGATCTGATCGTCGTCGCGCATGCGGGCGTTATTCGCGCGGCCGTATGCCTGACAGAACAGATTGAAATGAAAAGTGCAAAAGACGTGATGGCGATTCCGCAGCCAGGCGGGGGCGTTACGACGCTGTCCAGACAGGAAGAGGGCGGCGGGGTGCGGCTTCAGGTGGAGCGTGTCGGCGTTCAGCCTGCGCCGCTTCCGGATGAATCGGAAAGTATATAGTCGCATTTGCAACCCCTGTCGCATATGCGCATAGCCTCCCCGGTTTCTTTCTGATAAACTTTTATCAAAAGAAATATTATCAGAAAGGAAGGGAATGAGTATGGCTTTACCGGCAATTGATTATTACGCGGTCCGAAGTCTGGAGGAAGCTTCCGCGAAAATGACAGAGCTCGGCCCGCGTGCGATTCTGATGTCCGGCGGGACGGACGTCATCATCCTGCTGAAAGAGCGTGTTTTAAAGGATGTGGATTCCGTGATCGATATCAAAGGGATCCCGGGACTGGACGCGCTGGAATTTGAAGAGGGGAGAGGACTGAAGGTCGGCGCGAACACAAAGCTGTTCGCCATCCAGACATCCGGGCTTGTCAGGGAAAAGATGCCCGCGGTTTCTCAGGCGGCGCATTATGTGGCCTCCGCCCAGATCCGCCGGAAGGGAACCATGGCGGGAAATATCTGCAACGCGTCGCCGTCCGCGGATACCGCCTCCATTTTACTGGCGATGAACGCGGAGGTTTCCACTTACCGTCCGGGAGGCGGCAGAACCATCCCGATTGGAGAATTTTTCAAGGGTGTCAAAAAGACCTGTCTGGATAAAAACGGCGGGGAGATTGTGACGGAGATTCTGATACCGGAGTTAAAGTCCGGCGAGGGGTCCGCCTATTTTAAGCATTCTGTGAGGAAGGCGATGGATCTGGCGATTATCGGAGTGGCTGCGTGGATTCGGATGGAGAATAAAACGGTCGCGGATGTGAGGATCGCCATGGGAGGCGTCGGGATCACTCCCCTGCGCGCATATCAGGCGGAGGAGTTCTTAAAAGGCAGAGAGGTCACGGAGGAGGCGCTGGAGGAAGCCGGCCGGCTGGCCATGAGAGAGGCAAAGCCCATTTCCGACGTCCGGGCATCCGCGGAGTACCGGGCGGATATGGTGCGCGTTTATACAAAGCGTGCCATAAAAGAAGCGGTCGCGACGCGGAAAGCGTAGGAAGGAGGAATCGGCGTGAAACATATCATTAACTTTAAACTCAACGGAGAGGATGTGGAGGAACTGGTCGCCGACGGGCTTACCATGGTGGATTTCCTCCGGAAACAGATGCATCTGACGGGTACGAAAAGAGGATGCGAGGAGGGAGAATGCGGCGCGTGCACCATCCTGCTGGACGGGGCGGCGATTGATTCCTGCATGATGCTTGCCGTGGAGGCGGACGGCCATGAGGTCGTGACGATCGAAGGGGTCAAGAAGGACGGCGTGCTGCATCCGGTGCAGAAGGAATTTATGGACAAATGGGCGCTGCAGTGCGGATTCTGCACGCCGGGCATGATCATGTCCGCGTTATCTCTCCTGCATGAAAATCCGCATCCCACGGAGCAGGAGATCAGGGACGGCATCGCGGGCAACCTGTGCAGATGTACAGGTTACGCGAAGATCGTGGAGGCGATCGATGCCGCGGCAAAAGTTCTGGCGAGGGAGGTGCGTGCATAATGGCGGTAATGGCGAAAGAATATTACGCGGATGTAGAGAGCGTATACAAGGATCCCGAGGATTATGAGCTGGCAGGCAGGGGAAACGCGTATATCAGGATCGACGCGGAGGCAAAGGTCACCGGCTCCGCGGTCTATACGGACGACGTGGATCTGCCGGGTACCTGGTATTGTAAGCTGGTACACAGCCCCTACGCCCATGCGCTCATCAAAAGTATTGATTTTACGGAAGCGCTGAAGGTGCCGGGGGTAAAGGCGACGCTTACCGGAAAGGATTTCCCGGAGGGACACAACCTGGGGAACCCCGAGGCTTTCAAGGAACTGGCGGACAAGGAGCCGCTGTGCCGGAAAAAGGTTCGTATGGCCGGCGACGAGGTCGCCGCGGTCTGCGCCACGACGGAGGAGGCCGCCACGGAGGCGGCGGCTCTGGTAAAGGTGGAGTACGAACCGCTGGAACCGGTCCTGGATCCGTTTTACTCCATGCAGCCGGACGCTCCGGCGATCCATTATCCGGGGACGGGCAATCTCTCTATTTTTACTACAATGAAGGCGGGAGAGCCGGATCAGGTATTTGAGGAAGCCTATTACACGGATAAGCATTATTATAAGACACAGGAGATGGTTCACGCAGCGATTGAGCCGCACGGGGCGATCGCAAAGTACGAGAACGGGGAATATACGATCTGGACGACGACGCAGGGCGCTTATGTCAGCCGTTACTGGATCGCCTGGGGGCTTGGTGTGCCGGAGAGCCAGGTGCATCTGATCAAGCCGATGATCGGCGGCGGGTTCGGCGGGAAGCTGGATGTATTTGCCCATGAGCTCTGCCCGTGCAAGTTCGCGCAGATGACCGGCCATCCGGTCAAGTGCATTTTAAAGCGGGATGAGGTATTTATGTGCACCAGGACCAGGCATCCCATCTCTTTTGAGATTGAGAGCGCTTTTACAAAAGAAGGAAAGCTTCTGGCAAAACGCTGCAAGCATATCCTGGACGGGGGAGCCTACGGGGGATCCGGAATCGCGGCCAATACCCTTTCGCTGATCTGCGCGACCTTTCCCTACAAGGTGGAGAATATCGACATGACGGCGCGGAGACCTTACACCAACCACCCCGCTTCCGGCGCCATGAGGGGATATTCGGCGTGCCAGGTGCATTTCGCCCATGAAATACACATGGATGAAGTGGCGAATTCCCTTGGCATCGATCCGCTGAAGCTGCGCCGTGATAATGAGATTACGCCGTATTATACCGGCCCTACCGGCCTGGAATTTACCTCCTGTAAATTTGACGAATGCCTGACGGCGGTTGCGGACGCGATCGACTGGGAACACAGGTGGCGGTATCCGCTCGGAAGCGGGGAGGGCGTGGGATTGTCGGGTTCCGGATTCATGTCCGGCACCGGGTTCCCCGTACTGGTAACGCCCCATTACTGTTCGGCTTCCACGATCGTCAGGCTGAACCGCGAGGGATACGCGGTTGTATTTACCGGAGCCAATGACATCGGACAGGGATGCGATACGGTGATGACGATGATCGTGGCGGAGGAGCTGGGACTTCGGATGGACGAGGTCAAGTGTGTGCAGTCCGACACGACGACGACGCCGTGGGACGCGGGCTCCTTCGGCTCCCGTGTGACTTTCCTCGGCGGAAACGCCTGCCACCGGGCGGTGGGGGACGCGAAGTTCAAGCTGCTTTCCCACTGGGCGGAGGAGTGGGGGTGTAAACCCTCCGACATTACCATGAAAGACCACCGCGTCTTCATCAAGGGAGACCCGGAAAAGAATATTTCTTACAATGAGGCGCTGTTCGGATATGAGGAGAAAAACTTCGGGCGCTGCGTCGTGGGAGTGGGTTCGTTCGCGCACGAGGGCGACAAGGATATTTATGTGAAAAATGTAGGAAACTACGCGACTGCGTATTCTTTCTCCGCTTCGGCGGCGAAGGTTACGGTGGATAAGGAGACCGGACAGGTCACGCTGGACGATTTCGCGTTCGGGCATGACTGCGGCAGACCGCTGAATATCCGCGCGGTGGAGGGGCAGATCGAAGGCTCCGTACTGCTCGGTTTCGGTTTTACCTGTTATGAGGAGTGTCAGTACAGCAGCGAGGGCCGGCACTTAAATCCGAGCTTTCGGGATTACCGTTTCCCGACGGCTCTGGACATGCCGAATATCAGGACCTTTATCTGCAGCGAATACGACCCGGACGGGCCGCTCGGGGCGAAGGAGGCGGGCGAGGGAAGTACCGCGCCGGTCGGTTCGGCGATCGGCAACGCGATCAACTACGCGACCGGCCTGACGCTTCGGGAGCTTCCGATCACGCCGGAACGCCTGTGGAGGGCGCTTCGTGAGAATGAAAAAACGGGAAAGACGGAATTCGGAGCGGAGGATCTGAGACAGAAGTTCGATACGATGCCGCCGCTGCCGGAGCGGGATTAAACGCACCGATTTCGACCCGGAGGTCGCGACAGAGATTACGAATAGGTTGCCGGAGCGGGATTAACTGCTCCGGTTCTGGATTGGAGACTGTGATGGGGACTGCGGATCAGATACCGAAATACGCTCGGACTTTCGACGGACATTATGCCGACCTGGACGATATGAGGAGGCGGCGGGAAGCCTCGGAACTGGCGAAGGATATTCTGCGGCTTTCCCGCAATACCATCCTGCTGAATTTCCGTTTCCTGGAATCGGCTTTGCTTGAGATCCGGTTCGGGGAAGAGAGCGCGACACCGGAGATCGCTACGGACGGAAGAAGCCTGTTCTATCATTCGGATTACCTTTGCAGGCAGTTTCAGCGGTCGCCGGCGATCGTGAACCGGAATTACCTTCATCTGGTTCTCCACTGTGTGTTCCGCCATCTGTTTGTGGACGCGCAGATTGATCGGGAGCTCTGGGATCTCTCCTGTGACATTATGGTGGAAAACATCATCGCGGAGCAGAATGTGAAGACTTTTTTCTGTGAACGCGAGGAACGGCAGCAGTGGCTGACCGGCCGGTTAAAGGAAGAACTGCCCGCTCTGACCGCGGAGCGGATCTACCGGCATTTCAGAGAGTCGGGCTTAGAAAAAAGCGAGATTACACGGCTGCGGGAGTATTTTTACGGGGACGACCATGAATTCTGGTACGGAGAACCCTCCGCGCCGGACAGTTCCGACGGAGGGAAAGGATCTGACCAGACAGAGGACGCGAAGGAAACGCCGCCGGAACCGGGCGACGCGGACTGCCCGGGCGGCACCGTGCCGCCGGAACCGGATGAGGAAGATGCCGCGCTGACGGATGCCATCGGCGGGAATCCTGCGGGAGAGAAAAAGGATTCGGGAGATGGAGGAGGCCTGCCCTCCGACGGAAACAGGAAAGAAGAGACAAAGGACCGGCAGGCGCTGTCACCGGAGGAATTAAAACGCCGGTGGCAGGAGATTTCAGAACGAATCCGGGTAGAACTGGATACCATGCCGGATACCTGGGGCAGTTCTGACGGCGATCTGATCCAGGCGCTTCGGGAGATCAACCGGGAAAGATATGATTACGCTGAATTCTTAAGAAAGTTTTCCGTTCTCGGAGAGAATATCGAGGTCAACGACGATGAGTTTGACCCCATTTTGTATACCTGGGCGATGAAACGGTACGGGAGGATGCCGCTGATCGAACCGCTGGAGTCCAAAGAGGTCAGGAAGGTGCGGGAGTTTGTGATCGCTCTGGACACTTCCCAGTCCGTCGCCGGTGAGGTCGTGCAGGCGTTTGTCACAAAGACCTGGAATATCATGAAACAGAGTGAAAATTTTTTCACCATGGTCAATGTGCATATCATACAGTGCGGCGCGCGGGTGGAGGAGGATCAGAAGATCACTTCGCAGGAAGAGTTCGACCGATATATGGAGGGCATGACGCTCAAAGGCTTCGGAGGAACGGATTTCCGGCCGGTGTTCACGTATGTCGACGGTCTGCTTCGCCGCCATGAATTTTCCAATCTGAGGGGGATGATTTATTTTACGGACGGCTATGGGACCTATCCGGCCATGCCTCCGGAATATGACACGGCGTTTGTATTTCTGGATACGGGGCGGGAAGCGCCGGAGGTTCCGCACTGGGCGATGAAGGTTGTGCTGCGGGAAGAGGTGTTCGTATGAACCGTGATGATGAGAATGCTTTTGAGATAACAGACGGGGTGCTGGTAAAGTACCGCGGACAGGAGCCGTATCTTACGCTTCCGGACGGTGTGCGCACGGTCGGGGAGAAAGCGTTTCAGAACTGCCGTTCCCTGCGGGAGGTTGTGATCCCGGAGGGCGTAGAATCCATAGAGGACGAGGCGTTTCTCTGGTGTGATAACCTGAAAAGCGTCCGGGCTCCGCGGACGCTTTGCCATATCGGGAACGACGCCTTTAAGGGAACTCCGTATGATAAGTATTACAGCGAAAATGAAAATGAATGGCAGGAGGATTTCCTGATTCTGGGCCGGTGTCTTCTGAAGGCGAGACGCAATATACGCAGGGCGTCAGTGCCGGAGGGCGTGGAGGAGATCAGCGCGGACGCGTTCGCGGAGCGGATCCTTCTGGAGGAGATCACGCTGCCCGGCACACTTCTGCGGATCGGATGGAGAGCCTTCCGGGAATGCTCCGGTCTGACCCGGATTCATTTCCCCGGGAGCGTCCGGCGGATCGGATGGCGCTGTTTTAAGGACTGTAAGCGTCTGGCTGACATATCCTTTGAAAACGGGATCGAGGAGATTGAGGGAGGCGCCTTCTCCGGCTGCAGGGGACTGCACCGGATTGAACTTCCCGCATCTCTGAAAACGCTTCGGGGATGGATGTTTTTCGGCTGCAGCGCGCTGGTCGATGTGAGGTTTAACGGGCCGGTGGAGGCGATCGGGGACTGGGCGTTCTCCGGCTGCAGCAATCTGAGCCGGATCAATCTGGAGGAAGGACTGGAACGGATCGGGATCGACGCTTTTTATGAGTGTATTTCTCTCGAGAAGATTTCTCTTCCGGATACAGTGAAGCGGATCGAAAGGAGGGCGTTCTGCCTTTGCAGATGCATCCGGGAGCTGAAGCTGCCGGACGGTTTGGAATTTCTGGGAGAAAGTGCGTTCTCGGGACTGAGAAGCATTTCGGAGTTGTATGTCCCTGCGTCAGTTTCGGAGGTACCGGAGGATGCGTTTTCCCAGTGCGTGGCTCTTAAGCGGGTGGAGATCGCCGACGGCGTCCGTTCGCTTCAGACCGGGGCGTTCGGGCAATGCCGTTCGCTGGAGCGGGTACGTCTGCCGGATTCTCTGGAGCATATGGGGGCGCGTGTGTTTTCCGGCTGCGGGAGGCTTGCCTGGATTTCCATCCCGGCCGGGGTATCGGAGCTGGGCGAGGGCTGTTTTGACGGCTGTACGGCGCTGGCGGACGCGAATGGATTTGTCGTGGCGGACGGCGTATGCGTCGGTCTGTGCGCACGGGATTCTGAGCTTCGTCTGACGAAAGGGATCCGTGAGATCCTGGGTGGCGCCTTTTCCGGAAAAAAGGAGATCCGGTTTTTATATATTCCGGAAAGCGTGGAGGAAATCGGCCCCCATGCCTTTACCGGCATGGAGTCGCTGCAGGAGATCGAACTGCCGCGGACGGTACGCGAACTGCATGAAAAGCCGTTTTCTCAATGTCACAGCCTGATCTCCGTCGCGGCTCCGGGAATGGCGATCGGAGAGTTCGAAGAGGAAGATCAGATTTTTGCGGCAATCGGATACTGCCGCGCTGCGGATCGATATACGGATGGAATCGCCGCCGGGTACCGGGAATATATTCAAAGCTATATGGAAAAAACGCTGTCCGCCGTGGTTACGGGAAATCTGCCGGACGCGGCGACGTATATTTCCGGACATTTTGCGATTGGAACGGAGCTTTTTACGAATATGCTGGAACGCGCGCAGCGGGAAAAGAAGATGGAGCTGGTCGCGGCGTTGCTGGAACACAGGAAAAATCCCGGCAGCGGAATCGATGTGATGGATATGTTTTCCATCTGAGCAGAAACTTCACCCACATAAGAAAAAAAGAGCAGCTTTTTTGCTGTGCCGGATGAGCAGCGGCTGCTTTTGCGCATGTGAGGCGGAGGACTGTGAATCGTAACATTTTCAGGAGGAGCGCAATGAATATCGCTGAGGCAAAAGAACAGATCAGAGGAGCGCTGAAAGCTTATCTGACCAGAGATGAATTCGGATGTTATAAAATTTCCACGGAAAAACAGCGGCCGGTATTTCTGATCGGCCCGCCGGGGATCGGAAAAACGGCGGTCATGCGGCAGATTGCCTCGGAGATGGGCGTGGGTTTGATCTCCTATTCCATGACGCATCATACCAGACAGAGCGCACTGGGTCTTCCCTGTATTGTGGAAAAGGAGTACGGCGGAAAGACATATCAGGTTTCCGAGTACACCATGAGCGAGATCATCGGATCGGTCTATGACCTGATGCGGGATACCGGCATCACGGAGGGGATTCTCTTTCTGGACGAAATCAATTGCATTTCCGAGACGCTCGCGCCCTGTATGCTTCAGTTTCTGCAGTTTAAGATCTTCGGGCAGCACAGGCTGCCGGAGGGGTGGATCGTAGTGACTGCCGGGAACCCGCCTGAGTACAATAAATCGGTTCGGGATTTTGATATTGTAACGTGGGATCGCCTGAAACGGATCGATGTGGAGCCGGATTATGAGGTCTGGAAGGATTATGCTTACAGGAACGGCGTACATCCGGCGGTCATGACGTATCTTTCCGCGAAAACGGATGATTTTTACCGGGTTCAAACTACCGTGGACGGCAAAACTTTTGTGACCGCGCGAAGCTGGGAGGATCTCTCGGAGATGATAAAGCTGTATGAAGAAAACGGGCTTGCCGTCAACGACAGGCTGGTCTGCCAGTATCTGCAGGATCCGAAGATCGCCAGGGATTTCGCGATTTATTATGACCTGTATCACAAATACCGGAGCGATTATAAAATCGAAACGATCCTGGACGGAACGGTTTCCGAAGATATTGTCGCGCGGGCTTCGACGGCTAAAATAGACGAGCGGTTTTCTCTTCTGGGAATTATCTTTGGAGCGGTTACGGCGAAAATGAGAAGCATCTGCGACACGGAGGATATGCTCGCCCATCTGGTCGGGCTGGTTCGGCGGATTGGGCAGGAGCTTGCGGACGGCGCGTCCGCCGTACCGCTGTTGGAAAAATACTGCGGGGAAAAGAGGGAAGAAATTGCGAAGGGCAGGGCTTCCTCCTCATTGTCCGCTGAAAAACAAAAGGAAATCCGGCGCGTTGCCGCGCAGCTCGAGCTGTACCGGGAAAAAATATTAAAAAAGAACGCCGGCGAGAACGACTTTACGATCATTCGGGAGACCTATGCCGATACCCTGCGTTCTCTGCAGGAAGGGGTGGAGGAAGCGCGGCGGACGCTCGATCATACGTTTGATTTTTGTGAGAAAGCTTTTTCGGACGGCGATGAGATGCTGATTCTTGTGACCGAGCTCACGGCGAATTATTACTGCGCACGATTTATCGGACATTACGGGTGCGAAAAATATTATATGTATAACAGGGAACTGCAATTTGAGGAGCGAAAAAAGAGTATCGCGGACAGGATCGCCCGTCTGGAACAGTTGGAATTATAAGAACCGGCGCCGAGGGAGAGTCGAAATATCAGAACCTGCGATTCGCGTATCAGGCGGTGCAGGATGCATAAGTTATTGATTGACAGTTCCTTATAGCAGGGAGGGAAGATATGGACAGAGATAAAATCAGGGATTTGATTCGGGAGGAACGTGACTTTTATATCCGTGAGGAGTACGGAAAGCTTCAGGCGGTCATGGGCGAGGAGTATACCAGCGGCGGAGAGACCTGCGTGTTTCACCCTCTGCCTGCGGTCGGAGAGACGGAAGACCGGCCCGTGGGCGATCCCCGGGAGCTTTCACTCACAGAACTGGCGCTTCTGCCCCATCTGTCGAGGGAGATCAACCGGTTTGGAGCGATCAGCCGGATGTCGCTGTTTTACGCGTCGCCGGAGGATAAAAAGCGGCTGGAGCTTCTGGCACGCGTCGAGGAAATGCTGCTGACCGGAGCGGATCTGCGGGAGGCGGATGTTCACGAACTGGAGGAAGGACACGAGGCATTTCTGCATTCCCGGGAAGAGGAGGAAGTGGAGGTGATCCGCTAATGGAAAAGCTGGCGATTGTTCCGGCGAGGGAGAACCTGCCGCGATTTGAAGAGTATCTGCGGTGCCTTGGCGAAGCGGACTCCGGATTTTCCGGGGAGTGGCAGGAAGCGGTTACAGCCTCCGCGCTGGAATTGTTTTTAAATATCTGCGGCGCGGACAGGGGAGAGGGCATGCTGACTGTGTCCGCCAGCCTCTCCCCGGAGGGCGTCGGTCTGCAGTTTGTGCATGCCGGGGGATTATACAATCCCGTCCGGGATGACCGAAGTCCCTGTACGCACGCGCGGATGGATGAGATCTCTTATGAATTTAAATATGGAAGAAACGTAGCGGCAATTTATAAAAAAAGATCTGGTATAGCAGGAAAGGAAGAAACAGGAGAATGAGCAGAACTATTACAATCAACCGGACAGAATTAACAGCGGGAGCAGCCATCGGTATCGTGAAAGCGGCTTCCAGGGAAGATATTATTGCACAGACAGAGGCGCTGGCGGCCGATCCGGCTGTGGCGGCGATCGAGTGGCGCAGCGACGAGTATGACGATATCTTTGAGGTTACCTTCCGGGAGGTGCCGTCCGCCCTGAAAGCGGTGAGGGAGGCGGCGAAAGAAAAACCGCTGATGTTCAGCTTCCGGGATGCAGTGATCGGGGGAAAACATCCGGCAAAATATATGTATATCGCAAGGCTGGCCGTGCAGGCGGCAAAGCTGGGTGCGGATCTGATCAGCGCACCGCTGCTCCCCTATGAGGATGCGACGCGGTCGATTCTTTTTGAGACGGCCAATTATAACCGGACTTCGGTGCTGACCTGGATTTATCCGGACCGCATGCCGGAGGAAGATGAGCTTTTGAAAAAGCTGGACGAAATGAGCGTTTACGGGGCGGATCTGATGGAACTGGGCGCTCCGGCGCAGGGCGAAGAGGAGGAGGGAGCATTTCGGGATATCCTTGAAAACTACGCGCGGGAGCACGATGCCGCCATCCTTATGTCTGTTTTGAGAGGGGACGGTACGGAAACGAAGGTTATTCTGTAGGAATGGGATATGGAGGACGGATATGAGAGCAGAACAGGAGGAGAGGAAGGACGGCGTGATCAAAGCGGAACTGGTCCTGAAGCCGGAGGAGTTTGCGCAGGCGCTCCGTGACGCGTATCTGGAACACACGGATCAGATCGTTGTGCCCGGATACGCGCCGGGGCTGGCGCCGCGGGAGGAAATCGAAAAAATATACGGGCCGCAGGTCCTTTATGACGAAGCGCTCGATCTGTGCATTCCCGCGGCGTACCGGCAGTATGTGAGGGAAACGCGCTTTCATCCCGTAGGAAAACCCAGTCTGCATGAGATTACCCGGTGCGGGGATGGAGGTGTCCGCTTTCTTGTGGAAGTGGAAGTATATCCGGATGTGACATTAGGCTGCTACAAAGGGATCCGGACGGAGGTGCCGCGGGATGATGAGGAGAAGTTTGCGGCGGACGTGCTGACGAAGGCCTGCAGAAATATGAAAACCGTCCTGCCGGATTCAATGACGGAAGCCCGTCTGGACGCTATGGAGGCACGGGAAAAGGCTGCTGCCGCGCAGGATCCGGTGTGCCGTCTGCTGACGGAATGCGTTTATCTGCTCCAGGAGGCGTATCACGCGGCGGATGTACACCGGCCGATGTCTCAGGTTCGCGCGGAAGCCATGGATTATATGCTGCAGTCCGTCTCGGCAGATCATCAGGGAATGGAAATGGACTGTTATCTCGCGGGAGTGAAAGAGTGCGTAAGGCGTTATCATGACCTTCCGGCGGATTTTGATCAGAAGCTGCGTGAGATTCAGACAAAGAGGGCGTGCCGAAAGTCGTCCATGAGCAACGATGAAATTCTGGACGAAATGTTTGAAACCCGGCTTGGGACGATGGAACTCAGTGAAAAGCAGTGGAGAGATGAACACAGGGATCAGGCGAGGGACGCGGCGTTGTTTGACGTGCTGTTTACAGCGGTGGCGGATCGCGAGGGGATCCGGGTCGGCGAGCCGGAGGTATTTCAGGCAATGGAGCGGATTGCAAAGCAGTGCGCGGCGGATTTTGATGAGGTATGCCGGACGGTGGACAGGGACGCGCTGGAGGCGCAGCTGATCCGGGACAGAGCCAGAGAATTTATATTGAATCACGCGGTTGGGAACTGTCATAAATAACCTGTTCAGATTGTGCCGAATAATGCGTAAGTTATTGACTGACGGGTTCTTATTTCAGATCCTCGGCAAGACGGGTCTGATATTGTTTGAGTGCTTCCGGATCCCGGATGCAGTAAAATCCGTTGACGGTTTCAATCAGCTTCTCTTCCTTCAGGCTGTTCAGCGACCGGATGGTGGTGGCGCGGTTGACGCCGATGAGGGCGGTCAGATAATTGATGCTCAGCTTGCGCCGGATGAGGAGCTTTCCGTCGTAATCCGTTCCGTATTTGTCCGCGAAGGTAAGAAGCATCTTGATCAGACGCCAGGAAGCCGGATAGAGCTTAAATTCTCTCAGCTCTTCTATGGAATCCAGAAACTTGTTGGCGGCGGAGAGATACAGTTCCATGAAAATGCGGGAATCCTGTGCGATCGCATTCATCAGCCTGTCCTTCGGGATGCAGATCAGCTCGCAGTCCGTCGCGGTGCGAAAACGGATGGGCAGGGGTTTTTCCATCAGCATATTGACGTCCCCGAACATGGCGTTTTCGTCCATGAGGAAATGGAGAAACTCATTTCCGCCGGAGGTCGTCTCCAAAGCGATGACCTCTCCGCTTTTTACGATATAGCAGCAGTCAGGAATCTCATCGGAACGGTAAATATAAGTATTTTTCGGAACTTTTTTCGCAGATCCGAGCTTTTCCAGACAGGGCAGGATAAAGTCCGGCGAAAGAATCCGGGAGGAATTCCACAGGCTGACAGGTTTTACATAGTTTGGATCTTTCATGATGGCAGCTCCTTTTGAAATCCCTGAATAGAGTCCATATGTTTTTTCAGGGCGTTGACGTCCGGAACACTGAGTTTCCCTTTCTCAGAATCAATCAGACCGAGAGAGCGCAACTCCTTCAGCTTGCGGCTGACCGTAACGCGGTTCATGCCCAGAAAATCGGCGATCATCTGATGAGAAAACTTTTCTGTTATCTGTATCCGGCCGTTCTCTTTTTCCCCGTAATGCTCGATCAGCAGCAGGAGAAAACGGCAGATTTGCCAGCCCGCGTCCTGATGGTATCCTACGCGCTGGTATTCCATTGCGGAAAGGTGCTTCGCGGAGATGGATTCGAAGACGTCCATTACGATATCGAAGTCCCGACGCAGCGCATCGGTCAGATCCTGTTTCGTGATTTTTACCAGCTCGGAATCCAGCGCTGTCGCGAAGAAAATGGGACACGGCCTGTCAAACAGCAGGAACTCCTCCAGAAGCAGGGAACCGGGTTCCATAAAATTGTAGACCCGCTGTTCTCCGTTGTAGGAAAACTCGTAACAGATCACGCGTCCCGTCCGGACAATATAGCAAAATTCGGGGGTTTCACCGGAACGGACGAGAACGGTTCCCTTTTTCAAAAATTCAGTCTGTCCTAATGCTTCCAGACGTTTGCTGCCCCGGGAGAGCGTCAGAAAACAGTCCATGAAATCGGTGGAGCTGCAATGGGTGTTCTGTGAATCTGACATAAA
Organism: Clostridiales bacterium; assembly: GCA_021202015.1. Lineage (GTDB taxonomy): Bacteria > Bacillota > Clostridia > Lachnospirales > Lachnospiraceae > Eubacterium_I. The sequence goes on along the minus strand of JAJQDV010000073.1, from coordinate 10,421 downwards.
TGCTTTACCCTCTGATCGTGTTAAAATAATTCTGTGCCGAAACTCGTTTATTTTTCTCAGCCGGATACGGACATTATACCAGAAAAATGATAAAAGAGACAGGGAAGAATGGATAAAAGTGAAAATATTTTATTGTTGAATGGGGTAGTTATCACCTTAAAAATGCAACATTGTCATTGAATTATCGCCTTAAAAATGTTATCCTCTAGTTAATATTTATGTCGTCAGCAGGAAAGCGGCGGAGAGGAGATTTTCGTGGAACGACTGATCATGGAGCAGATGATACGCTGGAAGACAAAGAAAAACAGAAAACCTCTGATCATCCGGGGCGCCAGACAGGTTGGGAAAACATGGATTATGAGAGAGTTTGGCAGGCGTTATTTTGAAAGAGTTGTGTATATCAACTTTGACAATAATGAGCATATGAAAAATGTTTTTTCCATGGACATTGACATTGAGCGCATTCTGTCCGCGTTAAAAATAGAAAGCGGGATGCAGATTGATGCGGAGAATACGCTGTTGATTTTTGATGAGGTTCAGGAAGTGCCGAGAGCATTAACCTGCCTGAAATATTTTTATGAAAACGCACCTGAATATGCCATAGTGGCTGCCGGATCTCTGCTGGGTGTGGCTCTTCACGAGGGGGCCTCTTTTCCGGTCGGAAAAGTAGATTTTCTGAATCTGTATCCACTGAATTTCAGAGAGTTTCTGATGGCAGTCGGAGAACAGCGGCTGGCTGATCTTGCAGAGCAGAACGATTTCGATATGATTCGTGTTTTTTCCGGAAAATATGAGGATTATCTGAGAAAATATTATTATGTCGGCGGTATGCCGGAGGCCGTCAGCACATATCTGGAAACCGACGATCTGTATGAGGTGCGGAATATACAGGAAGAACTTCTGATCTATTATTCAAATGATTTTTCGAAGCATGCACCGGTTGAAACGGTTCCGAGAATTCAGATGGTCTGGAATTCAATTCCGATGCAGCTTACAAAGGAAAATAAAAAATTTGTGTATGGCCTGATAAGGGAAGGAGCGAGGGCAAAAGATTTTGAACTTGCAATTCAATGGCTGCTGGACTGTGGGCTGATTCATAAAGGATATCGCGTCAGCAGGCCCGGAATTCCGCTCATTGCATATATGGAGATGAATATTTTTAAATTGTATTTTCTGGATGTTGGTCTTTTATCTGCTCTGTGTGAGCTGGATGCCCGCACTCTTCTGGAAGGGAATCGTATATTTACAGAGTTTAAGGGCGCGCTGACGGAACAGTTTGTCGCGCAGGAACTGGTTGCCGCGGGAATGAAGCTGTATTACTATTCCACAAAAAATTCTTCCGGCGAGATAGATTTCCTGATACAACAAAACGGATATGTTATACCGGTGGAGGTGAAGGCAGAGGAAAATCTGCAGGCCAGAAGCCTGAGAAGCTATTGTCAGAAATATCAGCCGGAGATTGCCATCCGTTCCTCAATGTCTGCTTACCGTGAACAGGACTGGATGGTAAATGTTCCATTATACGCACTTGCGGCATACATGAAAAATATCGGCAGTTAAATTTACCGGGGTCTGACCGCACAGGATGTTTTGGCTATAGACATTTTCTTAAAAATGTAGTACAATTGTAATACAATGGAGGTGGTATAAATGGGAAAAGACGCAACATTACAAGTGAGAATGGATGCTGATATGAAGGAACGGGCAGAGCTATTGTATAAGCGGCTTGGAACATCATTCGCAGAAGGTGTCAGAATGTTTGCGGCACAGAGTCTGGAGGACAATGCCATGCCTTTTACGCTGCACCTTTCTGCCAGAGATTCCGGACAGAGAATCGGCGTTGCTGCCGGGAAAATCCATATACCGGATGATCCGGATTTTTGCAATGATGAAATATCGGAACTGTTTGGCATGTAAAAAGCGGGGGAATGATATGAGATATTTACTTGACACGCACATTATATTATGGGCAATTACCGATGATGCCAGACTTCCTCAAACAGCCAGGGAAATCATTGAAGATCGAAATAACGATATTTATTATAGTGCTGCTTCTGTCTGGGAGGTTGCGATCAAACATAATCTGCATCCTGACAGAATGCCGTTCAGTGGGAAAGAATTATCCTCATATTGTTCAGAATCCGGCTATCAGTCCTTATCGGTTCGCGAAGACCACATTTTTGAGTTGGAAGGGTTAGATTATCCGGATTATGCGCCGAAACACAATGATCCGTTTGACAGAATCATGATTTCTCAGGCAAAAGCGGATGACATGATTTTTATCACACACGATTCTCTGATTCCCAATTACGGAGAGAAATGTATTATGTCTGTTTAAAGAGTGGATGCGGCCTGATTTTTAAGTACAGGCATACCGGAAACTTTGTTTTGCTGTCATATTCCTTTCGCAATATATAAAGTTTTTGTCTTCTGTATCATTCTTTCACACTGCCACCGATTTTGGCTGCCAGTTCTTCAGCCGAATCATTCGCCAGAGACGACGAACGAAAAGTGTTTTTCCTGTTTACGGAGAGGAATGCAAAAATGTCTGCAAAAGAATTATTAAAACGGGCGGTTTTTATGCTGCTGGGGATTTGTGTTACTTCTTTTGGTCTGGAGGTAGCGGTTAAGGCGGATCTGGGTCTTTCACCCCTGACAACGCTGGCGTATGCCATGAATCATATTTTTCCGGGAGTTTCTCTTGGTATTTTCACGTTTTTACAGCAGTGCTGTTATGTCCTGCTGACAGTTCTTTTGCTTCGCAGGGAATTTAAGATTTACCAGTTGCTGATACTGCCTTGTTCTTTTTTGTATGGTTATGTCATTGACTTAAGCGCAATGTTATTGACATCTTTTTCCGTTTCCAATTACTTTGCCAGGCTGGTTCTGATGCTTTTAAGCTGTGTCATTGTAGCATGGGGGTTCAGCATGATCCTGAATTCCGGTGTCTGTCTGGACGCGAATACTACATTTGTGAGTGCACTCAGCAAAAAAATGAATCTTCCGTATAGCAGGGTCAAGGTGGCTACAGATGTCATCACGGTTGCTCTGGCTGCCGTAGTTGCTCTGGCCGCGCTTCGCCTGGTCGTCGGCATTCGGGAAGGAACTGTGATATCGGCTGTCATCATTGGCCCGATGGTTGGTTTTTTCGGAAGATATATATCAAAATTAAACTGGTGAACAGGCTGCATGAGGAAGAATGAAAACAAATACGAAAATTCAAAGACATTGCAGAAGTACGAAAAACGGAGAATTGCCATAAACAACAGACAGATCAACTCAGGAGAAATATCCATTATGAAAAACAAAATATTTAATATGATCGAACCAGGCATCTACAGCAATCGCGCAAATAAAGCTTATGATATATTTATGATGGCGTCTATTGTGTGCAGCCTGATTCCTCTGGCGTTTAAATCATCTACTCCTGCACTCAACCGGATAGACCACATCATAACAGTGATCTTTATTGTCGATTATATACTCAGAATTACTACAGCAGATATAAAGCTCCGGAAGGGCAGGCTCTCTTATCTGTTTTATCCGGTCACACCAATGGCAATTATCGACCTGTTATGCATTTTGCCATCATTCTCCTTACTCGCGTCCGGATTCAGGATTTTAAAGGTAGTACGTCTGCTGCGGGCTATGAGAGTTCTTCGAACATTCAAAGTTCTTCGATACTCAAGAAGTATGGGAATCATTATAAATGTCATTAAAAAACAGGGTGCGCCGCTTATAACTGTATTCAGTTTTGCTGTTGGATACATGTTGATTTCAGCCTTGATTATGTTTAACGTCGAGCCGGACATTTTTAATACTTTTTTTGATGCCGTTTACTGGGCGACAATCAGCCTTACAACCATCGGATACGGGGATATCATTCCGGCAACTTCCATCGGCAGGCTGTTCACGATATTATCCGCCTTTATTGGCATTGCGATCATCGCGCTTCCTTCCGGTATTATCACTGCCGGGATTATGAGCGAAATACAAAAGTCAGGAGAAAGCAAAGAAGATTGACGCTTTCATATTTCATTTGTCACTTTGCGTGCTCGTTTTTCATATGATGAAACAAAACAAAATCAGGATTCATCATGAAAAAGATTTGGAAAACCCTTACTGCAGTTTGCCTGTCAGCGGTTCTTATCACTTCGCTGCTTCTGGTCGGCTGCGGGAATACAGACGGTGCTTCCGGTACATCGACGGAAACAGATATCGAAGAGGAAGCCGCGGCGGAGGACAGTTCAAAAGAAACCGGTTCGGATGAGAATACAGAGACGGATGAGGAAGAAGACGATATAGAAACGATTCTCACGGAGACAGTAACAGTCACATTGAACGAAGTGGCGCATTCTGTCTTTTACGCTCCGATGTATGTGGCAATTGAAGAACGGTTTTGGGCGGCCGGGAAGGCGGTATCCAAAGATTAATGTAAATTATGAGTCGATCTTCAGGAGAAAATATATATGAGACGCCCGGTTATATGAACTGAGCAAAAAATAGTGGCAATCAAAGGGAATTTTGTTATAATAGATAAGACCAGATTTTAAGGCACGTCATTTTTGCGGGTGTATTATCTATAGAAGGAGCATTGTTTTATGGATAGCAGAAAAAGAAAACTTCCGATCGGGATAGATGATTTTTTTGAGGTGGGGATGGACAGGCATCTGTTCGATGGTCTGATTATCTCTGCAGATGCTGAATTGTGTGAAGAATGGATGGGGCAATATCCGGTCATCAGCCTGCTGCTGTTATCCAAACCATACCGCGAATCTGAGCCTGGACAGGTTACAGGAAGAGGGAGGAGAAACACATGGGAGAATATGTAGAGGAACAGGCGAAGACAAATCCTCTGGGTACCGAGAAAGTATCCGGGCTGATGATAAAATTTTCCATACCGAGCATCATCGCGATGGTGATCGGCGCGGTCTATAACATTGTCGATCAGCTGTTTATCGGACATGCGGTCGGTACGCTTGGCAATGCGGCGACGAATGTGGTTTTTCCGCTGACGACATCCTGTGTGGCGCTCGGTCTGCTGTTCGGTATCGGCGGCGCATCCTGTTTTAATCTCACAATGGGGAGAAACAATCCGAAAAAGGCGGTGCATTACATAGGAAACGCGCTGGTGCTTCTGTTCGGGAGCGGCGTGGCGCTCTGTATTTTCACGCAGATTTTCATGACGCCTCTGCTGCACGCGTTCGGGACGCCGGACGACGTATTTCCCTATGCGCTGAACTATCTGCGCATCACGTCGATCGGATTTCCGTTTCTGATTCTGACGACGGGCGGAGGACATCTGATCCGGGCGGACGCCAGTCCGAAGATAGCGATGGCGTGCAGCCTGATCGGCGCGGTCCTGAACACGGTCCTGGATGCGGTGTTTGTCCTCGGATTCCAGTGGGGGATGCGCGGCGCAGCCCTGGCGACGATCATCGGACAGATCGTGTCCGGCATCATGGTTGTGACCTATATGCGCGGATTTAAGACGGTTCCGCTTCACCGGATCCATCTGCGGGTGCGCGGTGTTTATGTAAAAAAGATCGTGACGATCGGTCTGGCGTCTTTTGTGAACCAGATCTGTATGATGGTGGTTCAGATCGTCATGAATAATTCCCTGACGTATTACGGGGCTTTGTCCGTCTATGGAGAGGCGATTCCGCTGGCCTGCAGCGGGATCATTATGAAGGTATATCAGATCTTCTTTACCGTGATCATCGGCCTGTCGCAGGGAGCGCAGCCGATCGAGAGTTTTAATTACGGGGCGAAGCTTTACCGGCGTGTGCGGGAGGCATACTGGACCGCGCTGCTGGTCGGAGCGGTGATCTCTGTCGCTTCTTTTATTTTCTTTCGCCTGTTTCCGCGGCAGATCCTGCAGTGGTTCGGGAGCAATACGGAAGAATATTTTGAGTTCGGCGTCATGTTTTTTCAGATTTTCATGTTTTTTACATGGCTCAATTTCCTGCAGCCGATCTCGTCTAATTTCTTCACAGCGATCGGTAAGCCGAAGAAAGGTATTTTTCTGTCTATGACCAGACAGCTGATTTTTATACTGCCGCTGATCCTGATCCTGCCGATCCGGTTCGGGATTATGGGTCTTTTGTATTCCGCGCCGGTTGCGGATCTCCTGTCGGCGATCGTGTCGGTGTTTATGATTCGGGCAGAGTTCAGGGCGATGCGGGTGCTGGAAGAATCGGAACAGCCGGAAGCGGCCTGACAGCGAGTGTTTTTTTTTGTTTATCATACCACTATTTTATTCTTTCTGCAATTTGTGAAAAAAGTTCGACGGCGTTAATCTTTCTTGCGATTAATCACCGCATTACACTCGATCTCAACCAGAAATTCCGGACGGGTCAGGCAGCCGGCCTCTTCCAGAACCTGTTTCATTTTCAGCAAAGCTGTCCACATCTGATCCTGCATGGTATTGGTAACGCACCCGCCGTCATCAAAACGCTGGGCAGTCATACCGGAAACATATAAAATATTATCCACAGCGACAGCATTCGCATAAATTGGTGTTCCCGGAGTCACATTCGGATAAACCTGTTTCACACCATTCACATAACAGGGATACTTTTTAATTGTGCTTTCCATATTATTTACCTCTTCTTTCATGAAATAGATCAAATAGTCTGCAGACTTTCTGATTCATATTTATTATAGAATAGGGATCTTTCATTAGTCAATCATATATTGTATGTTTTTCACATTAATTTCCCGTGTTTTGACTATTGTTTTGGCAATTTCGCACAAATATTGACCAACTGTTCAATTTTTCTGAACATCATTGAACAATTTTTAAATTTCCCTTTTTATTACGTTGATACATTGAATCAGGTCGGGAAGTATGTTATAATCCGCAAACAGATAGAATCGTGAGTGATAACTGTTCCGGTGAGGAAAATACAAAAGAAGAAGGTGTATGGTTGAACATTATTTTTTTGCTGGTGATATATCTGGCATTTGTCAGTCTGGGACTTCCGGATACATTGCTCGGTTCCGCATGGCCGGTCATGCAGGGAGAACTGGGGGTCTCGCTGGATGCACAGGGGCTGATCACGGTCACGGTATCCTGCGCGACGATTTTTTCCTGCCTGATGACGGAGCGGATTGTGCGTCATCTGGGCACGGCAAAGCTCGCGGCTCTCTGCGGTTTTATCACGGCGGCTTCTCTTCTCGGATATTCCTTCAGCCCCTCCTACCTGTGGCTGATTGTTGTTTCTATTCCGTTGGGACTCGGAGCGGGGGCTGTTGATACCTGTCTCAACAATTACGGAGCCTTATATCTCAAAGCAAAACATGTGAACTGGATGACCTGCTGCTACGGTCTGGGAGCGACGGTCGGACCACTGATCCTGTCTTTTGTGCTGGCAGACGGCGGCAGCTGGCGGAGAGGATATCTGATCATCGCCATGATTCAGATATGTATTTCCGTATTTCTTGTCATCACGCTTCCGGTGTGGCGGGGGAGGGATCACAGAGGGATAGAGAACAGGGATATCCGCAGAGAAGAAAAGGATTTTGGCGCAGATTCAGGGATGGACATAACACGGACGAATTCTGTTTCGGAGAAGGGAAACAGGAAACCTTTATTACTGATACCGGGTGTTGCGTTCGCCCTGATCTGTTATGCTCTTTTCTTTGCCATTCAATATGGCACGGCATTGTGGACGCCGAGTTATCTGGTTGGGTTTCGCTCTTTTTCGCCGGATTCGGCGGCTCAGACAACATCCGTCTTTTATTTTTGCGTTATGATGGGGCGGCTCGTGTGCGGGTTTCTGTCTGAAAAGTTCTCAGACAAGGCGCTGCTTCGGCTTGGAATCGGACTTTGCATTGCAGGAACCTTCTGCCTGAGTTTGCCGCTTCCTTCCGTGCTGTTTTACGGAGCGATCGCATTGGTTGGACTGGGCTGTGCTCCGATTTTTCCGAGTATGCTCCATATGACGCCTGCGCGTTTCGGTCGGGAAAATTCGCAGCGTATTGTCGGATTTCAAATGGCTGCAGCCTATGCGGGCGATGTCCTGATCTCACCATTCATCGGTGTTGTCGCGGAGCGTGCCGGATTATATACGATACCGATTTTCCTGTTGGCGCTCTGTGTGCTGATTCTTATTTTGTCGGAATGGGTGGATCGGATTGTGGTGAAACAACAATAGATGCAGATAAATAAACATGAACGTCCCCAGGTTGCTGACTGATCACTTCGCCAGTGTAAGAGTACCGGATAGCGCGTATTCGGGCTGATTGCATATACCGTTGTTATCACACAGTACGCCGGTTTTTCATATGATGAAGAAAATATAAATCAGGATTTATCATGAAAAAATGTGGAAAATGTTTATGGCGTTGTGTCTGGCTGCGGCGGCCATCTTTTGCCCGGTCTTAAGTGGCTGCAATGCAGCAGACGTGGAGACGGAACCATCGGCAGAGACTGACATCGAAGAAGAAGCTGATACGGAGGATAGTGGGGAAAGTAACGGGAGTGCGCTCACCGAGACAGTGGAGGTAACTTTAAATGAAGTGGCGCACTCTGTTTTCTATGCCCCATGTATGTTGCGATTGAGGAAGGGTACTTCGCGGAGGAGGGCATCGATCTCGATCTCGTCTGCGGCTACGGCGCGGATAAAGTGATGGCGGCGGTGCTCGCCGACGAGGCGGATATCGGATTTATGGGACCGGAGACCACGGTCTACGCGGCAAATGAGGGCGCGAATGATCAGGTGGTCAATTTCGCGCAGCTCACGCAGCGCGCCGGAAATCTTCTTGATGATTTTGAAGAAACTGTACGAGTTTTATCCAGTGTTGCGGGAAGTCTGAAGCCATGTGAAAATTTAAGGCTGAAAGAAGCGGGATATAAGAGAATGAATTTTCAGAGACACAGATATTTTATGTTATTTCGCGTGGAAGGGAATGATGCGATTGTGGCAGCCCGTATGCTGTTATCCAGAAGCGCGGCAGCCAGTTCTGCGTCATTTTCCCGGATGATTCTTTCGAGTTCCGTAAATTCGCTGTAAAGGCGGTGTATATTCTGATGAAAGTCATGGACCTGTACCCGCCCGTTGTGGTCGGAGATCTCATATCGGTCGATCTGATTCATGGGCATGCGGATGGTAAGGCAGGCGTTCTCTCCCTGAATGGTGGAGGCGACCGGAGCCTGACAGTCTTTTGCTGCCAGCGCGACAGCCTGAAATGTTCCGTAATCAAGTACCGCGATGCCGCTGGTGTCGATGCCCCGCTGGATATTCGGAAAGTAGCGGGCATGTTGCGGCATGCCGAAAAGCGCCAGAACTGCGTGGAGATTATAGACATTCAGATCCATCAACGCTCCGCCCATACACGCCGGATCAAAGGACGGCGCTGTTATTCCCTTCCGAAAATCATCGTAGCGGGAGGAATACTGGCAGAACTGGAAACTGACCAGACGAATCGGACCGAGCGCGGGGATATGCTCCCGAATGGACCGAAAGGCCGGCGTATAGTGAAGGCTCATGGCTTCCAGTAAAAACACATGATGCTTTTTTGCATCCTCCGCCAGTTCGGTCAGTTCCGCGGCGGTCACAGTGGCGGGCTTTTCCAGGATGACATGCTTTCCGGCGGCGACAGCGATTTTCGCAAAAGAAAAATGCAGACTGTTCGGAAGAGCGAGATATACCGTATCTATATCCGCGGCCAGTAATTCCTCTGCGGTGAGAAAATATCCGTCCAGATGATATGTCTGGCAAAGCTGCCTTGTTCTGTCGGCGGAATGCGCTCTTCCCATCAGGTAGCACCGTTCCGGTTTCATTGATTTTATAAATATAATCTCTTTTATTGAAAACCCTTTATTTTATGCTCAGCCCTTCTGCTTTGTTCAGAGGGGTTGTGCATTTTTCTGCGTAGCGGACTTTTGCTATTTTGAGAAAAAATATCAGCAGCAAAGTTGTCACTCTGCGTGCTCGTTTTTCATATGATACATAAAACAAAATCAGGATTTATCATGAAAAAGATTTGGAAAACCCTTGCCGCAGTTTGTCTGTCAGCGGTTCTTGTCACTTCGTTGCTTCTGGTCGGTTGCGGAAATACAGACGGTAATTCCGACACATCGACGGAAACAGATATCGAAGAGAAAGCCTCGGCAGACAGTTCGGAAGAAACCGGATCGGATGAGAACGCAGAGACAGATGCAAAAGAAGACGATACAGAAATGATTCTCACGGAGACCGTAACAGTCACATTGAACGAAGTGGCACATTCCGTCTTCTACGCGCCCATGTATGTGGCCATCGAGGAGGGCTATTTTGAGGAGGAAGGCATCGATCTCGATCTCGTCTGCGGCTACGGCGCGGATAAGGTGATGGCGGCGGTGCTCGCCGACGAGGCCGACATCGGATTTATGGGACCGGAGACCACGGTCTACGCGGCAAATGAGGGCGCGAATG
>JAJQDV010000011.1 GCA_021202015.1 Clostridiales bacterium | reverse complement strand
TTATTTGCAACAAAAAAAGAGAGGTGTTAACCTCTCAAAGTGTTTAACTACCGGATCGCCCTGCAGAGACGGGGTGTTCCCGCCGCCCTGATCGAACAGGCCATGGAAGAAGATTACGAGGATCATGAGGATGAGCTGATCCGCAGTTTCCTGTTAAAAAAGCAATATGACCCGGACCGGACGGATCGGGGACAGAAATACCGGATTTATCAGTCTCTTCTGCGAAAAGGATTTCAAAATTCCAGGATTAAGCGGCAGATGGACTTGACATAATCGATGAAAAAGTATAGAATCAAATAGTTGTAATTTATGACATAATTATTTATATGTAATATTTGTTATATGTACAATAAAACTAAATAAGGAGGTGCGCCTGAGGTGCAGACTGGCATAGCAGTAGTGATTACGGCTGTTGTTGCTGTTGTTATCACCTTTATTATCACCTATGTTGTTTCGAAGGCACGTTTTCAGAAGAGCACGGAGGAGAAGATCGGAAGTGCGGAGGAGCGTGCGAGAAATATCATAGATGAGGCCGTGAAGAGCGCCGAGTCAAAAAAGCGGGAGGCCCTGGTAGAGATCAAGGAAGAGTCCATCCGGACGAAGAATGATCTGGACAAGGAGATCAAGGACCGCAGGAATGAGATTCAGCGCAATGAGAGACGTATCGAGCAGAAGGAAGCGAATCTGGATAAGAAGCTGGAAGCTGCAGAGCGTCGGGAACAGAGTTTTGCGGCCCGCGAAGAGGAGATCAAACAGCAGAGAGCCGAAGTTGCAAAGTTAAACGAGGAACGCATACAGGAACTGGAAAGGATTTCAGGACTCACCTCTGAACAGGCAAAAGAATACCTTTTAAAAACTGTTGAAGAAGATGTAAAACTTGATACGGCAAAGCTGATCAAGGAAATGGATCTCAGAGCTAAGGAGGAAGCTGATAAGAAAGCCAGGGAATACGTGGTAAACGCGATTCAGAAATGTGCTGCGGATCACGTGTCTGAGACGACGATTTCAGTCGTACAGCTTCCGAATGATGAGATGAAGGGGCGGATCATCGGCCGGGAAGGACGGAATATCCGCACGCTGGAGACGATGACGGGAGTTGACCTGATCATTGACGATACGCCGGAGGCGGTCATTTTATCAGCTTTTGATCCGATCCGCAGAGAGGTGGCGCGTATTGCCCTTGAGAAATTAATTGTGGATGGACGTATCCATCCGGCAAGAATCGAGGAGATGGTTGAGAAGGCTCAGAAGGAAGTGGAGAGTCTCATTCGCGAGGAAGGCGAGTCGGCTACTCTGGAGGTAGGCGTACATGGAATACATCCGGAGCTTGTTCGACTGCTTGGCCGCATGAAGTACCGTACGAGTTATGGTCAGAATGCTCTGAAGCATTCCATTGAGGTCGCGCAGCTTTCCGGATTGCTGGCGGCAGAGATCGGCGTAGATGTCAGGATGGCAAAACGCGCCGGCCTGCTTCATGATATCGGCAAGGCCGTTGACCATGAGATGGAGGGTTCGCATATCCAGCTTGGCGTTGTCCTTTGCAGGAAATACAAGGAATCCGCCACCGTGATCAATGCGGTCGAGGCTCATCACGGGGATGTGGAGCCGCAGACTCTGATCGCCTGTCTGGTACAGGCGGCGGATACGATTTCGGCGGCTCGTCCGGGAGCGAGAAGAGAGACGCTGGAGACCTATTCCAACAGATTAAAGAAATTAGAAGATATAACGAACAGTTTTAAGGGTGTAGACAAATCTTTTGCAGTTCAGGCGGGCAGAGAAGTTCGTATTATGGTGGTTCCTGAGCAGGTGAGCGACGCTGACATGGTACTTATGGCCAGAGATATATCCAAGCAGATCGAAGCTGAACTGGAGTATCCGGGCCAGATCAAGGTAAATGTAATTCGAGAGAATCGTGTTGTAGACTATGCAAAGTAGGACATGGCAGTGAATCGGGAAGCGCGGGATTCCTGCGCGGAAACAATAATACAGAGTTCGGTGCAGAGCAAAGCACGGAATTCGGTGCAGTTTTTTGGCACGGAGTTCAGAGACGCGCGATGTACAGAGTTCGTATGATGGACAGATCCCCGTAAATTCTCTTCTGAGAGTTTACGGGTTTTCTGATTCGAACCTGTATTCTCCGAATCAATATTCTGATTTTTCATAATTCACGGGAGATTTTGTATGAAATGTGTTTCGTGGAATGTAAATGGGCTTCGGGCCTGTGTACAGAAAGGCTTCATGGATTATTTTAATGCCGTGGATGCGGATATATTCTGTATACAGGAGACCAAGCTGCAAAAAGGACAGATCGACCTGAATCCGGCAGGCTATGAACAGTACTGGAATTATGCGGATAAAAAGGGCTATTCCGGAACAGCGGTTTTTACAAAGCGAACGCCGATTTCCGTTTCTTACGGGATCGGGATAGACGAGCATGACCATGAAGGCCGTGTGATCACGCTGGAATTTGATCAGTTTTATTTTGTAACCGTATATGTGCCGAATTCACAGACGGAGCTGACCCGTCTCGAATATCGTATGCGTTGGGAGGATGATTTCCTGGTCTATATTCAGCGGCTGGAGGCGAAAAAACCGGTGATCTATGCCGGTGATCTGAATGTCGCGCATCAGGAGATTGACCTGAAGAACCCGAAGACGAACAGAAAAAACGCCGGTTTCACGGATGAAGAGCGGGAAAAGATGACAAATGCTCTGAATAGTGGTAAGATTGATACATATCGGTATTTTTATCCGGATCAGACAGGCGTATATTCGTGGTGGTCCTACCGGTTTAAAGCGAGAGAAAAGAACGCGGGGTGGCGTATCGATTACTTTATCGTCTCGGACAGCCTGAAAGGACTGCTGAGATCGGCAGATATACATACTGATGTATTCGGATCGGATCACTGTCCCGTGGAGCTTGTGATCGATCTGTAGACGTGCGAAGGAGTGCATATGAGAGATGGTCAAAATGAACCTCAGACATCGAGGCGCAGACGTGATATGGAGAAAAAGCAGGAGAAGCGTATGGAGATATTCAGCTGGATCCGTATGTTTGTCATTGTTGTTGTGGTAGTTTTTGTCGCAACCAGATTTATTATCATCAATGCGACGGTACCGTCCGGTTCCATGGAGACGACGATCATGACGAAGGATCGCCTGATCGGTTTTCGCTTTTCTTACTGGTTTGACGAGCCTGATCGGGGAGACATTATTCTTTTTTCGTATCCGGTGGATGAGAGCCAGACTTATATCAAACGGGTGATCGGGCTTCCGGGCGAGACGGTGGAGATCCGCGACGGCGGCATTTATATCGATGGCAGTGATACCCCGCTGCAGGAGGATTATCTGCCGGAAGAGTGGTATTGGGAGAATGACGGATATTATTTTGAAGTGCCGGAGGACTGCTATTTTGTCCTTGGGGATAACAGAAATAATTCTCTGGACGGCCGTTTCTGGGCAAGGGAAGCCATTTCCGCCGGGATAGCGGAGTCGGAGGAGGATGCCCTTTCATACAGTTTTGTGAGAGAAGATCAGATCAAGGGCAAGGCGATATTTACATATTACAGTTCTTTTAAGCTATTGATAAACACGGCTGATTACGGGTCGGAATAAAACAATAAACCACTATTTATATATTTAAGATAAGGAGAGATTCGATGGAAGCGACAGAGGCAAAACGGATTAGTGACGAAACGGCGGCAGACGCAGCCGTGACACCCGAGGAGGCAGCGGCTCCCGCAGAGGAGACCGTATCTGCAGAGAATACAGCGCCCGCGAAGAATACGGCATCTGCAGAGGCAGCAGTACCCGCGGAGAGTGAAGCACCCGCAGAGGAGGCAGCGCCCGCGAAGAAAGCGCCGGCGGAAACCATGCAGGACATGGAGAAGGAGCTGGAGGCTTCTTACAGCATGATGGGAGACGGAGAGCATGATACGGATGCGCTTCTGGCCTGGGCTAAGATCATGGAGCTTTACGAGGCGAAGACAGATCTCACGGTAGAGATCTCCGGCGTTGTGAATAAGGGCGTGATCGCTGAGGTGGAGGGCATTCGCGGCTTTATCCCGGCATCCAGGCTCAGCCTCAGAAGAGTCGACGATCTGAACGAATGGCTCGGCAGGGAGATCCGGGTAAGAATCATTACCGCGGATCGGGAGTCGGATAAGCTGGTTCTTTCCGCGCGCGAGATTTTAAAAGAAGAGCGCGACAATGTGAAAAAACAGAAATTAGCCGCTGTTGAGGTCGGCAGTATTTTTGACGGCACGGTCGACAGCATCCAGGATTACGGCGTGTTTGTGGATCTGGGCGACGGCATTTCCGGACTGGTTCATGTGTCCCAGATTGCGCTGGAGCGCGTAAAGCACCCTTCTGACGTTCTGAAGCAGGGACAGGAAGTCCGTGTAAAGGTCATCGGGAAACAGGATGGGAAGCTGAAACTCAGCATGAAGGCACTGCTGGAGCAGAACAAAAGAGAAGAAGAAGTTTCTGTGAAAATACCCAAAGCGGAGTCGATCGGGACTTCCATGGGAGATCTGTTAAAGAATCTGAAGCTGTAAGCGACGGGAGAAGGGTTTGTGAAAGAGAGGGAACTCTTATTATCGCCTTCCCTGCTATTTGCGGCGCCGGCTGAAAGGCGGCAGAATGGAGATCAGAATGGCTGCGAACAGACTGGTTCATGAATCCGGAAAAGAATTTGACTGCACCCCCTTTCACGGCAGATACTGTACGATTAATATGACGGGTCAGGATGTCGGCTATGCCCGTGTCGGCATCATCTCATCCAATTCGCGGTATATTCTGTTTCAGTTCCGCGGAAAACGGGGTCTTGCGGCCAAGCCGTTTATCAGGGATCTTACGGAAGTTCGGATGACAGAGCGTATGCTGAAAAAAGAGACGGAGCTGGTCGCGGAAGACTGGGATGAGGATATCAATCCATTCTGTTATTTTGTGGGTGAACGCTGTGATATTCACATGCATC
>JAJQDV010000007.1 GCA_021202015.1 Clostridiales bacterium | reverse complement strand
TGTTTGTGGTACCCTCTTATTTTTCTCTATCCGCTACTTATTTGTTTCAAACTTCCTCCTGCCCGGTGATCGCGTATACCTGAATCGTGTTCGACTCCACTTAAACGAGTCTTCCTTAAAAACAGGACGGCAGGATCGCCGCATACGCCATCGCCAGTTCACACATCTGTAAAAAAAATCCCTGGATATCGCCGGTGATCCCCCCGAATTTCCGCATCGCCATACGGCGGCAGATCAGACAGACAAGAATCGCCGCGGCCGCAGCCGGAATACCGCGTCTCCGGTCGAGAAAAATCATAAAAAATATGCATGCCGCAGCCTCCGCCAACAGACAGATCCGACATTTCACTCTGTCCGCGGCGCCGGAAAAAGCCGCCGCCAGCCCGCTCTCTCCCGCACAGGGAAACGTACAGATGCCGAATCCGCTGAGCGCCCGGCTCAAAATGAATCCCAGCACGAGTATCCGGACGGACTGCGGATCCGCCTCCGACCAGATACCGGCCGAGGCCAGGAAATACGCGCAGCAGACAATGATCGCAAAGGCTCCCGTGTGCGGATCCTTCAGAATTTCCAGCCGCCTCTCCTTCGTCTGCCATGCGCCCAACGCGTCCGCCGTATCCAAAAGCCCGTCCAGGTGAATCCCACCGGAGACCAGCACCGGAATCAGGACAAAACCGGCAGCCCGCAAAATACTCCCGGCGCCCAGTGCCTCCGCCGCCAGACACCAGAGCCACATCAGAATGCCTATCACAGCGCCCACCAGCGGGAAAAAACAAAGGGCGATTCTCATATTCTGTTTTGTCCATTGAACCTGCGGCATGGGGATCTTTGAATAAAGGGAAAATGCCACGATCATATTTTTTATCCACTTCATAGCTTTCCTTTGATCCGCAGGGGAATCCCATGCACCACTTCCGTCACCTCGTCCGCCAGAGCCGCGATGCCGACATTGATCTGCGCCAGGCAGCGCATATACCGATCTGTCTCAGACCCGTAGGAAATCCCGTCCGAAAACACCTGATTCGTCACAACCACCAGATGTTTCTGCTTCTTCGTTGTATCCCGTACAAAGGATAGAATCGCGGCGGCAATCTGCGACGCATCCCCTCTTCCGGCGGGAGAAAACATCTCATTCGCCGTCAGATTGGACAGGCATTCGAGAAGAA
The DNA here is from genome assembly GCA_021202015.1 of Clostridiales bacterium. Lineage (GTDB taxonomy): Bacteria > Bacillota > Clostridia > Lachnospirales > Lachnospiraceae > Eubacterium_I. The sequence goes on along the minus strand of JAJQDV010000007.1, from coordinate 26,515 downwards.
CCGTTTTCCCCGGAGGCAGCGCCGCCTGTTCCGGATGCGTAGGGCATTGCTGCGTATCAAAACCCTTTCCGCTCCGCAGCTGCCGGTGTCTCGCAATTCTCTCCCGACTTTCCTTATCATCGGCGTCCATGGTGGCAAGATACAGTTTCTGTCCGTTGTCCAACTCCATACAGCGCCGCTCCGCATATTCTGATTTTCCGCTTCCGCTTCCGCCGATAACCAGAATCAACATTTCGTCTGCTTCCCCCTTTCCCCTGCACGTATGAAATTTCGTTCAGTCCCGGGATTCAATCACAAGAAGAATCCCGCTTTTCATCTCAATGCGCGCTTCGTCTTCCCGGATCTCATTGCTCACGCCTCTCGCACTTCCGGAAGCCAGCGTAAAATCCCGCACCTCATAGGCGAAACCGGTCAGAGTCAGCCCCCGCACTTCAGGGGTAAAAGGAATCAGGGATACATATCGGCCGAACTGCCCGTCCCGCCGGATCACCAGGCTCCGCCGGATCATCCGGATCCTGTTGTGCGCATCCAGAATGCAGCAGTCCGTATCCGCGTCCATCGCCTGTTTCAGCAGATGGATGTTCCCCAGAACATGATCCAGCCTGGTCCCGGTTGCGCCCAGCACGGTGATCCGTCCCGCGCCCTCCCGGATCGCGTACTGCAGGGCAAGCTCGGTATCCGTCTCGTCCTTCTGCGCCGGAAATGTGAAGATCCGTTCCGGGCACCGCTCCCTGAAAAACCGCAGCGCATCCGGATCGGCGGAATCGAAATCCCCCAGGATCACATCCGGCAGAAACCCGGCCTCCCGGCAGAAATCCAGACCGGAATCGGCGCAGATTACACAATCCCATACTTCCTCCTGTAACTGCTTTTTCGTAAAAGGGAGGTCTGTATGACCCCCCGTAATTATCAGACTGTTTTTTTTCATCTGTCCATCATCCGCAGAAATGTCTGCACGTTTTCCTCAATGTCTCCCCGAAAAACAGCGCTCCCGGCCACGATCACATTCGCTCCCGCGTCCAGGATCTCTGTCACATTCTCAAAATTCACACCTCCGTCGATCTCGATATCCGTCTGGCACCCCGCGCGCAGGATCATCTGCCGCAGATCCCGGATCTTCTGTGTAATATACGGAATGTATTTCTGTCCCCCGAAGCCGGGATTTACGCCCATGAGCAGCACCATATCCAGCTCCGGCAGGATATAGTCCAGCCCGGTCAGCGGAGTGGACGGATTCAAAGCCGCCGCCGCCAGCACGCCCTTTTCCCGGATCGCGTGAATCGTGCGATCGAGATGTCCGCAGGCCTCCACATGCACCGAGATCAGATCCGCGCCCGCCTCCACAAAATCATCAATATAGCGGCCCGGATCCTCGATCATGAGATGAACGTCAAAGATCCGCTCCGTACAGCCGCGTATCGAACGGATGACAGGCATGCCGTAGGAGATGCTCGGCACAAACATCCCATCCATCACGTCAATATGCACATACTGTGCGCCCGCCTGGTCCAGCAGGGCGATCTGCTCACCCAGTTTTGTAAAATCCGCCGATAAAATAGACGGTGATAAGCAATTCAACGAATGCTCCTCCTTCCGCTCTTATCATACTTTTTCTTTTCACGCAGATCGCGATAGATCTGCCCGTAATTCTCATATCGGCTCCGGCTGATCCGGCCGTCCTCCACCGCCGCGCGGACCGCGCAGCCGGGCTCCTGCAAATGGCTGCAGCCGCGGAAACGGCAATCCGCACGATGATCGGCAAACTCCGGAAAAAACATCTCCAGCGTTGCCGGTTCCACCGGAAGGAGATCTCCTTTTCCGGCCACGTTGCCGCAGTCCGCCGCAAGCGACGTAAATCCGGGCGTATCAACGATATACGTCCCGGAGTCCAGCATGATCAGCTCCGAATGCCGGGTCGTATGGCGTCCGCGCTGTACCTTTTTGCTGACCTCGCCGGTCTCCATCCCGGCATGCGGCGCCAGAAGATTAATCAGCGTAGACTTTCCCGCGCCGGAAGGTCCGGCGACTGTACTTGTCTTTCCCTGAAGTGAAACTCTGAACGCATCCACTCCGTCTCCCGTCTCCGCGCAGATGAAATAGATCGGATAGCCGCTCGCGGCATAAATCTCCCGGATCTCCCCGGTCTCCTTCTCCGAAACCAGATCTGTCTTGTTCATACAGATAACTGCCGGAACCCGCTGCTGCTCCATCGTGATCAGGAACCGATCCAGCAGATTAAAGTTCGGCTTCGGGGAAGACAACGCGAACAGAACTACCGCCTGATCGACATTGGCGACCGCGGGCCGGATCAACGCGTTCCTGCGGGGAAGAATCCCGGTGATATTCCCGGTTTTTTCCTCCTCGCTGATCACATCGATACAGACCCGGTCCCCGACCAGCGGTTTCCTGTTCTGTGTGCGAAAAATACCCTTTGCCTTACACTCGTAGACGCCGGATTCCGCGGTATGGACATAGTAGAATCCGGCAATGCCCTTTATGATTCTTCCCTGTCTCATCTTTGCTCTCTGACCGGGATCTCATCTGTATACAGCGGATTTCCTCTTTTCATTTATAATTCCTCTTTAAAAGTAACCGTCTCCTCCTGGGTATAGGTCATCGAATTCCCGTCCGCGTCCGTATAATGCCACTCGATCACGATCGTCCCGGTATCGGTCCCGGTAATGCCGGTCACCGACGCGACAAACGGGAAACTCGTCTGATTCGTCCAGGACTGGATCAACTCATCACTCTCCGCCTTATACAGCTCAATGTCCGCATAATTAACTGTCACATTGGACGGCGCCGTCACCTTCAGATCCGCATAATAGGTCACGACCTCCTTGCCAAGGCTGACGACCAGATCCACGGACGTCCCCATCTCCACATAGCTTCCGGAGGAAACGCTCTGGCTGATCACATAACCCTCCTCCACCGTGCTGTCATATTGCTCGGTGACCGTACCGACATTCAGTCCGGCATCTCCCAGAGCCGATACCGCGTCGCTCTGTGTCATTCCGGTCACAGTCGGAACCTTCGTGGACTCCGTACCCTGGCTGACATAGATGGTCACGGTGTCGCCCTCCGTCAGTGTGGTTCCGCTCACGGGATCCTGGCTGATCACCTTCCCTGATGCCACGGTACTGCTGTACTGAAACTCCCGAACCACCTCAAGTCCTCTGTCCTGCAGAGTCGTCATGGCCGCATCTGAGGTATAACCGACGACATTCGGCACCGTCACCGTCTCCGCTTCCGGCTCGACAGCGACCACAACATTGACTGTCGTGCCCTCATTCACCATCTCCCCTTCCTCTATGTCCTGAGAGATGATCTGTCCGGCCTCATAGTCCTCCGTCTCCTCCGTACTTTCCTGAGAAACCGTAAGCCCCAGCTCTTCCAGAGCCTCCTCCGCCTCGTCCAGCGTCATGCCCGTAAGATCGATCATCTCCACCTGTGCGGACTCCTCCTCCGTCGTCTGTTCCTCATCGGAGGATCCGGAACCGAAATGAACCAGTCCCGTAAAGTCAAGAATAAAATAGATCACGATCAGAGCAATGATGATAATGATCACGATGCGCAGGATGTTGACAACCTTCTCGACCTTCGGATTCAGGAAACCGCCGTCATCGTCGTCCTCCTCCTCATCCTCATCATTATCATCATCATAAATATACGCGTATTTCCCGTCCTCATCCTCTTCCTGATCCGCCGTATCGTTTTCCTGAATCTCCTTCAGCTCATCATCCGAAAAAACTTTGGTCTTATCTGAATTAAAAGGAACCATCGTCACAAAATCCTCATTCGGAGACAAAAGCGACTTTCTTAAATCAACCAGAAGGCTCTCCATGGACTCATAGCGCCGATCCGCACTCTTCTGGGTACATTTTAAAATAATCTTCTCCAGGCTGATGGGCAGATCCTCCGCGTACTCGCCCGGATTCACCATCTCATCCTGCAGATGTTTGATCGCCACCGCCACGGTACTTTCTCCGTCAAACGGTACCCGTCCGGTCACCATCTCATACATAACGATACCGAGAGAATAAATATCGCTCCGGTTGCTGACATATCCGTTTCTCGCCTGTTCCGGAGAAGCGTAATGTACAGATCCCATCACGTCCGAATGAATCGTATTCTCTGACACGGCGCGCGCGATACCAAAATCCGTCACCTTGACCTTCCCGTCGGTGGAGATCATGATATTCTGAGGTTTGATGTCCCTGTGGATGATATTTTTCGCGTGAGCCGCCTGGATTCCGCGGGCTACCTGTATCGCGATGCTTAAGGTCTCCTTATAATTCAGCCGGCCCTTTTTCTCAATGTAGGTCTTCAGCGTAATCCCGGACACATATTCCATGATAATATAATAAAATCCGTCCTGGCTGCCCACATCGTAAACGTTCACGATGTTCGGGTGCTCCAGCCCGGCCGCGGACTGCGCCTCCGCGCGGAACTTTGTTACAAAATTCATATCCTCACAAAATTCCGATTTCAGCACCTTAACCGCTACGCTCCTGCCGAGAGTAAGGTCTCTGGCCTTATAGACGTCAGACATCCCGCCTGCGCCGATTTTCTCTTCAATCTCATAGCGTTCCGCAATGATCATTCCTTTATCTGTCATCTGCACTTACCTCTCATATTCAGGATCTATTATAATAACCGTGATATTATCTCTTCCACCATTTTTATTTGCGAGTTCAACTAAATATTCTGTCTTTGAGACCAGATCTTCCTCTCCGTTCAGGATTTGAAGAATATCCTCGTCGGAAACCATATTCGTCAGTCCGTCGGAGCACAGCAGGATACGTTCCCCCGGCTCCACAACCGACTGAAATGTGTCGATCTCCACATTCCGGTCGATACCCACGGCTCTTGTAATAATATTTTTATCCGGATGTCTCCTGGCGCTCTCCTCATCCATCTCTCCCAGCCGGACCATCTCCTGCACAAGAGAATGATCCCTGGTGACCTGACGGATGCGCGAGCCGACCAGATACAGCCTGCTGTCGCCGACATTGACCGTAAAAAGGCGGTCCTCATCCAGCACGGCGGCAACGACCGTCGTCCCCATCCCCTTTGTCTCAATATGAGTGTCGGCATAGTTCTTCAGCGCACTGTTCGCGGATGCGACACATTCGGTCAGAATCCCGGTAAAATCCTCCTGTTTCGCCGTACCCGCAACGGCAGCCATGGTCTCCACGGCGCATCTGGACGCAAGCTCACCCGCATTATGTCCGCCCATTCCGTCCGCCACAATAAAAAGATTCGGCAGTCTGCCCACCGGCTCTTCCGAAGAAAAGTAATAATCCTGATTCATCTCGCGCTGAATGCCGATGTCAGTCAAGGAACATATTTTCATCTGTCAAGAGTCCTTCCTTTCCGAAAATCTCCGCGGATCATTCTGTATATCCCGAATATTTTCTTCTCAGCTGCCCGCAGGCCCCGTCGATATCCCGTCCCATTTCCCTTCTTATACTAACATGTATCTCATATTTTTCAAGAAGATTTTTGAAATCCGCCACCACTTTGCGGTCAGGATGCCTGTAATTTCGTTCTTTTATGGGATTTACGGGGATAAGATTGACATGACAGCCCGGCCCCCGGGTCAGCTTCGCGAGTGCGCGCGCATCCTCTTTCGTGTCATTGACTCCGGCCACAAGACTGTACTCAAACGTGACCCTTCGCCCGGTTTTCTCAAAATAATATCTGCAGGCGTCCGTCAGTTCACGGATCCCGTAAGCCTTCGCCACCGGCATGAGCCGTTCTCTTTTTTCCTGATCCGCCGCATGCAGAGAAAGCGCGAGCGTGATCTGCAGCTTTTCCTCAGCCAGCGCCCTCATCTTCGGAACAATTCCGCAGGTGGATACCGTCACACTCCTCTGGCTGATATTTAATCCGTTCTCATCGGTCAGCATGCGCAGGAAAACAAGCAGATTCTCATAATTGTCAAGCGGTTCTCCGGTTCCCATCACAACAACATTGGATACGCGCTCTCCGATATCCGCACGGATCCGGTAGACCTGCTCCAGCATCTCCGCCGGCGTCAGATTCCTCACCAGTCCGTCCAGCGCGGAAGCACAGAAGACGCAGCCCATCCGGCATCCGACCTGCGAGGAGATGCAGACGGAATTGCCGTGCTTATACCGCATCAGGACGCTCTCCACCATGTTTCCGTCCTCCAGCAGGAACAGATATTTTCTCGTTCCGTCCTGCGCGGAGATCTGGCAGGCCGCCTGTTTTAAAACCGTGTACGTGCAGTCTTCGCGGATCCGGTCTTTCAGGCTGCCCGGAATGTTGGTCATGTCGCCCGGGCTCTCCGCCAGCTTCCGGTGCATCCACTCGTATAACTGCTTTGCCCGGTATTTTTTCTCACCGGCGGAAACAATCCAGTGTTCCAGTTCTTCATATGGAAGAGATTTCAGGTCCGTTTTTTTCATGATAACTAACTGTTTCTCCGCCGGATCGGCGTTTGCCTCCTGCGTTTATTGACTTTCTTCGTTACGATTTACAGTATCTCAGCCGCGATGCGTGATCTTTGCGATATAAAATCCGTCGCAGCCCTCATCCGGCAGATACTGATGCTCCGAGACAAGACGAAACTCCGGATATTCTCCGAGAAACCATGCCGTATTCTGTGAATTTTCCTCCGCCGTCACCGTACAGGTACTGTACATCAGCGTTCCGCCGGGTCTGACATACCGGCGGACAACGCCCAGCATCCTTCGTTGCAGTTCGGAGAGCTCCCGGATCTTATCCTCCGTCATTCTGTATTTAATATCCGGCCTGTGCCCGATCACGCCGAGGCCGGAACACGGCAGATCCGCGATCACAAAATCGGCCCGTCCCGCCATCTCCGAGTCAAATACAAGCACGTCCCGGCAGACAGCCCTCATATTTTCAACCCGGCACCGGCGGATATTTTCGCGGATCAGCTCCACCTTGTATTCGGTGAGATCCCGCGCCTCGACCATGCCGGTACCGCGCATCATCTGCGCGATATGCAGGCTCTTCCCGCCGGGGGCGGCGCACACATCCAGGACAAAATCCCCCTCTCCCGGCCGGGCCAGCTCCGCCACCATCATCGAGGAAGCATCCTGCGCATAGAGAATCCCGGAGGCAAACTCCGGAATCTCGTCGAGCACATCATAGCCGTTGATCCGGAACGCATAGGGCAGCATTGGGTGAGGCCGGACGCGTATCCCCTGAGATTCCAGAGATATTCGGGCCTCATCCGGAGACATTCTGCTGACATCGACACGCACGCAGACGTCTCTCTTCTCCAGAAAGGATTCAAAAATTGACCGGCTCCGCTCTGCGCCGTAAGTTTTCAGAAACCGCTCCGCCATCCACTCCGGCACGGAATACCGCACGGACAACGCCCGGACCGGTTCTTCCTGCAGCGAAGGATAACAGATGTTGTTCCGTTCCCTGCAGATCGTCCGCAGCACCCCGTTTACAAACCCCTGCAATCCGGAAAATCCTCTCTTTTTTGCGAGGCGTACCGCCTCGTTGCATACGGCGGAATCCGGTACGGAATCCATGTATTTCAGCTGGTATACCGCGCTTCGAAGAATGGCGCGGATCACGGGCTTCATTTTATTTACCGTCGTGCGCGAAAACAGATCAATCATATAATCCAGCTCGATCTGCCGCTCCACGGTTCCCTCGCTGACGCGCCGGATAAAAGCGCGGTCCCGTCTGGGCAGATAGCGATATTTATCCAGTACATTCCGGAGAACGATATGGAGGAACTCACCGTCCCGATCCACCGCGAGGAGGATATCCAGTACGAGATTTCTCGGATTTATCTGTTCTGACATGGCGTCCTCCTGGTGCTGCAATCGGCTTTCATAGATGTTGGCGCGCTGCGCCTGCAGCGCATGACGGTTTTTGAGATATGCTATCGAAGTATTATCAGAGGAACCTGTCTCCCTCCCGCACGGGATTCCCCCGCAGGAAAGCGCCGCAGGGCATGCGCTTCTTTCCCTCCGGCTGAACCTCGTTCAGAACGAGGATGCCGTCGCCGGTCTGCACCCGCACGGCGTCCTTTGTCACTTTCACGACGCAGCCGGGCGGACAGTCCGTATTTTCCTCAATCACGTCGGCATCCCATATCTTTAAACTCTTATCCTTCCATTTTGTATATGTGCCGGGCCAGGGGGACAGCCCCCGGATCAGGCGTTCCAGCTGCAGAGCCGGGGTATTCCAGTCCATCCGGCCGAACTCCTTGCGGATCATCCCGACCTTTGTCGCGGCCGCGTGATCCTGCGGCGTATAGACCGCGCTGCCGTCCCCGATGGCGGCGAGGGTCTTCACACAGAGATCCGCTCCGATCCTGCTCAGCTTTTCAAAAAGGCTGCCGCCGGTCTCCTTCGGATCCAGGGCGACCTCCTCCTTCAGGATCATATCGCCGGTATCAAGCCCCTCATCCATCCGCATGGTCGTGACGCCGGAAATCCGGTCGCCGTTGATCACCGCCCACTGGATGGGCGCCGCGCCGCGGTATTTCGGCAAAAGGGAAGCGTGCACGTTCACACAGCCGTACGGCGGCAGATCCAGGATCTCCTTCGGCAGAATCTGTCCGAAGGCCGCGACCACGATGATATCCGCCTGAAAGGATCTTAAAAAATCGATACACTCCGGATCCCGGACGCGCCGCGGCTGAAACACCTCGATTTCGTGCGCCCGCGCAGCCTCCTTCACCGGAGGAAACTGCAGGGTCTTTCCCCTGCCCTTAGGCTTATCCGGCTGAGTGACCGCCAGCACGACCTCATGTCCGGCCGCGATCAGAGCCTCCAGCGTATTCACGGCAAAATCCGGCGTTCCCATAAAAATGACCTTCAAATCAGTTCTCCTCCCCGGCCTCAGCGCCATCCTCTTCAGATTCGTCTTCGTCGTCTTCCTCATAGACTACATCGTGAATCTCGCCCTCGACCAGATCCACGTACATACGTCCCTCCAGGTGATCCAGCTCATGACAGATCGCGCGGGCCAGAAGCTCATCCGCCTCGATCTCGCATTCCTGCATATCTTTATCGAAATATTTCGCTTTTACGTGATTCGGACGCGTGACCTGTCCCGCCTTCCCGGGCAGGCTTAAACACCCCTCGTCGCCGGTCTGCTCTCCTTCCGTCTCCAGAAGAACCGGATTGACCATGACGAGCGGCCCGTCGCCGATATCGATCACCACGACCCGGCGAAGCACGCCGACCTGGGGCGCGGCCAGACCGACGCCCTCCGCGTGGTACATGGTCTCCAGCATATCCTCAATCAGCTGACTCGTGCGGGGCGTCATGGATGCGACCTCCCTGCAGGTCTTTTTCAGTATCTCATCTCCCAGGAGACGAATTGTTCTAAGTGCCATCCTCTCTCTCCTCTATTCTCAGAAAACATTCATCGGATCAAAATCAAACTGCACCGCCGCGTTCTGAAAAGCGGCTTGGTCTCTCATGAAAGTGTCCAGATCATTTTTCAGCCGGACCAGCCTCTCATAATCTCCGCATTTTATATAGATCATTTTTCTGTATATATCATTGATCCTGGAAACCGCCGCGTCCGCCGGACCGACGACCTGTATGTCGCCGGAGACCGGCTCCGCCGGAATGTCCCCTTTTTCTTCCCCGATTTTTTTCAATATCCTGTATTGTAACACAGAAGAGGCTTCTTTGACTACCCCTTCCTTCTCCGAACTGATATGTATCAGAAGCATATGCCAGACCGGGGGATAACGCATCAGCGTCCGGAACTGCATTTCCTGCCTGTAAAAACTCTTATAATCCTGCGCGGCCGCCGCCCTGACGGCAAAATGCTCCGGCTGATAGGTCTGGATCACGACCTCTCCCTGCCGTTTCCCGCGCCCGGCGCGCCCGGCCGCCTGCGTCAGAAGCTGAAACGTACGCTCCGACGCACGATAATCGCTGATATGCAGGGAAAGATCCGCCGCCAGGATACCGACGAGAGTGACATTCGGAAAATCATGTCCCTTGACGATCATCTGCGTCCCGATCAGGATATCCGCCTCCTGATTTGCAAAAGCGGAGAGAATCTTTTCATATCCGTCCTTCTGCCGGGTGGTGTCCAGATCCATGCGAAGCACCCGCGCCTCCGGGAACTGCCCCCGGATATAGCGTTCGATCTTCTGTGTCCCGGCGCGGAACTCCCCGATATAAGGGGAACCGCACTCCGGACAGGTATGGATCATGGGCTGCGTGTGCCCGCAGTAATGACAGACCAGCCGTCCGTCCTTATGCAGATGCAGGGAGACGTCACAGTGCGGACATTTGATGACATGGCCGCAGCTCCTGCAGGAGACAAAGCCTGCCATGCCCCGGCGGTTTAAGAAAAGCATGATCTGCTCTTTTTTCTCCAGCCGGTCCGTCATAAGCGCGCGGAGCCTTTCACTCAGGATCGACCGGTTTCCCATTTTCAGCTCCGCCCTCAGATCCTCCGTGTAAACCCTGGGCAGGCTGCGGCCCCCGACTCTCTCCTCCATCTCGTAAAGCCGGTACTCCCCCGATTCCGCTTTCGCGTAGCTCTCCACGGACGGAGTAGCCGAGCCGAGCACAACCGTCGCCCGACACAGCCCCGCCCGCGCGATCGCGGTCTCCCGCGCGTGATAACAGGGTACGGTCTCACTCTTGTAGGAAGCCTCATGCTCCTCATCGATGATGATAAATCCCAGATCGGAAAACGGGGTAAACAGCGCGGAACGCGGACCGATCATCACATCCAGCTCGCCGTTTTTCGCGCGTTCATACTGGTCAAAACGCTCCCCCGCGGACATGCCGGAATGCAGAATCGACACCCGATCCCCGAAATGATTGTAAAAACGCACCACGGTCTGAAATGTCAGGGCGATCTCCGGAATCAGCACGATCGCCTGTTTTTTCTCCCGCACCGCGGCCTTGATCAGCTCCATATAGACCTCCGTCTTTCCGCTCCCGGTCACGCCGCGGATGAGACAGGTCCTGTGATCCCCTGACCGCCAATGCTCCAGAACATCATCGGCGATCCGCCTCTGAACCGGATTCAGAAGCACGGTCCGGTCCTGTTTCTTCATCCGATCCAGGGGATTGCGGTAGGCGCGGATATGCTCGACGCGAAGATACCCCTTCTCCTCCATAGCCCTCACGACAGCCGCCGTGATATTCAACTTCGCGGTCACCGTCCCGTAGGGCAGAGGCGACTGGTCGATCAGAGCCTCCAGCAGACGGGCTCTGGCCTTCTGATGCTTCCGTTTACAATCGGCGAGCTGTTCCTTCGCCTGCTCCTCATCCAGAGATAAATACACCAGGCGTTCTTCCTTTTTTGTCGTTCTCTTTTTGACCGGCAGAACGGTTTTCAGCGCCTGGTTCATCGTTCCGCCGAAATGCTCCCGCATCCAGGCCGCCAGCGTGATCAGCTGCGACTCGATCGGAATCCCCTCCGTCACGACCGAAGCGATCTCTTTGATACGGGAAACCTCAAGCTCCGGCGTGTCTGTTACCTCGATCACGTAACCGCGCACGACGCGGTCTCCGCTGCCAAAGGGAACCTGTACTGGAACGCCGGGGGATATCATGCCCTGAAGAGATTCCGGAATCCGGTACTGAAAATATTTATCCAGTTTATATATAGAAATATCGACGATAATATTCGCATATAAATTCATAAATTTCTGACTCCGGTATCTTTCGTCGGACGCGGTGCGTCCGTGTGCATCCGTTAATATTTTCTCAGTCCGACGGATCCGTCATCCTCCGTATTCTCAATGGATCGGATCGTAACATAATATCCCGGCTGTCCGTCGGTTTTTACAAAGACGCGGTCGCCGGCTTTATGCCCGAGAATCGCCTTCCCCAGCGGAGATTCATTGGAAATCAGGCGTTTCAGGGAATTGGCGCGAACCGTCGTGACGATGGTATATTCCTCTTCCTCCTCGTCCTCCTCAAACCACAGAACCACCTTATTGTTCATCCCCGCCTCATCCGCCCTGGACTCCTCGGAAATCACGACGGCCGTTTTGATCATCCTCTCCAGATAGCGGATACGCTTTTCATTTTCATTCTTGAACTGCTTCGCCGCCTTGTATTCGAAATTTTCACTGAGATCTCCCTGCGCGCGGGCTTCCTTCACCGCGTCGAGAGCCTCTTTCCGGACAACCAGCTTTCGGTGTTCGATCTCCGCCTCCATGCGCTCGATGTCCTTTTGCGTCACTTTATCATACATAGATATCCCTCCGTGCAGTTATTTCCCCGGATAGATAATGACCGAATCCACATCATATCCCTTCAGGCGCTCTCTTCCCTTCAGTCCGGCCAGCTCCATCAGGAAAAGAACCTTCACCACCTCACCGCCGAGCTGTTCCACGAGCTTTATGGAAGCCTCGATCGTGCCCCCGGTCGCCATCAGGTCGTCCACAAGCACCACCTTCTGTCCCGGGCAGACGGCGTCCGTATGCATCTCCACCTCCGCCGTACCATACTCAAGAGCATACTCCTGCGAGATCGTCTCACAGGGAAGCTTGCCCTTTTTCCGGATCAGGACAAACCCCTTCCCGAAATCCCGCGCGATCGGAGCGCCGAAAATAAATCCGCGCGACTCCGTTCCGGCGACCAGATCGAAATCCACATCCTTCAAAAAAGCCTCCATTCCGTCGATCGCGAGGGCAAATCCCTCCGGATCCTGAATCACGGATGTAATATCGCGGAATATGATCCCCGGCTCCGGAAAATCCGGAATACTTCTCACAAAATCTTCTGCTTTCTTCATAATTAATCTCCTTTTCTCTGTCGCAGCCGACCTGTGACTGCGTCGAATTCATTAACTCTGGCGCATGTTCACAACCTCCGCTCACGCGGCCTTCCTTATCTTCTCCAGAAGGAACAGATGCGCCCCGCTTTTTTCTGTAATACAGAACTCGGCGAGCAGCCGGAAGGTGCCCCTCAGCCGCAGATATTTCTTCACCAGCCCCATCTCACGGGAATAACAGATCACGCGTCCGTGTTCCGTCAGCAGCGATTCCGCCTTCTCGAAAAACCGCCGGTAAAAGGTATCCGCCTGCGCCCGATCCGTGAAATCGACCGGCATGTCCGTGATGATCTCATCAAAGAGATACGAATGCGTAAAATCAAAAAAATCCCGGTTGATATAGTTCACCGGCATGCCGGTCAGCTTTGTGTTCGCGCGGGCATTCCGGATCGCCTCCCCGTAGATATCAATCCCGTACGCGCTTCGTACCGGAGTAAGAAACCCTCGCTCCAGAAGCAGAGTACCCACGCCGCAGAACGGATCCAGCACCTGTGCGTATTCCCTCAGATAAGGCTTCGCCAGTGCGAGAATCCCCGCCGCCGTCTGCGGCTTCATGCCAGAGGCAACAGAATACTTTCGATAATTAAAACGACGATCGGGCAGCGTAAAAAGCTTCAGAAGCGGAGTCACGTGTCCGTCCCGCCCCACGATCAGACGGATCTCAATCTCATAATGGGATACCGAATTGAGAAGCGCTCCCTCAAAAACGGTCTCAATGGCTGCCGCCGCATTTTTCGCGAACCGGCTCCTCTTCTCCTTCGGAATCGCTCCGGCCACTCCGACGCGGAATAAAAACGGCAGGTCTCCTTTATGATTTTCCGTCAGGATCGAAAGCAGGTCGGTCTCCTTCATCTGACGCGCCAGAATCTCCGGTTCGCCGGACAGACCGGCGCCGCTGTTTATCACAAACAGCATCTCCTGCCAGAGCCGGCTTGTCTGCAGGATACTCAGATCGGTAACGGTCGTCCTCACGCCGCTTTTTAAAAGAGTCTTTCGAAAAGGAATATCGGCCGCAAGCGCTTCCCGAAACGCGGGAGCCGTTGTCAGAATGACCTGATTTGCTCTGTTATAACCGGAAAATTTATGTTTTTTTTGCCCCTCTTTTTTCAGGATCAGCTCCTGCAGAGCGGCGATCTCCGCCTGCGTATGTTTTTTCTCCTGCTCCGGCACGTCGGAGGATCGCAGCGTCTCCAGCCTGCGGTGAAAATCCGGGAGATATGCCTTACAGTCCAGTTCGGACAGAGCCGTAACATACTCCGGCCGGACAAAAAGCGTCTCCTCCGCCTCATAAGCATCCATCAGCACATCCACGGCGTCCGGCGCTTTCAATATGCCCAGAATGGCCGCCGCGTTTTTCCGCACCTTCGGGTCATCGTCCGACAGGCATTTCATGATCACATCATACCGATCCCCGCAGACGGCGCGAAACTGTTCCCGTCCGCCGTCCTCCTTCAGCATACTTTTTAATTCAATCAGATTTGCGCGGACGTTTTCTCCGGCGCAAATCCTTCTGTAGATTTCTTCCTGTATCATTCTGTCTCCGACCCCTTCCCGGCATTCGCAGGATTTTTCCCTTTTCCGACATTCGCCGGATTTTTCCCTTTTTCTTCCGCACACGTCCCCGTCCCGGCATTTGCCGTTTTACAGCGCGGTTCCCTTTTTCGGAATATAAAAAGCCCTCATATCCGCGTTTTCCAGCGTCAGCAGCTTTACTTTTCTCTCTATACCGCCCGCGTATCCCGTCAGGCTTCCTCCTGTCCCGACGACCCGGTGGCAGGGAACAAGAATGGAGACCGGATTATGTCCGACCGCGCCACCAACCGCCTGCGCCGACATCCGCGCCGGGCGCCGCTTCGCGGCGATTTCCTTCGCGATCTCTCCGTAGGTCCTCGTCTGTCCGTAGGGAATCGAACACAGGATGTCCCAGACTTCCTTTTGGAAAGAGGAACCATGTAAATGAAGCGGCACTTTAAAATCCGGTTCTTTTCCGGAAAAATAAACCGTAAGCCAGCGCTTCGCCTCTTTCAGGAAACCGGTTTCCTTCTCCTCCCGCCCTTCTTCCGGGGGAAGAAAAAAATATTTCTGCCCCTCAAACCACAATCCGGTCAGGCCGGTCTCATCTGCCGCCAGGACAATCTTCCCCAGAGGAGACGCGTAATAACTGATATACTGCATGCTTTACCTCCATCTGTACTGCCCGCCTGTATCGCATCACAGGCTGCGGCAATGCTTATAGGCCTGCGATTCGCGCATCAGGCGGTGCAATCTGCATACCTTACATAGACTCCAGATATGCGTCCACATCCGCCCGGAACTGCTCCCAGGCGTCCGGGTTCTCCACGTAGTAAATCGGGCACATTTTCCCCGTAATGTCGTAATGCCGCATCACATCATCCGACGTCAGCCCGAACTTTGCGCAGAGCCAGGCCGTCAGATGGATGACCGAATCATAGGTCTCCTGATTAAAGGAACCGTCCTCATTCTCATAACAGCACTCGATCGAGAGCGTGTCGCTGTTTCTGTCGTTCGATGCGTAGGCGATTTCCGAGGTCGGAATGCACTGTATGATCTCGCCCTCCAGCCCCACAACAAAATGCGCGCTCGCCTTCGTCGTATGGGAATCCTTCAGCCCCTCAAAATAATCCCGGTTGGCCTCGGCCGATGTGCCCGGATTCGCCGTATAATGGATCACGATGCCGTTCACCTCATTTAAGGCGATCCCCGGCCTTGAATATTCGTTCACCGTCAGCAGATCCACCTCGTAATCCGGCGTATTCGCCTCTATGCTCTCCTCTGAAATCTCCATAACATTTTGCGCGGAAGTCCCCGTCCTGTGCCGTGTCACCGCCACGATCAGGATCAGAATCACGATCAGGCAGAACACTCCCAGGAGCACATGATTCATCGAGTACAGGATCTCTCCGATACTCCCTCCCCTTTTTCTTTTGTGAGAAGACATCTCTTACCTCCCGCGGGTCTCATCCATCCGGTAAAGAATCGCGTTGCAGATTGCCGCAGCTACGCTGCTGCCGCCCTTTCTGCCGCAAGCGACAATAAAGGGGACATCCGACCCGAGGATCAGCTCCTTCGCGTACTCCACATTGACAAAACCCACCGGCGCGCCGATGATCAGCTTCGGCCGGATCCTGCCCTCGCGTATCAGTTCATAAAGGCGGATCAGCGCCGTCGGCGCGTTCCCGATCGCGAAGATCAGAGGAACATTCAGTTCGGCGGCCTTATCCATGCAGACGGCGGAACGGGTCGTCCCGTATTCTTTTGCTCTCCGGGCAACATCCTCGTCAGTGATAAAATTATAGACCCTCCCGCCGAATTTATCCAGTACATTTTTATGAATTCCTGCCTGAGCCATGCGGGTATCCGTCACGATACAGGCTCCCTCGCGAATGGCCTGCGTGGCAAGGGTCAGGACATTCGGGGAAAATGTCAGCGTTTTCGCGTATTCAAAATCCGCCGTCGCGTGAATCACCCGTTTGATCACCGGCTCCAGTTCCGGGTCAAGACGGATGCTCTGTCGATCCAGTTCCTCCGAGATCATTTCAAAGCTTTTCTTTTCTATTTCCATGGGAAGTAAATGTTCATACTCTATCTTCATAATCCTCTCCCGCGTGCAGACCGGACCGAAACTACAGTGAGACTCCCGCTTCCAGGATCTCATAGATGCGTTCCATATCCAGATGCTGTCGCAAAACCGCCGCAAGTTTATCATACTGCTGTTCTTTGTATGCCGCGTAACCGGTATTTTCCCATTCCGGGAAAGTGCTGCTTGCGAACGCGTCATCGAAAATCTCAATACCCCGCCGCTCTGCCAGTGCCCGGATAACTTTCCCCGCAGCCTCTTCCCCATCAAACACACCGTGTATGTATGTCCCGTACACGTTACCCAGATACGCGCCGTCCGATTTTCGTTCACCGGATACAAGATCCGCAACGCAGGCCAGCGGACAAACCTTACCCGGATCCGTACACAGGCCGTTGCCGGTCAGACCCTCCGGCGCCTGTTCCGAAGACAGCTTCCGGCCGTCGTCGGACAAATCCTCCTGCTGCCGTTCCGATAGCAGCTCCCGGCCGTCGCCGCATCCGCCTGAAAAAGTACTCTGGCCCATATGAATTTCATAACCGCTCACCGCCGCGCCGGTCAGATTCTCCAGCACACCGCCGACTTTTCCGAAGTATCCCTCTACCCGGGTTCTTATTTTTTTCCCCGAAAACACGGTATCCATGGGAAGCAGTCCTATCCCGCGGATACTTCCGCCCTCCTCGACACCCTCCGGATCCGAGATCAATCTCCCGAGCATCTGATATCCTCCGCAGATACCAAAAATCACAACTCCCCTCTCCTTTGCCCGGATCACGGCGGCCTCCAGGCCGGACTGCCGCAGCCAGCGCAGATCCCGCATCGTATTTTTTGTCCCCGGCAGAAAAATCAGATCCGGGCTCCCCAGCTCGGAAACCTTCGTTATATAACGCACCAGAACCCCCCGCATGCTCTCAAAATAATGAAAATCCGTGAAATTGGAAATGCGGGGAAAGCGAATCACCGCGATATCAACTGCCGGAATCTCCGGATTCGAGTCCTGCCTGAAATTTCCTGTTCTGTCATATCCAGACCGTCTCTGTTCCAGACGCTCCGACAGGCTGTCCTCATCCTCCAGATCGACGTCCATCCAGGGAACCACGCCCACGATGTCCTTTTTGCACAGATTCCTGAGCATCTCGATTCCCGGATCGAGGATCGCCCTGTCGCCGCGGAATTTATTGATGATCAGCCCCTTCACCAGATCGCGCTCCTCATCCTCCAACAGAAAGATCGTCCCGTACAGCTGCGCAAACACCCCGCCCCGGTCAATATCCCCCACGAGAAGAACCGGCGCTCCCGCCCGCTTCGCCATCCCCATATTCACGATATCATCCGACTTCAGATTGATCTCCGCAGGAGAACCGGCTCCTTCAATCACGATGATATCATACGCCTCGTCCAGCGTGCGGTATGCGCTCATAATGTCGGGAATGAGTTCCTTTTTATATCGGAAATAATCCCCGGCGCTCATGTTTCCCCGGACTTCCCCGTTTACAATGACCTGAGAACCCATATCACCGGTCGGCTTCAGCAGGATGGGATTCATGAGTACCGAAGGCTCCGCACCGGCCGCCTCCGCCTGCACCACCTGCGCCCGCCCCATCTCCAGGCCCTCGTCCGTGACAAAGGAATTCAACGCCATATTCTGTGATTTAAAGGGGGCGACGCGATATCCGTCCTGTTTAAATATCCGGCACAGTCCGGCCGTGATCAGACTCTTCCCCGCATTGGACATCGTCCCCTGTATCATGATCGCCTTCGCCATTTTTCGTATCTCTCCTGAAAATATCAAATCAGCGGATCCTCATTCAGCAGATTTCCCATGGCCCGCAGCAGCATTTCATTCTCATACTTCGAACGAACCGCTGCACGGTAATATCCGTCGCCGAGCCCCTCGAAATTCCCGCAATCCCGAATCAGAATTCCCTGTTCACAAAGCAGCTCCGCAAGCCCCGGCTCCCCCCGGAAAAACACAAAGTTCGCCGCGGAGTCCCAAACTGTATATCCCAGTTTGCGAAGCCCGGCGCTTAACTCCTCGCGGTTTTCCCGGATGGCCTGTCGGCTCGCACCGAGATAATCCATCTCCCCGCACACACTCGCTTCCGGCGGCTGTTCCTTCCCGCACCGGGCCAGATGCGCCGCCGCAATCCCCGCCGCCTGCGCCGGAACCGACACCCTCCAGGGCGGAGAGACCTCCTCCATCCTCCGCAGAAGAGACCGGTCCCGACAGACGCCGTACCCGATCCGGAGCCCCGGCATCGCGAAGGTCTTTGTAAAAGCCTTCAGGATAAAAAGCCGGTCGCTGTCCGCCGTCAGGGGCATCATGGAAAACCGCTCCGGTTCCGCCGTCAGGTCCAGAAAGCACTCATCCGTAACCAGCAGCGTTCCGGTCGTCTCACATCGCCGGAAAATCCGCTCCAGCAGTTTCCGTTCCGTCAGAATTCCGGTAGGATTGTTCGGATTACACAGGATTAGAATCCGGATATCCGGCGTAATCCGCTCCAGGATGTCCTCCCGCAGGCAAAATTCGTTCTCCTCCCGCAAAGGATATGTAATCACCTCGCACCCCGCCGCGCACAACGCTTTCCGATATTCATAAAAAGAGGGAACCGGCAGAAGCCCCCGCTGCGGATTCACCGCCCTCACCAGAGAAAAAATCACATCCGCCGCGCCGTTTCCGCAAAATATCGTATCCGCCGGAACGCCTTCCATCCCGGCGACCGCTTCGCGGAATTCACCACACCGGGAATCCGGATAATGAATGGCATCCCTCACCGCCTCCTGCGCGGCTCTCCGCGACGACTCAGGCATTCCGAGAAAATTGATATTCGCCGAAAAATCAATGACGTTTTTATTTGTATACAGATCTCCGCCATGTTGATACATAGAAATCTCCGTTTCACCGTAAACAGACTGCAGCGGCCAGCCGCAGCAGCACAAATACAACCACTCCGAAAATACCGGTTGCATACATCAGGCGGTTTGCCCTCGGAATATCCTCCGCCTCCGTCGGCCGCAGGTCGTCCCCGATCGTCGGTTTCGCATGCTTCTCTCCGAAATACCAGGCGTCACCCGCCAGCTGCACGCCAAGCGCCCCGGCCATGACCGCCTCTGTCTGGGCGGAATTCGGACTGGCATGACAGCGTCTGTCGCGTTTCCATATCCGCGCGGCATTCTTCACATTCCATTGCGCAGAAACAGCTGTATGAACATCCCCGGTGTTCCGGCGGGCAGAGGTTCGCCATGGCATGAAATACGGCACTTTTGACGTGCGGGCTCCCCCGGCGCTCTGGCGGACAACAGCCGCGCCCGCTGTTTTTTCCCATACAGACAGAAGGAATACCGCCCCGATCATCAGAATGGCCGAGATGCGGGACGGCAGAAAATTCAGCGCATCGTCCAGCCGGGCCGCCGTCGTTCCGAAATGCCGATATGCCTCGTTTTTATACCCCACCATGGAGTCCATCGTATTGACCGCTTTATAGAAATATCCGATCACGGGACCGCCGATCACCAGAAAAAACAGCGGGGCGATCACCCCATCGGAAGTATTCTCCGCCACCGTCTCCACTGCCGCCTTTATAACGCCCCGTGTATCCAGCGCATCCGTGTCTCTGCCGACAATCATGGAAACCGCCCGTCTTCCGGCTTCCACGCCCTCTTCCCTCAAAACCCGGTATACCTTCATGCTCTCCACCTTCAGAGACTTTGTCGCCAGAATCGTATAGCACAGGTAGGACTGCGCCGCAAAACCCGCGGCCGGATGCACCCGATAACAGACCAGAAGCAGCACAGACGCTGCCGCCGTGACGCAGAACAGGACAAGCAGCACCAGAATGAGGCCCGCGGCCGTCTCAGCCGCATTCTTCCCGGCGGATTTCCTTTCCGCCGGACACGGCAGCCGCCGCTTCCGTCTGTTCAGAACAATCCGCAGTCCTTTTTCAAACGCCGTGATCAGAGAGCCGATCAGGCGCACCGGGTGCCGGATCCGGTGCGGATCACCGAAAATCAGATCCGCGATATATCCGACCGCCAGAGAGGGAAGTAAAAATTGCATATATAAAAGGAAGCTGTCATATATTCGCATGTTATCAATTATAACCGCTGTCTGACCGGATTGCAATCGCAACATCCCGCGGCCGGCGTTAAAGAATGAAAACGATTCGCTCTGAAATTACTGTATTACTGTTATTCCCGTCGCTGTCCCGCGCCAGAAAAGTCTTGCAACATTCCCGTATATATGGTAGATTTTATAAATATGTATGACCTTTGCAGGATAAAGAGAGGAGATACTTCCCATTGCTTCTATCTGTAATTATACTTATAATTTACTTCGGAATTGCTTTCCGGGGATCTGAAATCAACACAAACGAAGAGTCTGACCGTCTTTTTCTTTCGAAGGATTGTTCTGTCGTCCTGAAAGGTCTGTGCTGTCTGATCGTTGTGTTTTGCCATATCCCGTATGAGGTACAGATTCCTTTAAACTCCGTGGTGCTGACCTACGGCACGATCTGCGTTTCCATGTTTTACCTGCTTTCGGCCTACGGTCTGAGATACAGCTTCGAACATAAAAAAAACTATTCCCGGACATTTTTTAAAAACAGCCTTCTGCTGCTGATCATTCCCTATATCATATCCTGCGCGCTGAAAATGGCATTCGGATTCACTCCTTTTTCCGGCGGCGCCAGTTTTGTCCACGGACTCGTCCTGTTATACATATTAACCTGGGCGGCCTATAACATTCCTCTGATAAAATCCGACCGGGCCCGCGTATGCGTTGTGTGCGTCGGCGTATTTTTCTACAGCCTGTTTATCTATTTCACGGGAGCCGGATCCGAACTCGGCTTCGGATGGAACACCTCCGCACCCGGATTTGCGTGGGGATTTCTGCTGGCCGGTGATAAAGTGCTCAAGCGCACGAAATCTGCCCTGGCAAAACACTATAAAGCGATCTTAATTCCATCGATCGTTGTAATGCTGGTATCCGCTCTCGGGTATCTGAAGGTAGAGGATGTCGTTTTCTGGGGGGATTATGTCCTCCGTGTTTTTGTCGGTCTGGCACTGCTTCTGGCCGTTTTATTTGTCACCTGGAAGGTCCGGATCGGGAATGTGCTCTCCCGCTTTCTGGGGACGATTTCGTATGAGATATTTTTGCTGCACGGATTTGTAATAAATGCCCTTTCCGCGGCAAACGAACACATTTTCACCGATATCACACCGACTACCGTGCCGTTTTTGCTCGCCACCCTCGTGATTACCATCGTATTCGCGTACCTTTTTCATCTGTTCAATACGTTTCTCGCAAAAAAGATAAAAGCATTGAAACCGCTTCGGCTGAAACCGGAAACAAAGTAAAAAGAGCTCCGTCAGCGGAACTCTTTTTCTGTCGTATACAAGGCGGTTTCTGTTTTCTCTTTACAGCGTACAGCTCTCGCAGTCCGGCTTCTCCTTAAACAACGACGGGTCATACTCAATCCCGTTCCGGTCATAGTAGTCCTTCACCGCGGCTTTCACGGCCTCCTCCGCCAGCACGGAACAGTGGATTTTGTGAGCCGGAAGCCCGTCCAGCGCCTCGACCACAGCGCGATTGGAGAGCTCCAGCGCTTCGCTGACCTTCTTGCCCCGGATCATCTCCGTCGCCATCGAACTGGTCGCGATGGCGGAGCCGCAGCCGAAGGTATTGAACTTGCAGTCTGTGATGACCTGATCGTCGTCGATTTTCAGATACATCTTCATGATGTCGCCGCATCTCGCGTTTCCCACCTCGCCGACACCGTCGGCATCCTCAATCTTTCCGACATTTCTGGGATTCTGAAAATGATCCATGACTTTCTCACTATATAACATGTTTTGTCTCTCCTTTCTCAAGACTCTCCCACACCGGGGACATATTTCTCAGATATTCGATGATACCCGGAAGCTCCCGTATCACATACTCGACCTCTTCCATCGTATTGTACTCCGAAAGCGTCAGCCGCAGGGAACCGTGGGCGATCTCATGCGGCAGTCCGATCGCCAGCAGTACATGGGACGGATCCAGAGATCCGGAGGTGCAGGCGGAACCGGAGGAAGCCTCAATGCCCTTCATATCCAGCAGCAGGAGCAGGGACTCGCCCTCCACTCCCTCAAAACAGAAATTCACATTGCCCGGAAGACGTTTCGTCGGATGGCCGTTCAGCTTCGAATGCGGAATCTGCGCCAGTCCCTCAATCAGGCGGTCGCGCATCGCCGAGACCTTCGCCGCATTCTCCTCCCTGCGCGAGAGCACGTCCTTTAAGGCGGCCGCCATGCCGATAATCGCCGGAATATTCTCCGTACCGGCACGCTTTCCTCTCTCCTGGGCACCGCCCTCGATGATGTTGGAGAGGATGACGCCCCTCCTCGCGTACAGGCAGCCCACGCCCTTCGGCCCGTGGAACTTGTGCGCGGACAGGGAGAGCATGTCGATATTCTGCGCCTTCACATCAATGGCCAGATGACCGACAGCCTGTACCGCGTCGGTATGGAAGAAGACATTCTTCTCCTTACAGACGGCGCCGATCTCTGCAATGGGCTGAATACTGCCGATCTCATTGTTCGCGTACATCACGGTCACGAGGCAGGTATCCGGGCGAATCGCCGCCTCAACCTCTTCAGGACATACCATACCCTCCTCGTGAACATCCAGGTAAGTGACCTCATATCCCTCTTTTTCGAGCTTCTGCAGCGTGTGAAGCACCGCATGGTGCTCGAAGGCAGTGGAAACGATATGTCTTTTGTCTCTCTTCGCGCCCCATTTCGCGGCGGAAATGATGGCCTGGTTATCCGCCTCGCTGCCGCCGGAGGTAAAGAGGATCTCGCCCGGCTGCGCGCCCAGGCACTCCGCAATGTCCGCTCTGGCCTGCTCGAGCTTCTCTTTTGAGAGCTGACCGGCGGTATGAAGACTGGAAGCATTCGCGTATGTCTCCGACAGCGCGGGGATCATCGCGTCCAGCGCCGCCTGATTCATCGCGGTTGTCGCCGCGTTATCAAAATATACATTCATATGATTGTTTCCTTTCATCCGAATTGACCCGCGATCACAAATTCTGCCTGATCCAATATCCTATAATTTCTATATGATTTCGAGTCAGGTGCTACTATATCATGCTATTTCCTGTATGTCAATAGGATTTAAGGAAATTAAACTCCTGTATTTTTGCAGGAATTAGAGAATTAAAACTTCACCGTAATCACAGTCCCCTTCCCGACCTCGCTGTCCAGAAAGATCTCCGCGTCATGCAGTTCCACGACATGCTTTACGATCGCCAGGCCCAGTCCTGTTCCTCCGGTCTCTTTGGAACGGCTCTTGTCCACACGGAAGAAGCGCTCGAACACGCGCTCCTGCATATCCTTCGGGATGCCGATCCCCGTGTCCGAAACCGTCAGCACCGGATGGTCGTTTTCTTTGTAAACGCGCACCGTAACCTGGCCGCCCTCATTATTGTAGCGAATCGCGTTCTGACAGAGATTGTCGATCAGCTCCGTGATCATGGATTTACAGCCGCGCATCATACACGGCTCGCCCTGCACCGTAAAGCTGATATTCCGCCGCCCGGCATTTACTCTCAGCAGTTCTGTCATACCCTGCATTGTCTCATAGAGATCCATCGGTTCAAACAGAAACTCTTCCTCACTCCCGCTGTCCAGCTCCGAAAGACGGATGATATCATTGATCAGCGTCAGCAGCCGATCCGCATTCTGCCGGATCTGCTCTGCGAATCTCGTCTCCTGATCCGGATCCACCATATGGTTTTCGATCAGCTCCGCGTAGCCGGAGATAGCGGTCAGCGGCGTTTTCAGCTCATGGGAGACATTGGCGGTAAAATCCTGACGGCTGCGCGCAGCCGAAAGTATATTCTCATGCTGGCTTCGGATTGTATTGACAAAGGGGACCAGTTCCTTGTAAACGGGAGCGCGGGCCGCGTCCTCGATGTTCTCCGCCATCTGATCGATCGGCGCCAGCAGCTTCCGCGTCAGCAGGTTCGATACCAGAATACAGCAGAGGATGATGATCGCTACGACAAGAATGATCACCGGAAAAACCGTCATAAAAACACTGAAAATACTGCGCACATCTGCCGCGAGACGGAGTACCGACCCATCATCCAGCAGAACCGCGTAGTATACGGTAGTCATATTCATCGTGTCAGAATTCCGGACGCTCTCTCCCTCCCCCGTTGCAAGCGCGTCCGCAATCTCCGGGCGGTCAGAATGATTTTCCAGTTCGGCGGCGTCCGCGTCATTGTCAAACAGCACCGTGCCGTCCGCAGCGACCCAGGTGATGCGGAGTGTTTTATCTTCGTCGAAAACTTCTTCGAGTGCTGTCAGGCCGTTGATGTCGTCCGCGCCTGTGCCTGCATCTGTACCTACAGCAGCATTCGGATCTGTATTAGTGTCTGCATCTGTATTTGTATTTGTATCTGCAGTTATGTCTGCGTCTGCAATTGCGTCTGTGTCTGTATTTGCGTCTGTGCCTGTATTTGCGTCTGTGTCTGTATTTGAGTCTGTGTCTGTATTTGAGTCTTTGCTTCCATCCGTACTGTCATTGTGTACTTCATCTACATTGAAATCGTCATCCCGGCCATCATCCGATCCGCCAGTCACAATGTCTTCCTGCACAAATAGTCCGGTCGCACTCAGGATCTCCGCATTAACACGCAGGTCGTTTTTTACCTGTTTCTGAAACAGTCCGTAAAAAACAAAGGTCACGCAGAGCATTGTGGCAATCACGGCCGCGACCGACATGGCGATTAGGCGGAAATTGATCTTTTTCTTCATGCTCGCTCCTTTCCTGCAGACACACGGACAATCTTACCTTTTTTGCTGTTTTCGTCCGTATCTATCTCGCCCGGCATACGGACAGATTTCCTGTTTTTGCTCATTTTGTCCGTATACTTCCCCCGGCCACACGGACTGATTTCACGTTTTTGCTCATTTCGTCCGTAGACTTCCCCAATCCATACGGACTGATTTCAGATTTTTACCCGTTTCGTCCGTAGACTTCCTCCCGGCCATACGGACTGATTTCAGATTTTTAGCCATTTCGTCCGTATACTTCCCCCGGATCATACGGACTGATTTCATGTTTTTCCTCATTTCGTCCGTAGACTTTCCGCCGGCATACGGACAGATTTCACGTTTTCGCTCATTTCGTCCGTATACCGGTTTCCTGACACACGCAAAACATTTAATCTATCACATATCCCACATTTCGCACCGTCCGGATCCGGCTGCCCGCGTCGCCCAGCTTCTGCCGCAGTGTCTTAATGTGCATATCCACGGTCCGCGACTCTCCCTCGAACTCCGTCCCCCAGACCTGGCGCATGATCGCCTCCCGGGACAGCACGACGCTCGGGTTCGTCATGAGGTAACGCAGCAGCTCATACTCCTTGAACGTAAGCTCCAGCTGCCGGTCATCCACAAAAACGATATGACGGTCATGGTCGATCGTGATATTCCCGAGCTGCAGCACCTTCGGCTCTCTGGATTCCGTACGCCGCAGCAACACTTTCACCCGTGTGATCAGCTCCATGATGGAAAAAGGCTTTTTGATATAATCGTCCGCTCCGTCGTCCAGCCCGCGAATCATATCCATCTCCGTCGCCTTCGCCGTTACCATGATCACCGGCAGACGCTTTGTCGCCGGATTCGACCGGAGCTTCTTCAGTATATCATATCCGTTTTCATCCGGAAGCATAATATCCAGAAGCACCAGGTCCGGCGTAATCTCATCAAGCTTCTTATAAAAATCCTTCGCCTTCTCAAACGTGCAGACCATATAATTGCTGTTCTTCAACGCGATCGCCTCGATCTCCCGTATACTGCTGTCATCTTCCACAATATAAATTAATGCCATTTTTTCCACCCTATATCTGCTTTTTTCCTGTTCTTATTTCTCTGCTTCTTTTTTATTATTTTCCTTTTATTCTCATTTCCCTGCTTCTCTTGTTTCCCCTGCCTCTGCTTCTTTTTTTATTATTTGCCTTTTATTCCCGTTTCCCTGCTTTCGCTCTCTCTGCTGCTTCTTGTTTTTCCCTTTTCTACTTTCCCCGTTTTTTCTTCTCTTTTACCTTCTGCTTCTCTTTTTTTGTCCCGGCGGTCTTCATTTTC
>JAJQDV010000041.1:8398-27872 GCA_021202015.1 Clostridiales bacterium | reverse complement strand
ATTTCCACCCGCTAAATGTTGCGACCTTAGCTGGACGCACGGTCTGACCCCATAGGCTAAACAAACCCTATTTAATGGCGGCTAACCCCATAGTACCTCGCGTCCCTCTCAAACGCCTCCCGCAGCTGACTCTGATTATTCAGCCGCATCACGCCGCTGGTCCGGGAAGAGATAAACTGATTCAGCTTCTCCATATACTCCTCCGGCGTCACCGTTCCCTCCGCCACGTAGTTGAGGCCCTTCTCCCAGCTGGCCGTGAGCTCCGGGTTCAGCAGAGATTTGATAGACGCTTCTACAACGTCGAAGATCATCTCCCCCTGCAGCGTCGGTGTGATGATCTGCGTCTTCTTATTCAGATTCAGATATTTGTTGCCGACCAGCTTCTTTAAGATCTCGGCTCTGGTGGCGCTGGTGCCGATCCCGCAGCTTCTGATCTGCGCCCGCAGCTCCTCGTCCTCGATCAGCTGTCCGGCATTTTCCATTGCCAGGATCATGGATCCGGAATTATAGCGCTTCGGCGGGGAGGTCTCCCCCTGTTTGATCTCATAACCGCACACCGGCAATGTCATGCCCTTTTTCAGGCGCGAGACCAGAGACAGCAGACGGGCGTCCTTTTCCTCCTCCGGCGAACTGTCCACGGCATTCGCACGTTCCGGCTGCGAATCTACATCTCCGGGCATTACCAAACCGGCGCCACTCCCCTGCACTGCGCCGACATTCGCATGCTCCGCGGGCACAACCCCGTCTCCGTCTCTTTCCGAACCGGCGCCACTCCCCTGCGCCGACCCTGCTTTCTTCCGGAAGGAATAGTTCATCACCCGCAGATATCCCGCCTCCGCCAGCACTTTAAACGCAGAAAAGAACCACTCCTGTTCCATCCCGACCACAAGACTGACCTTCTGGTAAACCGCCGGTTCCAGGAAAATCGCGAGGAATCTCCGCACGATCACCTCATACACCCGCACGGAGATCGGTTTTAATCCCTTCATCGCGCCGAAACCCTGTCCGGTCGGGATGATCGCATAGTGGTCGGTAATCATCTTGTCATTCGTATATCTGGTTTTCGCGATGTTTTTATAACGGCCTTTCTCCAGAATCTCCTCCGCGAACACCTTTACCGCGCCGACATTCTTAAGACCCGCGATATTTTTCTGAATCTCCTTCGCGACCGCCGTGGAAAGCACGCGGGCGTCGGTTCTCGGATAGGTGATCAGCTTTTTCTCGTAGAGTTCCTGCACAACCCGCAGCGTCTCATCCGGACTGATCTTGAAGAATTTCGAGCAGTCATTCTGCAACTCGGCCAGATTGTACAGCAGGGGCGGATTTTTCTTCTCTTTTCTTTTTTCGATGGAAATAACACGCGCCTCCTGCGGCCGGATCTGCCGCAGCTCACCTATGAAGGCCTCCGCGTCCTTTTTCTCGCGGAACCCGTTCTCCTTATACAGTTTCGGGTGCCCGTACACGGAGAAATCCGGTTTCGCATCCTGTATTTTCTGTTCTCCGGTTTTCTTCCCCGTATCATATCGAGATCCCGGCGTCACACGCCACTCGCCCTCGATCTCGGTCCCCTGCACGTCCATCTTATTGAAGACACGATAAAAAGGCGTTTTCACAAACGCCCGGATCTCACGCTCCCTGCGCACGACCATGCCAAGGACACAGGTCATCACACGGCCGACCGAGATGACGGAATATTTCTGATGTAAAAACGACGCCATGGCATCGCCGTATTTGAGGGTCAGGAGACGGGAAAAATTAATTCCCATGAGATAATCCTCCTTCGCCCGCAGATAGGCGGACGATGAGAGGTTGTCGTATGCGGACCAGTCCAGAGCCTCGCGAATGCCCCGCAGGATCTCCTCCTCGGTCTGGGAATCGATCCAGACACGCTTCCGGGTCTTCCCCTGCACATGCGCCATCTGGTCGACCAGACGGTAGATGTACTCGCCCTCCCGCCCGGAATCGGTACAGATATAAATGGTATCCACATCCGGCCGGTTCAGCAGGCCGGAGACGATATCAAACTGCTTTTTCACTCCGGGAATGACCTCATAACGGAATTCCTCCGGGAGAAACGGCAGTGTGGACAGGCTCCACCTCTTGTATTTCATATCGTAAGCTTCAGGATAACTCATGGTCACCAGATGCCCCACGCACCAGGTGACCACGCAGTGTTCGGACTCCAGATATCCGTCGTAAGAACGCATATCCTCCTTCAGCGCCCGGGCGAATTCCCGCGCCACACTCGGTTTTTCCGCAATAAATAAAGATTTTGACATAGACCCCCACCGGAAACAGATGATTGCAGAATATCAGAAAGCCAGCTTCTCCGCGAAATAAGCGTCCAGCTCAGAAATCGGCAGTCTCACCTGCTCCATGGTGTCCCGTTCACGAATGGTCACCGCGTGATCCTCCTCGGACTCAAAGTCATAGGTAACGCAGAACGGCGTCCCGATCTCATCCTGCCTGCGGTACCGCTTGCCGATATTCCCCCTGTCGTCAAACTCACAGTTGTACTTTCTGCGGAGCTGGTCGAACACTTTCTCCGCCCCCTCATTCAGTTTCTTTGAGAGCGGCAGCACACCGATCTTTACCGGCGCGAGCGCGGGATGCAGATGCAGAACCGTCCTCATGTCCGGCTTCTCCTCCGTGCCGATATTTTCCTCGTCATACGCGCCGCACAGGAAAGCCAGGACCACACGGTCCGCGCCGAGAGAAGGCTCGATCACATAGGGAATGTACTTCTCGTTCTTCTGGTCGTCAAAGTAGGTCAGATCCTGTCCGGACACCTCCTGATGCTGCGTCAGGTCATAATCCGTGCGGTCGGCGATTCCCCAGAGTTCGCCCCATCCGAACGGGAACAGGAACTCGATATCGCTGGTCGCCTTGCTGTAGAACGAAAGCTCTTCCGGCTCATGGTCGCGGACGCGCATATCCTCGTCTTTCATGCCCAGCGATTTCAGCCAGTTGATACAGAAATCCTTCCAGTACGCAAACCATTCCAGATCCGTATCCGGCTCGCAGAAAAACTCCAGCTCCATCTGCTCGAATTCTCTGGTGCGGAATGTAAAATTGCCCGGCGTGATCTCATTCCGGAAGGATTTCCCGATCTGGCCGATGCCGAACGGGATTTTCTTCCGGGAGGTGCGCTGGACGTTCTTGAAATTGACAAAAATGCCCTGCGCAGTTTCCGGCCGGAGATACACGGTATTCTTCGCGTCTTCTGTAATGCCCTGAAACGTCTTGAACATCAGGTTGAACTGACGGATATCGGTAAAGTTATGCTTACCGCAGCTCGGGCAGCACACGTTGTGCTCCTCAATAAAATCCTTCATCTGATCCTGTGTCCAGCCATCCACGGAGCCGCCGAGATCAATGCCGTTGCCGGACGCAAAATCCTCGATAATCTTGTCCGCGCGAAAACGCTCGTGGCACTCACGGCAGTCCATCAGCGGATCGGAAAAGCTGCCCAGATGGCCGGAAGCCACCCAAGTCTGAGGATTCATCAGGATCGCGCAGTCGACGCCGACATTGTAAGGACTCTCCTGAATGAATTTCTGCCACCAGGCTTTTTTAACATTATTCTTCAATTCTACGCCGAGATTCCCGTAATCCCAGGTATTCGCCAGGCCGCCGTAAATCTCGGAGCCCGGGTAGACAAAACCTCTGGACTTCGCCAGGGCAACGATTTTTTCCATTGTTTTTTCCATAAATAGTTCCTCTTCCTGATTCTGTTTTTGTTTCGAATTCAGCGAATCCTGAAATTCACATCGTTTATAGTGAATGACAAATTATTTTTGTCGTTCACTGTAAAAACTTCACCCACATATGCAGAACACGTTTCGCAGATGTTTCCGTCCGATTCCCGTGTCATTTGTACAGCACATAGATCAGGCCACCCGAGCCGCCGTTCTCCGTCGACTGTACAATAACCGTGTTTGTATCCTGAATCTCTACATTCTCTCCGTAAACATACTGTATCTTCCCGGGGACAATGATATTCACCGCGCTCTGCAGGATCAGCACCTGAAGATCGTCGTCATCGACCACGGAATTCCCGGGAATCTCCCCCGATATAACCGTCGCATCTGAGGAAGAATCCTCAGAAGCCTCTGAACCGGACGTGTCCTCCGCAGAAGAATCCTCCGATATCTCAGCGTCTGATGTTTCGGAATCCGCGGACAGGTCAGCATCTTCGGCCGCGTCAGCATCCTCATCAGAGCCGCCCGAATCCTCCTCCGCGTCAGCATCCTCATCAGAGCCGTCCGAATCCTCCTCCGCGCTCGCGTCGATAAAATCCAGATCAAAATCATACCCGGCTGCCTGTGCCTGAACAATGCTGCCCACAAAGCATTCGATTCCGTTAAAATCAGCGTATGTCTCCGCACTGTCGTATTTGATTGTCAGATACGCCGTCTGATCCTCGACCTCATTCCTCGAGACCCTGATCGAACCGTCATTCTCCGCCAGATAAGCCTCCACCTCTGTATCCACAAAAGATTCGAGCTCATCCGCATCGTAATAGGATGCGGAAAAATCCTCCACGGTATACTCAACGATGCTGCCGTCCTTTTTCAGTTCCAGTGTATTTTCTGTTATATCTGCGCTCCCGCAGGCTGAAAGCAAAGGAATCAGAGCTGCTGCCGCAAAT
This sequence comes from Clostridiales bacterium, assembly GCA_021202015.1. GTDB lineage: Bacteria > Bacillota > Clostridia > Lachnospirales > Lachnospiraceae > Eubacterium_I. The sequence continues at coordinate 23,221 of JAJQDV010000041.1, read as the reverse complement.
AAAGCCGCCATTTTTGTTTTCATATCCGCCTCCGTCCGTTTCCTCCCGGTCAGGAAAAATCACGGGAATCACCCCGCATTCTCTTCGGCCTTCACTTCCTCCCGGATCTCTTTCGTACGGATTTCCTCACAGATCGCGCTGATAAAATCATCCAGAGACTTCTGTCCCTCATCTCCGGCAAAACGGCTCCGCACGGACACCGTGCCGTCCGACTCCTCATTCTGGCCGACGACGAGCATATACGGGATCCGGTCCATGCGCGCGTCACGGATCTTGTAGCCGATCTTCTCCGATCTGCCGTCCACCGTAACGTCCACGCCGTTCTTTGCAAGCTCTTTTCTCACATGCTCCGCGTAATCCGCGTACTTTTCGGAGATCGGGAGGACACGAACCTGCTCCGGGCAGAGCCAGGTCGGGAACTTGCCGGCATACTTCTCAATCAGCCAGGCCAGCGTGCGCTCGTAGCAGCCGATGGACGTCCGGTGAATGATATAAGGACGCACCTTGTCGCCGTTCTGGTCGATGTAGTACATGTCAAACTGCTCCGCCAGAAGGGCGTCCCACTGGATGGTGATCATGGTATCTTCTTTTCCGTAGACATTTTTTGCGTTGATATCCACCTTCGGTCCGTAGAACGCGGCCTCCCCGATATCCTCGGTGAAAGGAACCTCAAGCTCCGTCAGGACTTCGCGGATATGCCGCTCCGTCTCATTCCAGACCTCGGGCTCTCCGATATATTTTTCCGGATTCTCCGGATCCCACTTCGACAGATGATAGGTCACGTCGTCCTGGAGTCCCAGCACCGTCAGGCAATGCTTTGCCAGCGCCAGACAGCCCTTGAACTCCTCCACCATCTGATCCGGACGGACGATCAGATGTCCCTCCGAGATCGTAAACTGCCGCACACGGGTCAGGCCGTGCATCTCGCCGGAATCCTCATTCCGAAACAGTGTGGAGGTCTCTCCGTACCTGCAGGGCAGGTCGCGGTAAGACTTCTGCGACGCCTTATAGACATAATACTGGAACGGGCAGGTCATCGGACGGAGCGCAAACACTTCCTTATCCTTCTCCTCGTCTCCCAGCACGAACATTCCGTCCTTATAGTGATCCCAGTGTCCGGAGATTTTATACAGGTCGCTCTTCGCCATGAGCGGCGTCTTCGTGCGGACATAACCCCACTCGTTGTCCTCCAGATCCTCAATCCAGCGCTGCAGCTTCATGATCATCTTCGTGCCCTTCGGCATCAGCAGGGGCAGCCCCTGTCCGATCACATCCACTGTCGTGAACAGCTCCATCTCACGCCCCAGGCGGTTGTGATCCCGGTTCTTTATATCGGCCAGGTATGCCAGATACTCATTCAGCTCGTCCTTCTTCTGAAAAGCCGTACCGTAGATGCGCTGCAGCTGCGCGCGGTTGGAATCGCCTCTCCAGTAAGCCATCGAGGAGGACGTCAGCTTGTAGGCTTTGATCCCCTTCGTGTTCATCAGATGCGGGCCTGCGCAGAGATCTACAAAATCTCCCTGATCATAGAAAGAAATCTCCGCGTCCTCCGGCAGATCCTGAATGAGTTCGACCTTGTACGGCTCATTTCTCTCCTCCATAAACCGGATCGCCTCATCTCTGGGAAGCGTAAACTTATTTAAAGTCTTCCCCGCTTTGATGATTTTTTTCATTTCCTTCTCAATATTGTCGAGATCCTCTCTGGAAAACGGCTCCGATTCAAAATCATAATAAAATCCGGTGTCGATGGAAGGTCCGATCGCCAGCTTCGCATTCGGGAACAGCCGTTTCACCGCCTCCGCCATCACATGGGACGCGGTATGGCGGACCGTCGCCAGGCCGGCCGGATCCGCCGCCGTCAGAATGTTCAGACTGCAATCCTCAGAAATTACCGTCCGAAGATCGACCAGCTTTCCGTCTACCTCGCCAACACAGGCTACCCTGGCCAGGCCTTCGCTTAAATCCCGGGCGATCTCATATACACTCAGGCTCCGATCGTACTCCTTCTGCGAGCCGTCCTTTAAAGTAATCTTCATCTTCTCTCACCTCGCGCTACTTTCTGCCGCAGCATTTTTTGTATTTCTTCCCGCTTCCGCACGGGCAGGGATCATTCGGATAAATCTTCTCCGGCTTGACCACGGTACCGGACTTACGCTGTTCCAGAAAAAGCTCCTTCCGCTTTTCCTCGGAAAAGATCTCATCCCACTGGGGAAGCTCATAAAGCCATTCCGCCCTCGCGTCTACCATATTCTTATACAGCAGCTCCTTATCAAAAGCGAGGCTGACATGAGAATCCTCGCTCAGATCGTCCAGGTCATTCGGTGTAAGAAGGCTCTCCTGAATCCCGTCCAGGAATCCGACCATCGCCATCACTTCCAGGCCATACTTCTCCGCCAGCTCCTTCACCGTACCCTCAACGGCTTCATCCGGGTTCGTCAAAAGCTGTTCATATACACCCTTCTCCAACAGGAAATAGCGATCCCAGAATCTTTTCAGTTCTCCCTGATCCGCTTTTTCATTGTAGGCAATCTTCTGCCAGTCCTGCATTAATCCCATAATCATACCGCCTTTTCTATTAAATAAAATGTCGTTTTCTTTGCGCACATGTAGGAACAGTATACATCATATTTCTCATGATTTCAATTTTTTTTAAAACAATCTTCTCTTTCGTGAATACTTTTTCGGAACAGGGTCATAATAGAAACAGTAAGACGGTTCTTTGAGTCTCAAAAAACCGCCTTTCTACTAACTTATCCTCCCCTATGACATCTCCGGGATCCGGGCAGCCGGGTTCCGGAGATAAAAACTATATAAAATAAACGTCCTTCCGTTCGCACTGCACCTGACTGACAAACATGTTCGGCGCCGTCATGCGGCAGGGAATATCACACATCGCCATATCTGTTCCTGCTTTCGCCTTTTTCTCCATAATATCCGGATCCATGACGTGGCCGACAATCTGGTATGGTTTGTGACAGCAGTACATGACCTCTCCATGCTCATTCATGGCGATCTGCGCCCACTGCGCCGTACAGTCCTTCTCCCTGCGTTTCAGCAGATTCCATTTGAAATTAAGGACCACCCGGCTGTCTGACGCCGCCAGGTTCTGAATGAGTTCTATGACCTTCTGCCCCTCATTTCCCTCCGAACCGTAGAACTTTCCGGCCGTACTCTCCACCGGGCGGAAGGAAAAATAATCGACGTCCAGATGTCTGTTTGCCTCGTAAAACCTGGAAACATTCTCCGTCGACCGGGCCAGGCACTGCACGCCCACCGTAGTGTCCGGACTGTTTTCCTTCTTCCATTCGACATAGGATCTGATATTGTCCAGAACCCGGCCGTATTTGCGCACGCCCCGGATCGACTCATAGCTGTCCTCGTCCCACGCGTCAAGAGAAACCTTCAGATAATCCGGCCGGAACAGAACCAGATTATTGAAATTCGTATTGATCCCGTAATGAAACTGCTGCTCCTCCATCCACGCGGTGATCCTGCCGAAGTCCGGACAAAGGGTCGGTTCCCCTCCGCCGGAAAAGATCATACCCAGCACGCCAAGGCTGCGCAGCCGCTCCGCGTACTGCACAAAATCCTCGAATTTCATCGCGTAGGATCCGCTGTCCAGCTCCCACCGGCGGTAGGTACAATACGGACATTTATTATTGCAGTAGTTTGTCAGAAAAACATCTGCCGTGATCGGCTTATGCTCTCCGACTACTCTGTCCAGATGACATAACATTTTGTCTTCCGCTATGTTTGTGACTCTCTTCATAAGTATTCCTCATTATTCGCAGATTCCGTCCCTGTAAAAAACAAAAACGTATATTTCAATTCGTGAAAAATACGCCATCCTGTATTCCCCGATTCTGATATGCCGATGCACGACCCACCTGTCTCAGAATGAACAGTTTCTGATTTCACACATGCTGATTTAGAATATCATGATTCCCGCTGTATGTCAAGTTACGCCTGTTATAAATGGCAACTCGATATGTGACGGGAAAATGCGGTTGTCATTTTCTCAAAAACATGTATAATGTTTTCATTACACATACACAGGAAGGTATCTTTATCATGAAGAAAGTCAAACGCATCATTGCTCTGGTCGGCGTCATCGCCCTGCTTGCGCTGTATGTATATACGCTCGTGCTTGCGATTGTCGGCAGCGAACAGACGATGAACATGCTGATCACGGCTATTGTAGCCACCGTTGTGCTTCCGACGCTTCTGTGGACCTACTCTTTCATCTATAAACTGTTGAAAAACAACTATTCCGAGGAGGCTCGTGAAAATCTGGAAAAAATGAAAAAAGCACAGCATCTGTCGGAGGAGAATGCCGCAAAAACCGGTCAGGAGGAGCACATCGCGGGAAGGAATCCAAAGTAAACCTCCATGCGCTGCTGTTGCAGCGCGCCAACATCTATGAAAGTCCATCGCAGCTCTGCATAAGTTCGATTACGGAAATCAGAGATTTCCTATCTCACTTATCCGCACTTCGTGCTCCCGCGATGGCCGCCAGTATTCGCAATCCGGGCTGATCGCCCTACTTGCTCATACCGGCTTGGTCGTCGAATATCCAGCCATCTGGCCATGCAAGCATGCCCATCTGTCTGTCTATTGACGACACTTTCATAGTAAAATGAGCACTCTGCGTGATCAGAAAACGCAGAATGCTCATTATTATGCGCAGGATTGCGAGAGGAATACTCCGCCGCTTACTCCGCGGATTCCGTACTTTCCTCCTCCACCTGGAAACTCTCCGCCTCCCGGCTCAGCGTGGATGTGACGATCGTGCTGTCTACGAGATACACTGTGCCGCTGCCGTCCCCGTCCGCATCGTCAGAAACCTGCAGATAATATCCGCCGACCATATCATTTTCAATTCCGAACGTATAGGTCAGACTGCTGCCGTCCGAAAACTCCACGGTTAAGATCTGAGAAGGTTCGCTGATGCCGTACTGATCGGCGTCTTCGACATCCTCAATCACGGTGTCCGCCTCCATCCCGCTTATATCCGAAAGAAAGCTCTCCACCTCTTCCTCGTCAATCTCCATCGTGGTATCCGCGGTGCAGATCCACAGGTCATCCTGCAGTTCGAAGGAAACAGTCTCCCCGTAATAATCATAGGAGAACGCCGTAACGTCGCCAGTCTCGAAGGCATTTACGTACTCGATCGCAGCCTCGGCCTCCTCCTCCGCCTTCCTGGTCTGCGCTCTTTTGCCGAATATCACCGCCAGCAACGCCGCAACCACTATAATCAGGACAATAATCAGAACCAGATACTGTTTTTTACGCATATAAATCCCTCCTTACGCTTTTCTTCTCCGGAACCAGATCAGAATGCCGAGAACGATCAGGACGATCGGCAGAACAACGATCAGGATCGCGGCGCTGGCAATGACAAAGCCCTGGTTCACGCTGAGATAATCGTAGGAATATTCCTTCGCGTCGATGGATACCGTCGTCTCTGCGTCAGAGTAATCGCTGACGATTCCCTTGAACAGGGTCAGGTTCTGCCCGGAAACGTAACTGTCCACCGTGTCATTGAACGTGAGGACCGAAGTCACGACCGTGACCTCTGCTCCGGTCTCGGAATCCACAACATTGGCTCCCAGGATAAAGGTTCCCTGCTCATCGCCGTCCTCCATCTCATAGGTCGTCATCGTGTCCAGATTGGTCTTTAAATAGGCGGATGAGGAGCTTTCCAGCAGTGTCGTAAATGTAAGCGTCTCCGAGTCCGCGTCAATATTTTCTACCGCCTGCGCGTCAACGATCATAATGTAGCCGTCGACGTTTTCGGTCTGGTCCGCCGAGTCTACATCCGGAAGCAGATAGAACGGATACTGGTAATAGTAGGAACGGTCAGACTCCATCACGATCCCCTGGCTCACCTGCATCCCGTACTCTGACAGAATGGAATCAAAGTTCGTCATATCACCGGTCGCCTCGTAGGAGGTCGTGATCAGCGCCTTGCCGCCCGATGCGAGGTAATCAATAATCTTCTGCGCGTCGTCCGCCGAAAAATCCGTGGTCGGTCCGTTAATGATCACGGCCGCTGCGTCATCCGGCACCTCATCCTCCGTCAGGAGCGTCAGGCTTTCCACCGAAAGGTTCATTTTCTCCAGCGCATCGGTAAAGGAGGAATCGAGATCCGTCTCCCCATGTCCGGTGATCGTGTAGACTGTCTGCAGATCTCCGCTCGTCACATAACTGATCGCGCTTGTAATCTGACCTTCTCCGTCATAAGCGGAAATGCTCTGTGTGTAAGTCGTGTAATCTACGGTATATTCATAAATATCATAGTAATCGATGACCTTCGAATAATTCTCTGATACGACGATCACACTGTCCTCCGTCGGCGTCGTATCCGTATACGTCGAATAGAAATTCGGCGACACCGTAGGATCGACATACTCCACCGTAATATAATCGCTGGCCTCCGCGTAACGTTTCAGTGTCTTCGCGATAATATCATCCGCGTCGTCCTCTGCCGACAGCATATAAAGCGTGACCTCCTGATCCAGATCATCCAGTACGGTATATGTGTCCTCCGTCAGTGTGTAAAGCTTCTGGTTGGTCACATCAACATTTTTCACGCCCTCGGGAAGCTGATAGGACAGTACGTTCACCACAACGACAATCACCGCGCCGATCAGCACGAACGTCGAATTAAACACGCCCCTTTTAATCTTTTTCGAGCTGACAGACCAACGATACTTCTGAACGAGCTGGCAGGTAAAAAACAGAAACAGGATTGCACCGGACACATAATAAACGATGCCGGTCACATCCAGAATCCCGTTTGTAAAATTGTCCATCGGCGTCGCGATAGCCAGACAGTTCAGGATCTTTGTCAGGATATTGCCGGAACTGGAGATCATACTCGTAATGCTGTCCATCATATAGCCGAGGAAGAGCACGCCGAACGAGAGAACCGCGGCGATTACCTGGCTCTCCGTCACCGCCGACAGGAAAAGGCCGATCGCGATCGCCAGCAGGCCGAACAGCCATACGCCGAGGATTGCCGTATAACTCTGCGCAAAAGGAATCGTCCCGAAACAGCTCATGATCAGCGGGCAGAAGCAGACAAAGGCAATGCCGATGCTGAAAATGATCACCATGGCAAAATATTTGCCGAGAATCACGCGCGGAATGGAGATGGGCGCCGTATACAGAAGCTGGTCCGTTTTCGTCCGCCGATCTTCCGCGATGCTGCGCATTGTCAGGATCGGTATGATGATCAGAAAAATAAAGGTAACAGCCGATATCGAATAGGAAATGTACGGATACCCGCTGTTTAAGCTGTATGCCCAGAAATACAGATCAAACAGGAAGAAAAATGCCGCCAGGAATATCCATCCGATCACAGAGGTGAAATATGCTCTTAACTCTCTCTTAATTATCGCTTTCATGGCTTACTCCACCTCCTTCGCTTCTGTCAGTTCAAGGAATACGTCTTCCAGAGACTTTGTTACACTTGTCATTTCCAGAAGAATCAGGTTACGCTCCGCACAGTAGAGGAAGACCTCCTCCCGCACGTCCCTGCCGGGCTTCGCCGTAATCTCCAGGCGCACTTCCGGATTTCCTTCGATTATTTCCGTTTCCCCGGTTTCCGGCGTATATTCTCCAGCCGGTTCTTCCGCAGTCGCCGCATATTCCCCGGCCGGTTCCGATGCTTCTTCTACCTCCGTATCTTCTGCCAACTCTGACATTTCCGTGTCCTCAGCCGATTCCGATTCCTCATTCTCACCTGCTTCATCCGCTGCCGGTACTTTCTCACTCCCCGGCCCGGGCCGCTTCACCTCCAGGATTTCCACCGCTTTCACACCGGCCAGGCTCTCCAGACTGCCAGCCAGCTCCTCCGTCGTCCTCAGAGTCACCGTAAGCTGCTGCGCACCGCTCATCTGTTCCTCGAGATTTTCCATCGTGTCACTGGCCACCAGATTTCCGTTCGAGATGATAAACACATGATCGCAGACCGCGCTGATCTCCTGCATAATATGAGAGCTCAGGATCACCGTATGATTTTCTTTCAGAGATTTGATCAGATCCCGGATCTCAATAATCTGCTTCGGATCCAGGCCGACCGTGGGCTCATCCAGAATAATGATCTCCGGCATCCCCATCAGCGCCTGCGCCAGGCCCACACGCTGCCGGTAACCCTTGGAGAGATTTCGGATCAGACGGTCTTTCATCGCGTGAAGCTTTGTCAGATCCATCGCCTGACTGATATCCGCTGCCCGCGTATGACGGTTCAGCTGCTTTAAATCCGCGACGAAATTCAGATATTCCGACACGCGCATATCCCCGTACACCGGCGGAATCTCCGGCAGGTATCCGATACACTGCTTCGCCTTCTCCGGCTCCTTATTGATGTCATACCCATTAATGATTACTTCTCCCGATGTGGCGCCGATGTATCCGGTAATGATATTCATCGTCGTCGTCTTCCCCGCGCCGTTCGGCCCGAGAAACCCGTAGATATTCCCCGTCTCCAGCGTGATGCTCAGATCATTCACCGCTGTATTCTCCCCGTATTTCTTTGTTAAATGACGGACTTCTATCAAGATTTTTCCCTCCTGCGACATGACTGATTGCAGCTGTCCGAAACCGGGTTCGAAAATGCCGCGCATTTTCTCTGCGAATTATTCTGGTTCCGAACAAATACATACTATATAAAAGACTACGTCAGGAAAGTGAAATTATTACGTTGAAAGTGTGAAGAATGCGTGAACACGGGCAGGGAGAACCCTGCCCGTATGGATTATAACAGAAATGTAATCGGTAAGCTTATACGATCTGACGCTTGGCGACAAATACCGGAAACGTATCCGTCCCCTTTACCGCCTTGCCCTCGGTGATCGTAGCGTCCTTATCCGTAATAATATACTCCATGCTCGCTCCCGGCTCAACAACCGTATCCTGCATCAGGACACAGTTTTTCACCACCGCGCCATGTCCGACTCTGACACCGCGGAAGAGCACACAGTTCTCCACGGTACCCTCGATCACACAGCCGTCCGCGGCCATCACATTCTTCACGGATGAGCCGTTAATGTATCTGGTCGGGTTGTCGTCACGAAGCTTCGTATAAACCGGCGTGGAGAACAGCTTTTCCAGATTCTTCTCCTCCAGCAGTCTCATGTTCTCATCGAAATAGGACTTCAGATCGCTGATGCGTCCGTAATAACCGTCAAACCGGTAAGCAGAGACCTTCATCTCATCCAGTTTCTTCAGCAGGACGTCTCTCTCAAAATAAACGCTGCCCTGCATATAGGCTTCCTTAACCAGCTTAATCAGGAATTCACGCTCAATACAGTAGATATTCATACCGAAGTTCTGTTCGCCGGGCTCCTGGGGATTGATGTACATCTTTTTCACAACGCCATCCTCGATGTCATAGGTGTAATACATCCCCCTTTTCATCTGCGTGGCCTTCATGGCGCTCTCCGGAAGCTCCTGCCTGGTGTAAGCCAGTGTAACCGCGGCCTCGCTGTCAATGTGCGCCTGAATGAATTTCTTAAAATCAAAGGACGTCGCGATGTTCGTATCGGAAAGGATCACATACTTTTCCTTCTGTGCGCTTAAAAAGCTGGTGATATGAACAAGCGCCTCAATGCGGCCCTTATAAATATTCATGCTCTTCTCGGCAAACGGGGGCCAAACAGTCAGGCCGCCGTTCTTGCGGGTCAGATCCCACTCGCGTCCGGATCCGAGATGATCCATCAGGGAATGATAATTCTCACGGGCAAGAACCGAGATATTCGTGATCCCGCTGTTTACCATGCTGGACAGTGCGAAATCAATCATGCGGTAACGGCTGGCAAACGGAATGGAGGCCATCAGGCGCTCGCTGGTCAACTCCGGCACAAGCTCATCATACTGATTCGGAAAAATAATGCCGAGTGCGCTTTTTACCATTGTTCTTCACCGTCCTTTACTATTTCACTTACCATGGCATTCGAGCCAATCGTCGCTCCGCTCCCGATATAAACGCCGGGACCGATCGTCGCGACTCCCTGTTCCTCGCCGTCCTTTACCGCGCCGACCACCGCGTTCTCGCCGATGACGACATTCTCCGCTATGATACAGTGGTCTACAACGGCGCCGGCCTTGATCACGGAACCGCCCATCACGACGGAATCCTTCACGACGGCTCCATCCGCCACCTTCACGCCGGAATAGAGGATCGAATGAGACACCTCTCCGTCCACACGACAGCCGTCTGTGATCATGGAATTCTCAATCTGCGCGTTTGCGCCGATCTTGTGTCCGGTCATGCCGGCGTTGCGGCTGTAGATCTTCCAGTTATCGTCAAACAGGTTGATGCCGCTGTGTTCCGGATCCAGAACCTCCATGTTCGCTTCCCAGAGGGACGCGATCGTTCCGACATCCTTCCAGTAGCCGCTGAAACGATAGGCGTACATCCGGCGCCCATCCTTCAGCAGATTCGGAATGATATTGTTGCCGAAATCATTCTCCGACTCCGGATCCGCCTCGTCCTCCTCCAGATATTTGCGGAGGACATCCCAGTTAAAAATATAGATGCCCATGGACGCCAGATTTGATTTCGGCTCCTTAGGTTTCTCCTGGAACTCCGTGATCCGGTCGTCCTCATCCGCAACCATCAGACCGAATCGGGAAGCCTCCTCCCACGGTACTTCCATGACAGCCACCGAGAACTCCGCGTTCTTCTCCTTATGAAAACGGAGAAAATCACTGTAATCCTGCTTGCAGATCTGATCGCCGGAGAGAATGATCACATACTCCGGGTCATAACGCTCGATAAACGGGATATTCTGATAAATCGCGTTCGCCGTGCCCTTGTACCAGTCGGACCCGCTCGCCCGCTGGTAAGGCGGAAGCACATGGATGCCTCCGTTCAGTCTGTCCAGATCCCACGGCTGGCCGTTACCGATGTACTCGTTCAATACAAAAGGCTGATACTGTGTCAGAACACCCACGGTATCAATGCCGGAATTTACGCAGTTCGAGATCGGAAAATCAATGATACGATATTTCCCTCCGAAAGGAACTGCGGGTTTCGCCAGTTTCTGTGTCAGCGCGTACAATCGTGAACCCTGACCTCCGGCGAGAAGCATGGCGACAATTTCTTTTCCCATTGTCCTGCCCCCTCTTTCTATAAATTATTCAAATCATAATAACCATCTGGTAATCATGATTTATGCTTTTACTATACTATAATTCGGACAATTTTGGAAGTGATTTTTCTGCTTTTTTATACAACTTTTACAACAAATCCTTTTTGTCGATCGTCAGAATACAGCTCTCCATCGGGTTCGGCAGAAAAAACGGAAAAGTCTCGTCTCCGGTGCTGATCAGCCGCCGGTCCAGGAAGTCGTCCATACTCTCCTCCGCCGGACAGAGCCTGTAATGCTCCGTAAAACGAACCGCATCCTCCCTGCTTCGCAGCGGCTGTCCGAAATCCTCCTCACAGGACTCGATCCGATAAGGAATATGGTGATCCTTCAGGTAAGCCTCATCCATATAAGCCATATTCCCCCGCCCGAAATCCTTGGAAAAACCCTCCTGTGACGGAAGCAGCTTACGTTTGGCCAGTATCAGGCGTTTTCCGGCCAGCTTCAGGAAAGACGCCCCGTTCTTCGCAAAAATACCGAAAGAGCACGCCACGACCACATCGCAGAAGTTTTCCGGGAGCAGATTGTAATCAGACCGGACAACCGTGACATTATCGATCCCACTGCGCTCCAGTTTCGCGCGGAGACTGTTTAAAGCCATCTCGTCCACATCCACAGCCGTGATGTGTCTGACCGCGGGCGCCAGCGCCACGGAGAGCGAGCCTGTCCCGCATCCGACGTCGCAGACCTCATCCTCCTTATCCAGATATGCGCGCAGTCTCTCCGCTATCCTGGCATGATGCCCGGTCCATTCCGCCGCGTCATCATACCACCGTATTCCCTCTTCACTCCAGGTAAACATCCTCCGCTCCTTTTTACCTTTCTCTGCCGTTTACGCGAATGTGAAACCCGAATGCCCGCTCCTCACAGGATCTGCAGATAATACTTCAGCGTCTTTTCGCCAAATGATGCTCCGCGCTTTACCGACAGATGATATCCTGTGTCTATCGATAGATAATATCGTCCCTTCCCGGTCCGTTGGATACCATGGTGATCGGGAACCCGATCTGTTTCTCAACAAACTCCACATAATTCCTGCAGTTCTCCGGCAGTTCCCCGTAGTTCCGGATACCGCGGATATCCTCTTTCCAGCCCGGCAGAGTCCTGTATACCGGCTTTGCCTTTTCGAGCTTCGCCGTTACCGGGAACTCTGTCGTCACCTCTCCGTCAATCTCATAACCCACGCAGACCGGGATCTCATCCAGATAACCGAGCACATCCAGCACGGTAAAAGCCACGTCCGTCGCGCCCTGCAGGCGGCAGCCGTATTTACTCGCCACGCAGTCGAACCATCCCATCCGGCGCGGTCTGCCCGTGGTGGCGCCGTACTCGCCGCCGTCGCCGCCGCGCCTGCGCAGCTCATCGGCCTCATCGCCGAAGATCTCACTGACAAAGGCGCCCGCACCAACCGCGCTGGAGTAAGCCTTGCACACTACGATCACTTTCCGGATCTCATAAGGCGGAATCCCAGCTCCGATCGCTCCGTAGGCCGCCAGCGTGGAGGAAGACGTCACCATGGGATAGATCCCGTGATCCGGATCCTTCAGCGTGCCGAGCTGGCCTTCCAGAAGGATGTCCTTTCCGTCGCGGAGCGCGTTCCACAGATAAGAGGAAACGTCGCAGACATACGGCTCCACCATCTCCCGGTACTGGTGAAGTGTCTCCAGAAGTTCCTCCGGATCCAGCAGCGGCTTGTGGTACAGATGTTCCAGAAGGACATTTTTGGTCTCACAGATGCGAACCGCCTTCTCGCGCAGCAGATCCTCATCGAACAGCTCGCTCACCTGAAAACCGATCTTCGCGTATTTATCCGAATAAAACGGCGCGATGCCGGATTTCGTCGATCCGAAGGACTTTCCGCCCAGGCGCTCCTCCTCATACTGATCAAACAGAATATGGTACGGCATCACCATCTGCGCCCGGTTCGACACCAGAATCTTAGGCATCGGTACCCCACGGTCTACTATATTCTGAATCTCCTCAAAAAGAACCGGTATATTCAGCGCGACGCCGTTTCCGATGACGCTGGTCGTATGACCGTAGAAGCACCCAGACGGAAGCGTGTGAAGCGCGAACTTTCCGTAATCATTCACGATCGTATGACCCGCGTTCGCGCCTCCCTGAAAACGAACGATGATATCCGCCTCGCGGGCGAGCATATCCGTGATCTTGCCCTTGCCCTCATCACCCCAGTTTGCACCGACAACTGCCTTTACCATTTTACATTCCTCCTGTCAATATGGCATTCGCACAAAAGAAGAGCGGGCTGTTACTATTCACAGCCCGCCACCTCACATGCGCAAAAGCAGCCGCTACGCGTCTGACGCAGCAAAAAACGCTGCTCATTTTTTTGCTTATGTGGGTGGCGTTCCTGATTCACAGGACTCATTGAAAAAATAACCAGCTTCTTACGTGCAAGCACAAGGTGAATTGCCGCATCGCGGCAAGAGATGGTGGCCTGGGCCACGACGAATCTGCTTGTTTTTTCAATGGCTGTGAATAGTAACAGCGGGCTTGCAAAAAGTCCGCAAAAACCCGCTTTTTACTGTATGATTATACATGAGTTGCCCCTCGATGTAAACCTCTTTTTGCTTATTCAGAGCTGCTGTTCGGACAGGATAAGCCTCACGGCGCCGTAAATGCCCGCGTCGTTTCCAAGCTCCGCGAGTACAAACTCAGCGCCCGTGCGAAACGCGTACTTCCCGTAATATTTCCGGACGGCATCAGTCAGGATCGTGCCGGCCCGGGAAACTCCGCCCCCGAATACAAACGCCTCCGGATCCACCACTCCGGCAATCACGGCGCAGGCTCTCCCGAGGGTCTTTCCGAGATTGTCCACCATGCGAAGCGCAAATCCGTCTCCCGCCTTCGCGGCGTCAAAAATATCCTTTGCCGTTATGCGTTCACACTTTCTCAGCACCGTATCCTCCGCGCTCTGCTCCAGACAGAGCCGGGTCACACGCGCAAATCCGTTTGCGGAGGCATACTGCTCCAGACAGCCCCTCTTCCCGCAGCCGCAGACAGCGGTTTCCCGGTCGTTCACCGGCATATGTCCCACCTCACCGGCCGCCCCGAAGGTTCCCGGTACAATCTGCCCGTCTATGATCACGCCTCCGCCGATCCCGGTTCCCAGAGTCAGCATGACCAGATTCCGGTAGTTTCTCGCGCTGCCCCGGTACATCTCGCCAAGTGTCGCAACCGTCGCGTCATTTCCCGCCCTGCATTGCAGACCGGTTTTCCTCGCGACCTCCTCTTCCAGGAAAAATGTGCCCCAGCCGAGATTCGGACAGCCCAGAACACGGCCCTTTGAATCCACCGGACCCGGAACGCCGATTCCGATTCCGACCGTATCGCTTTTCTCAATCCCGGCCGCCCCCATCTTTGCTTTTACGGCAGCGGCTATATCGGGAATGATACGGCCTCCCCTGTCGGCCGTATCCGTCGAGATCTCCCATTTGTCCAGGAGTTCCCCGTCAGCGGAAAAAAATCCCAGCTTTACCGTAGTTCCGCCGACATCAATGCCAAACGCGTATTTATTTTTCACTGCCATCTCCCCGCATAAACCGTATCGTCCGATTTCCCGTAATAGAGTTCCAGAGCCGCCTCTGCGGTTTCAAATGAATTCAGGAAACAGTACAGATTCCCCCTGCGCACACACAGCGTATCC
>JAJQDV010000041.1:0-8298 GCA_021202015.1 Clostridiales bacterium | reverse complement strand
CCCGTCGCCGTCCCAGTCACCGATATACACCTCATCCGAGGATGTTCCGTAACTCAATATCAGATCCGCTTCGTCTGAATCCAGCGAATACAAAAAGTAATACGTGTTTCCGCGGCGCACCGCCAGAGAATCCGCAGTCCCGGCGTCCGATTCCTCTCCCTGTGAATCCTCCGACGTTTCCTCATCCGAGCCATCCCCCTCATCAGATCCGTTCTCCGCGTCGTCAGTCTCACCGGAATCATACGCTTCTGTATCATCCGACTCCTCCTGCTCGGGAAGTACCGATTCTACCGCGGCCAGAATATTCACGGCGCCGTACCCGGTCTCCTCATCCTTTCCCTCGTCCAGGAGATCCGTGGCCGTCTCGCACAGAATCGTTTTCACTTCTGAGGGATCCAGATCGGAATCGGCATACAGCAGCATCGCCGCCGCAGAGGTGACGATCGGCGTCGCCATGGATGTACCCGACTGATAACCGTACCCTCCGCCGTTCAGCGTACTGTAAATCCGGTATCCAGGCGCTGAGAGATCCTTTGCATCGCCATAACTGGAGGAGCTGCTCCGTTCTCCCGCGGAAGTAATGTTGATCACACTGATCGTGGTGTCATAATCAGACGGATAGACAGCCTCCGTGCTGTTGCTGTTTCCGGCCGCACACACGAGAACGATTCCGTCTTCGTACAGCTGCGTACACATGGCCTTCAGCGAAGAGCTCTCTCCCGTCGTCCCCATGCTCAGATTAATGACCCGGCAGCCGATATCATCCGCGTACTGCATTGCGTAAAGTATTTCCGACACGGAAGCCACATCCTCGCCGGTGCTGTCCTGAGAAGCAAAGGCATCGATCACCACAAGATCCAGGATCTGATTGCTGACCGGGGTCGTCCCGCCGCTGGCCGTTCCCTGAATCCCTACGCCGTTTCCGGATTCCGCTGCGAGAATCCCGGTCACATGCGTTCCGTGTGTCGTGGAACTGTTCTGCGTATCGGAGCCATTGAGATACCCGTCGCCCCGAAGCTGAATGGTCGAATAAGAATAAGACCACGGACGCCGCATGGTTCTCACAATCTCCACGCTCAATTCCGTATTGATAACATTGGCCAGATCTTCATGCGTGAGATCCGCGCCGGTATCAATGACCGCCACCCGGACCGCCTCCCCGCTCACGCCTGACAGAGACTCCCAGGCTTCCTGCGCGTAAACGTAATCCAGATACCACTGATTGTCCGTGCTTTCCGAATCCTCCGTCTCCTCATCGTCGTAAATCTCCAGGATATAATTCGGCTCCGCGTAAGCGATTGCCGGATCGGACTGATAGGATTCCACCGCTTCGGAAACAGTCATATCCTCCGAAATGGATACAAGAGCCACCGTCTCCTCATCGAGATCGGCTACCTCCTCCACGATCTCTCCGTCCTGCGCCTCCACCGCGTCCTCAACCTGTGTCTCCGATACGTCGTCCTGATATGTGATCAGGATCTCGCCCTCCACATAAGGAGCGTCTGTCCCGGAAGAGGAGGCAAACGCGGATTCCGACTGTGCCTCAATGGATTCGGATTCGGAATCTGACGCTAAAATGACGGAAGAAGAAGTAACGATGAGAGCCGGTGTGAGAAGCGCGGCAGTTAATTTTTTAAAAAAACAGATTCGTATCATGGTCGGATCCTTTCGTAAAGTAACAGAAGTCAAATGCTTTGGATATGAAAATCATGGGGTGAAAATTGCATATTTGGTTATAGTATAACATAGGTTCGGGAAGAAAAGAAGAACATTTTGTGAAGAATAAGTGAAACGAAACCATCCGTCCAGAAAAAGAGAGAATGCCTCAGCCGGAAATAAATTTCCGCTGAGGCATTCTCTCTTTTTTTTACGCGCGCCGAAGCTTTTTAGCGATCACATCATTCCTCCCATGCCGGCCTGGGCTGCGGCCATGTCGGGAGCGTCGGTTTTGATCTCTGCGACGACGGATTCTGTCGTGAGCAGAGTGGACGCTACGCTGGTGGCGTTCTGAAGCGCGCTCCGGGTCACCTTAACGGGATCGAGAATTCCCTCTTTTACCATGTCTACATAAACCTCTTTCGCGGCGTCAAAACCGATACCGGGCTTTGACTCACGAACTTTATTGATGATCACGGCGCCTTCGAGTCCCGCGTTCGCCACGATATAGTAAAGGGGAGCTTCCAGTGCCTTGAGGATGACCTTCGCGCCTGTCTTCTCATCGCCCTCAAGTGTCTCCGCAATCTTCTCAACTTCTTTGGCCGCATGGATATACGCGGAACCGCCTCCGGCGATGATTCCCTCTTCCACTGCTGCCTTGGTAGCCGCGAGCGCATCCTCCATACGGAGCTTGCTCTCTTTCATCTCCGCCTCGGTGGCCGCGCCTACACGGATGACCGCTACGCCGCCTGCCAGCTTCGCCAGTCTCTCCTGAAGCTTCTCACGGTCGAAATCGGAGGTCGTGTTCTCAATCTCAGAGCGGATCTGGCTGATTCTTGCCTGAATCGCTGCCGCATCGCCTTCGCCGTCCACGATAATTGTATTCTCTTTCTGAACCTTCACGGATTTCGCACGGCCGAGCATCTCGATGGTGGCCTCCTTCAGTTCCAGTCCGACCTCCTCGGAAATCACCTGGCCGCCGGTCAGGATCGCGATATCCTGAAGCATTTCCTTTCTCCTGTCGCCATAGCCCGGAGCCTTGACGGCAGCTACGGTAAATGTACCGCGCAGCTTGTTGACAATCAGGGTGGTGAGCGCCTCGCCCTCAACATCCTCCGCGATGATCAGCAGTTTCTTCCCCGCCTGGACAATCTGCTCCAGCAGCGGAAGAATCTCCTGGATATTGCTGATCTTCTTATCCGTGATCAGGATATACGGCTCCTCGAGGTTCGCCTCCATCTTATCCATATCGGTTGCCATATACGCAGAAATATAACCGCGGTCAAACTGCATGCCCTCTACCAGGTCAAGCTCGGTCTGCATGGTCTTGGACTCCTCGATGGTGATAACGCCGTCGCCGGTCACTTTCTCCATCGCATCCGCTACCATAGTGCCTACCGCCTCATCGCCCGCGGAGATCGCGGCAACCTTTGCGATATGGTCTTTTCCGTTGACTTTCTGGCTCATGGAAGCGATCGCTTCCACCGCGGCGTCCGTCGCCTTTTTCATGCCACGACGCATAATGATCGGATTCGCGCCTGCCTCAAGGTTCTTCATTCCTTCTTTGATCATCGCCTGCGCGAGAACGGTAGCTGTCGTCGTGCCGTCGCCTGCCACATCGTTCGTTTTGGTGGCGGCTTCCTTCACAAGCTGGGCGCCCATGTTCTCAAACGCGTCCTCCAGCTCGATGTCCTTCGCGATCGTCACACCGTCGTTTGTGATCAGCGGTGTGCCGTAAGACTTATCCAGTACAACATTTCTTCCCTTCGGTCCCAGGGTAACCCTGACGGTATCGGCAAGCTGGTCTACACCTGCTTCCAGTGCTTTTCTGGCCTCTGTGCCGTATTTAATTTCCTTTGCCATGATGAAAATCCTCCTTTATTTCTGAATAGTTACTTCTACTCTACAATCGCGAGAATATCGCTCTGCTTTACGATCATATACTCTTCGCCTTCTAATTTTATCTCATTGCCCGCATATTTGGAGAAAATAACCTTATCCCCTTCTTTTACATGCATCTCCACCTGTTTTCCGTCTACCAGTCCGCCCGGTCCGACCGCGATGACTACAGCCTCCTGCGGCTTCTCCTGTGAGGAGCTGGTCAGAATGATACCGGATTTCGTCGTCTCTTCCGCTTCCAACTGTTTCAATACAACTCTGTCGCACAAAGGTACTAATTTCATGATACATCCTCCTTAGATAAAAATTATATGCAGTTTTAGATTTGTTAGCACTCATTTGTTTTGAGTGCTAATCGTTAGGGAATATAATAGTGATTTCACTCCCGATTCGCAAATGAATTAACAGCTGTTTATACTCATTATATCCGATAGTACCTTATTTTTACTCTTCTTTTCTCTCATTTTCTCATTTTTTCAATTTTTTACCGGGTAATCTCTCACTGTATCAGATCAGCGAAAAATGCCTGCACGCGTTATAGATACCGTCCGCATGGATATCGTCCGTAATGTAATCGGCGTGCGCCTTCGCCTCCTCACTGCCGTTCCCCATCACAATGCCCATTCTGACATAATCCAGCATATCCAGGTCATTGGCACTGTCCCCGAACGCCCAGGTGTCCTGTCTGTCCGCTCCCAGCCGCCCGCAGAGGGCAGCGATAGCCGTGGCCTTGGAACAGCCCTTCGGCACAGCCTCCATCACAAAGTCTCCGTGCACCAGGAAATGATACTCGTCCTGCAGCGCATTGGTGACCTCACGGTATTTCGTGCCGCCGATCAAAGCGCAGAATTTACTCGCCTCCCAGTTTTTTTCATTGTCACGGACCGGCTGGATATAATCCTTCATGGTCCGGAGCAGAAAGCGCCCGTACGCATCCCTGCCGATGAAATCCGCGTCCATATAGAGCGTATCCTTTCCCTCCATGACAATCGGCATGTCATAGTCGTAAAAAATCCGCACAGAGCGCGCAAGAAGCTCCGTGTCCAGCTTTTTGTAAAAAATATCCTTTCCCCGATACTCGATGTGTGTGCCGCAGCCGCACAAAATCCCGTCAAACCCCTGCGCAAGCAGCTCCTCATTCCGGATAAACACGCGCGTCCTTCCGCTGCAGAGAAAGATCTGATGTCCGTTCTTTTTTAACAGGCGCAGCGCTTCCTTTGTACTGGCAGGGATGACGTTCTCTCTGTCCCAGAGCGTACCGTCTATATCAAAAAATATGAGAGACATGTATTATCCTTTCCCTGAAAAACCTTCCGGCGAAAAATTGATATAAGAAAAGTAAGTCTCAAGATCCGTGTTCACCACCAGCTCCGGCGGAAAATTCTCCGCTTCCAGCAAGGCCAGGGCTCTGCTGTGCTCCCCGGTCAGGAAATCCGCGTGAGCGTCCGAATTCACAATGACGGGAGTCTCATATTTCCTGCACCAGCGAAGCATCTCCCTGTAGTTTTCCCGCGCGTTCTGACGGAAGGTCGTAGGCGCGAGCGAGCTGCTGTTAACCTCGAGCAGCTTGTGACGCTCCCTCGCGGCCTCTGCCAGCCGCCTGTAATCGACCGGATACCTGCTGTCGTCCGGATGTCCGATGATATTGATGTACGGTTTCTCCATGATATTCAGAAACGCCTCCATATGCGCCTCCGGATCCTCCTCATGATAACAGGGCGGATGTATGCTGGCGATAACCACATCCAGCGTCCGGCAGAGATCCTCCTCCAGATCTACGTCCCCGTTCCGGTTCAGAATGTTCAGTTCCGCGCCGTACAGCGTCCACAGATCGCCTCTTTTCCGGGGCAGGATCTTTAAATTGTAAAAATATCCGTCATAGCAGGTGCCCGGCATGTCCGGCGCGTGCTCCGTCAGTGCCAGAAGCGCCAGTCCCCTCCGCTGCGCCGCCGCGATCATGTCGTTCATCGTGCTGTAGGCATGCCCGCTGGCGACGGTATGCGCGTGTGAATCCAGTAAATCGATCATAACCTATGCCTCCTGTTCTGAATGTAAAACCGTTTCAAGTCTTTTCCGGGTTTCCTTTACGAGTGAATGATTTTCCCCGGATGCGTTGATCCCGATCACAACTTCCCCGTCCGTCAGGACAGACGGAAACTGAAAATCACAGAGCATCCGGTCGCTGCTGACATTGACCGGAATCCCACGGGCGCGGCAAAGCGCCGCGATCTGCCGGTTCAGCGCGTTATCGTCCGTCGCTGCCAGAACAAGATCGCGTCCGGTAATATCGACGGGCTCAAAGGTACGTTCCGTGATCTGAATCTGACCGTTCTGTGCCAGATATTTCAATCCCTCCGTAAATTCCGGAGAAACGACTGTCAGCTCTCCGGCAAACGGAAGCAGCGTGTGTACGCGCCGGTCGGCGACCGCGCCGCCGCCCACGATCAGAATATTTTTATTACTCAAATCTACAAAAAGCGGAAAAAACATGCCTGCACCCTCACCGGAAAAGGTAGTGTCAAATTCTGCTATACGTACCGGATTCATTCCTGAGAGTTTCCTGCTCTTCCCCCAGAAAAAACCCGCGCGTCAGTTCCAGCGCGTCCCGCAGTTCCTCATCAGGATGCGCCGCCGACAAAAACATCGCCTCGAACTGCGAGGGCGCCAGATAGACGCCGCGTTCGAGCATATAACGGAAGTATTCTGCGTATTTTTCTGTATCGGAGGTCTTTGCGGTCTCATAGTTCACCACCGTCCTGTCCGTAAAAAAGACGCAGCCCAGCGAACCGCAGGCGTTGATGGTAGCGGGAATGCGCGACTGATCCGCAATCTTTTTCATTTCACCGAAAAACCATTCGCCAAGACGATTCAGTTCCTCATAGATCCAGTCGTTTTCCTTCAGCATTTTCAGCTGCGCCATTCCCGCTGCCATGGCGACCGGATTGCCGCTTAAGGTTCCCGCCTGATAGACCGGTCCCAGCGGAGCTACCTGTTCCATGATCTCGCGCTTCCCGCCGTAGGCGCCCACCGGCATTCCTCCGCCAATGATCTTTCCGTAGGTAACCAGATCCGCGTCAACACCAAAATACTCCTGTGCGCCGCCGAACGCAAGCCGGAAACCCGTGATCACCTCATCGAAGATCAGCACCGCTCCGTACTCGGTGCAAAGGCCGCGAAGCGACTCCAGAAATCCTTCTTTCGGGGGAACGACCCCCATATTAGCGCCCACCGGCTCCACGATCACCGCAGCGATCTCCTCCGGAAACTCCCTGAAAAGCCGTCCGGCTGATTCCGCGTCATTATAAACCGCCGTAAACGTATCCTTCGTACAGCCGTCCGGAACACCCGCGCTGTCCGGAATGCCCGCCGTCATGACGCCGGAGCCCGCCTGCACCAGGAGCGCGTCGGAGTGCCCGTGATAGCATCCCGCGAACTTTATGATCTTATCCCGCCCGGTAAATCCTCTCGCCGCCCGGATCGCGCTCATCACCGCCTCGGTGCCGGAATTCACCATGCGGATCATCTCCATATTCGGCACGGAAGCGCAGATCAGCTCTGCGATCTCCACCTCGCGTTTTGTGGCGGCGCCGAAGCTCAGGCCGGATTTTACGGCACGGATTACCGCGCTCTGTACCGCCGGATGGCTGTGCCCCAGGATCATCGGTCCCCAGGAACCGACAAAATCCAGATATTCATTGCCGTCCTCATCCGTGATGTGCACGCCGTCGGCGGAGGCGATCATCCGCGGCGTAAGCCCAACGGCTCCGAAGGCCCGCACCGGGCTGTTCACGCCGCCCGGAATCACTCTTTTTGCACGCTCGTATAACTGTTCCGATATTGTCATCCGATCTTCCCCTCCCGCATATATCCGGCGATCTCCTCCGCGAAATAGGTCAGATAGAGATCGCATCCCGCACGGAACGCGGACGCCGCCGTCTCGCAGACGATCTTTTCCTCGTCGATATAGCCCAGCTGCGCACCGGCCTTGATCATGCTGTACTCGCCGCTGACGCTGTAGGAGGCCACGGGCACATGCACCTCGCTTTTGATCCTCGCCACCATATCGAGATAGGACATCGCCGGTTTTACCATGATAATGTCCGCACCTTCCTCCACATCCAGGAGCGCCTCTTTTACACCTTCGCGGCTGTTGTGATAATCCATCTGATAGCTTTTGCGATCGCCAAAGGACGGCGCAGAGCCCGCCGCATTCCGAAACGGACCGTAAAATGCGGATGCGTATTTTACCGCGTAGGACAGAATCGGCGTATTCAGGTATCCGTGCGCATCCAGAATCGCGCGGATCGCCGCCACACGGCCGTCCATCATATCGGATGGCGCCACCATATCGGCGCCCGCCTCCGCATGGGAAAGCGCCGTCTGCGCCAGAAGCTTTAATGTCCGGTCGTTATCCACCTCGCGCCCGCGAAGCACACCGCAGTGTCCGTGAGAGGTATACTCGCACATACAGACATCCGTGATCAGATACAGATTCGGGAAATCCTTCCGTGCGCGGCGCAGCGCCTTCTGTACAATGCCGTCCGCGTCATAAGCGCCGCTGCCGACCTCATCTTTCCGCTCCGGAATACCGAAGAACATCACCGAACGGACGCCCGCCTCCTGAAGTGATGCAAGCTTTTCTCCCATGGTATTCACGCTGTAGCGATACTTTCCCGGCATCGTGGTAATCTCTGCCTTAAGATCAGTGCAATCTTTGATAAATCTCGGAGGTATCACGTCCGC